>CAJCJD010000001.1 GCA_903970555.1 Vulcanimicrobiota bacterium
GCGATGGAAGACGAGATTATTTAGGCTGCAACTGCGATGGGTACACCGAGGTGGCCTTGGAAGCTGGAAAGTTGATTAGGTTGAATCGCTGGTTTTGCAGCCAATCCAGTACACCTTATGCGTCGAGCCCTGTAAGTGCTGGCCCCTTGGACGTAATTTAAGCCTTGACACAAGTGTTTGAAAATCGAGTTGAACTTGGCCGAGACCCAGCCAGTGCAGATTCAGCTTTGGTCCGTGAATTTTGACCACCAGCACCGGACGAAATTGTTCGCTCCACCAACGTACCCACTAGGGAACAAATGCTCCGCCTTCGATGAAATCGCGCTTCCAGTGTCGGGGAATCCTTGATTTCGGGTAGGGCGCATATAAATGTTTGCCATATTTCGAGGTTTTCAATGGAAATCATTACTTTGTGAATACAGACTCCAGACGCGATGAGTAAAACGTATTCAAAACAAAGAATTGGCGTCGTAACTTTTCGCACTGCCCCACCATTTATTTGCAGTGTCATACGGGCGCGATTTCGATAGTCGGCTTGTCGCGCCCGTTACTTATGGAATAACCCCAGATAGATTCCAATTAAATTGGAGTGCGGCGCCTCCGGTTTTTTTGGACACAGATTTGGGGTAAAACGTGTGTTCCAAACTGGAGTAGTTCATGTTGAAGAAAGCTGATGCGAATGCAGTTGCGCCAGAGGCGCTGGAAGGCGCGCGTAGCGCGACTGGAAGCGCCTCTGGCGCCGCCGAAGTCAAACGCTGGTCGACCGGGCGCAAACGTGGCGTGGTGCTTCGATTGCTGCGCGGCGAACCCGTCGATGCCGTGTCGCGCGAAGTTGGCGTGACGATCGCCGAGCTTGAATGCTGGCGTGAACAGGCTCTGGCGGGCATGGAGGCAGGCCTGAAGGCACGCACTAGCGATCCGTTGGAAGCCCGACTCAACGAGGCCGTCCGGCGCGTCGGCGAGCTCACGATGACAATCGAGATTTTGAACAAGGAACGCGAGCGGCAGGCCCGTCGCCCTTTGAGCGCTCGGAGATCATCGACATGAGCCACGAGATCTCCGTGAGCGTCGGCAAGCCCTTTGGATTGCAACGAGTTTGCCAGGTGCTCGACTTCCCGCGCTCGACGATCTACGCCGTACGTGCCAGAGCGAGCGCCGGCGTGACGCCGATGGTTGTGCGCAGGCGTGGGCCGAAGCCGAAGATGCCCGATGCTGACTTGCTCAAGGCCATCCGTGACGATCTGGCGGCTTCGCCCTTCAAGGGCGAGGGGCATCGCAAGGTCTGGGCACGGCTGCGCATCCTGCATGACATCCGTGTCTCCCGGACCCGCGTGTTGCGGCTGATGCGGGAGCACAGTCTGCTCTCGCCGCATCGTCAAGCGCGAGGCGAACCCATCCTTCACGACGGCCGGATTACGACTGATCGCCCCAATGAAATGTGGGGTACCGACGGCGTGCGCATCGCGACCGTGGACGACGGCATGGTGTGGATCTTCTCCGCCGTCGATCACTGCGACGGCATGTGCACCGGCATTCATGCCGCGAAAATTGGTGACCGTTTCGCCGCCCTCGAGCCGATCTCCCAGGGGCTGCTGGGCGAGTTTGGCTCCGTGGGTGCCGACGCGGGTCGCGGGCTGTCGCTGCGCATGGATCATGGTTCGCAATACACCTCGGACGACTTTCGCGACCAGATCAAATTCTGGGGCATCGCGCCGAGCTACGCCTTCGTCGCCGAGCCGCAGACCAACGGCGTGGCCGAGAGGTTCAACCGAACCATGAAGGAGCAGGCTATTCATGGACGCATCTTCAAAAACCTGGAGGAAGTTCGTGCCGCCGCTGTCGCGTTCAAGGATCGATACAACCGCGACTGGCGTCTTGAAAAGCTGGGCTTCAAATCACCCCTCGAAGCCCGTCAGGAAAGGCTGATGAAGCTGGCCGCCTGAACTACAAAAGCGTGTCCAAACAACCGGAGCCGGTACACAATTAAATTGGAGGAATGTCCGATCGAACATCGGTCCGGCACGCTGTGACCAGGTTGCGAATCTCATCGTCTCGCATTGTGCACACATTGAGGGGATCCCAATCGTTTACATGCAGAAGTTTTCTTCCTCTGGAAAAGTACCGTTCACTTGATGATTTCGGAAAGCGCGATTTTATTGCCATTTCTGAAAGTAGAGATCGTCGCTGCAGGGCTCTGAAGGTCGCCATTTGCGTCGAACGCTACTTTGCCAGTAACGCCTTCGAAATTCACCTCATGCAAGGCATCGACGATTTTGGCCGAGTCAGCAGACTGCGCGTGAGTGACCGCGTGAGAAATCGCCATCATGGCGTCGTATGCGTACGGTGCGTAGAGCTGCACCGGCTCGCCATATTTGTCCTTGAATCGTTTGGCGAATGCGGGCCCACCAGGCATTTTTTCCAAGCTGCGGCCACCGTCCGCACAGTATAAGTTGCCGTTTAAGGAGTCACCGGCCAATGATTTTATCTCCTCGTCGCATATACCATCGCCGCCCAACAGTGGTACATCGACCTGAAGCTTTTTCATTTGCTTAAGCATAGGGCCACCCTGCGTATCCATGCCGCCGTAGAAAATAGCATTCGGCTGCTTGGCCTTGATCAACGTGAGCGACGCGCCGAAATCAAACGCTTTGTCTGTCGTGTACTCCCGCGCAGCAACGTCGATCCCCGCTTTACCTATGGCATCGACAAAAACATCAGCGATTCCTTGGCCATAGGATGTGCGATCGTCAACGACGGCTACACGACGAACGTGAAGTTGCTGTACGGCATAGTTGGATATTGCTTCTCCGAGAAAGCTGTCATTCGCCAACATGCGGAAAGTTGTTCGAAACCCAAGATGCGTGAACTGTGGATTAGTTGCGGAAGGTGTAAGTTCTGCTATGTTCGCGCCTGAGTAGAGTTTTGCGACCGCGATCGAAGTGCCGGAATTTTGGTGACCGATTACTGCGCTGACGCCATGATCTACAAACCGCTGAGCCACAATTGTCGCCATTTTCGGGTCAGCTTGGTCATCCTCCGCGTCAAGCACAAACGTAACTGGCTTGCCCGAAATCGTCGGATGTTTAGCATTAATTTCCTCAAGAGCGAGTCGGATTCCGCGCTCGCTGTCCTTGCCATAATGGGCTTGGGCGCCAGTCAACGCGCCAGCATAACCAATGACAATAGTGTCATCGGCGAAAGCAGGAGCTACATACACAAGCATTATTGCAAGAGAAAGGGGCTT
>CAJCJD010000002.1 GCA_903970555.1 Vulcanimicrobiota bacterium
GTCCGTATATGGACTCCTCCCCTTTGCAAAGCTCCCCGTGCTCTAGCGTCCGTGTCGACTGCACACGTATATCCGGCCTCTAACTGCCATACCGCTTTGCGGTGGTGGGCCATGATGGGCTAGTCGCGCGCCGGCTCCCAATCGCTTTCTCGTGCTTGTGAGCACTCGGACATTTCAGGGTTTTGCCGACGCCGGTTCGACCGGTTCGCCATCGTGCGGGTAGCTTAGCAATCGTGGATGGGGTTCTTTCGGACGTCTATTTCCTCAGGCGGCGGCCAGCGCCGGTTGATAGTGGGTGCCGTGGCGTAGCAGCGCCCACGCCAAGCGCGCCGTCTTATTGGCCAGTGCTACACAGGCCACGTTGGGATGGGCGCGTTGCGCCAATCGCGTAGCCCATTGGCTCAATCGATCATCCTTGGCGGGTGCTGTTCGCAACGCGGAGCGGGCGCCATGTACAAGTAGGCCGCGCACGTATGCATCACCGCGTTTGCTGATGCCCAGCAATCGGTCCTTGCCGCCCGAGCTGTGTTGTCGAGGGGTTAGCCCTAGCGAGGCGGCCATTTGCCGACCGTTGGCAAACTGTCTGGCATCGCCGATGGCGGCGATCAGCGCCGTGGCCACGATGGGCCCCACGCCACGCAGTTGTTGGAGTCGACGCGCATCCGGATCGGCTTGCGCCAAGTCAGCGATCGTGCGATCCAGTTCGCTGATGCGGTCGTCAACGGCGCGAAGGTCGCGCCACAGGCCATCGAGCAGTTGGCGAAAGCACGCGCTCAATCCGTTGTCGGCATCTTCCATCCAACAGGGAATCGCGCGTCGTAGTGACGACAACTCCTTCGGTGCCACCAACCCGTACTCGGCGACCAAGCCACGTATCTGATTGCCTTTGGCCGTCCGTTGCTCGATCAATCCACTGCGGATACGGTGCATCGCCTGGATATCCTGTTGCTGGATGGTCTTCACCGCCACAAAGCGTATGCTCGGTCGACTCATCGCCTCGCAGATCGCTTCTGCATCGTTGGCGTCGTTCTTATTGCTCTTCACATACGGCTTCACGAACTGCGGCGCGATCAACTTCACGCGATAACCACGCCACTGCAACTGACGCGCCCAATGGTGCGCACCACCGCACGCTTCGATGCCAATCTCACACCCTGGCTCAGCGATCTCACTGACCGCCTGCAGCCAACGCTCCCGCGGCAATCGGCGACGCCAAACAGTCGTGTTATGCCGATCCACACCGTGAACTTGAAAGACCTGTTTGGCCACATCGACACCTATGCGCGTAAGCTTCATGGCGGACTCCTCCTCACTGTGACTGGTTGTTTCGCAACTCCAGTCTGGCACTCTTAGATGCCGTGGGTGGGGAGGAGTCCATCCCATTGCTTTGGGTCGAAAACGGACATTCAATGCCAGAAATCAGCGGCGCCCCGAAGGTGTGGCCCGGCGTCAGGCAACTTCTTTGAACATATCGTGCAGATCGATACTGTTCTTCGCTTTCGTCATCAGCTCGTCGGGAATCGGCCCTTTTCGGTTAAGGTCGAGCAGCTCCTGATTGATATGCACATAGGGACGTATGCGTTCTTCATAGGCGGCGAATGCCTGCGCCGGTTGATCGGGATGGCGGATCAGTTCACGCGCCAGAACAAAGGAACCGACCAAGGCGAGACTGGTGCCCTGCCCTGTGAATGGGGATGCACAGTGCGCGGCGTCTCCCGCCAATACAACGCGGCCCTTCGACCATGTGGGCATATGTATCTGCGCCAGTTCGTTGTAATAGAACTGCGCGGTGTCTTGCATGGAATCGATCAGCTGAGGAAAGAAGCCACCCAAGCGAACACATTTTGAGGCCACCATATCCTTCTGCGCGCGAATGTCGTGACGGGATACTTCCGCATCTAGCGTGCCGTAGCCGACGCCAACGCGCAGCTCCTTTTGATCGCGGCTCGGATAAATCACGTAACCAACACCTGCTTCGCGGTGAATGAGTTGCCAGTGCTTCAGATCGATAAGGTTAGGGGTGGAGAAAAACGCCAACACTCTGTTCAGCGGTTTCACGAACGTCGACTCGTCGTTGAAACACAGCTTTCGCGTATGGGAATACACGCCGTCGGCGCCTATGACACAGTTGAAGGTTCTTTCGATGCCGCTGGCGAAGGTAACGATCACTTCCTGATCGTTCTGACTGAGTGCCTGGATGCCATCTGCATAGACGAATTCGACCTGGTTGCCCATCGCACCCATAAGCAGCTCGCACAAGTCGTCGCGGAAGATCTCGATATCGTCACTATCGAGTCTGCCGGCGCTGAAGGTGCGCTCTTCGGTCCGCGCAACTTCATTGCCGTGGGCGTCGAGCGTGGACATGCCCTTGGATCGCGTTCGTAATGCATCGGCTTCGCAATGCAAGCCCATGGCCTTAAGCACATCCAGTGCGACCCCACGAACATCCACAGCCTGTCCGCCGCGTCGGAATGCCGGAGAGCGTTCGACTAAGGTGACAGCGAAACCCGCACGATCCAACCAGTAAGCCAGTGCCAGGCCGGTGACGCCCGCACCCGATATCAAAATATTCCGATTCATGTGAGAGCCTCACGTATTAAAAGCATGGGTAAGAGAGTCGAGATGTGACTTGGCTTTATCGCTGACTTACAGCTTGCTCGCGCTTATGTCGCGGATACCAGTTCGTGAAACGGTAGGCGGCGTACAAGGCACCCCCGATGATGATTGCGATGGAATGGACCGGAATCGCATGGCGCCAGAACGCCATGTCAGCGGCCACCACCACTGCAAACGCAGCTCCCCATACTCCCGAGATCACCTTGTTCGTTTCGACAAAGCTGGCATGGGTCCATTGCGATGGAGAAATGCGTTCCTTGGCGTACTCCAAGGTGAAAGGTCTACCTATCGCAATCGTGGCGAGCACGATGACGAGGAGCCCCGCGTCGACGCAGATGCGCACGAGTGCTACGGATAAGTCTACGCCAGCGAGCCACGCAACGATTGCCAAAGCGCTGAAGAGAATAAATGTGCCAACCTCCAGCGTCTTCGGCTTTTTTCCCGGCGAAGTTGCGTCACGCACGATGCCGACACCAGCGATGACGGCGCCTGCGAGTAGAGCGAGTTTTGAATAGCCCGCGGCGCTTATCAGCGCGAATGCGAGAAAGGGTAGAAATCCAAGAATCAATTTCATGTCGATGATACCTACGAGACGTTGAATGCAGTGAGGGGTAGCTGACGACAGCAGTTACGGCGTGCGACTAAAGCGCCACTGTCCCGGCGTGGTGCCTGCAATTCGCTTGAAGACGGTGGTGAAATGCGCCTGCGTGCTGAATCCCGCACCAGCGGCGATATCGCAGAGCGGCCACGGCGTGCGCGTCATCAATTCCTTCGCGTGCAGAACGCGTTGCTCCAACAAGTAGTGATGCGGACGCAGGCCTGTCGCTTCACGAAATAGCGCGGCGAAATGCATGGAGGACATGCCCGCGGCTTCAGCCATATCGTTCAGCGTGATGATCTCGGAAAGATGTTCCCGAACGTAGTTCGCCACACGCTCCACGCGAAAGGCGGGCAGTGCGTTCCGATGAGGGTTTTGCGCTTTACGCTCCGCGCAGCGGATGCACAGGTCGACGACTCTCGCCAACATCGTATCGATCAACGGTGCCGCGAATGACGCGTGCATGCCTTCCAGCGTGGACGTCACCAACATGCTGACCAGCTGCTTCAACAAAGGGTCCGCGTACCTTTGCAGTTTTCCCTGGGTCATGACGGCGCGCATGCCATCCGTCACACGTTCGCGCCAGTAGCTGTGCGGAACGGTAAGGACGAGTTCCTCACCGTCGCAAAGCCATTGGGTTCGAACCACCTGATTTGGACGGCTTACGTGAACGAGGCCGTCGACGGCCTCGCCACAGTCATACCACTGCGAACCAACGTTTACGCTGAGCCGGCATCTGCCGAAGAAGAAGCGCAGCACGACCGAAGCATTCGGTGTCGGTGCCGATTCGCCCACTTCGCCTGCCGATCTCCGGCACACCACGGCGACCGGGCCATCGAATGACGTGAGGCCACGAGCGACCGTCGAAGGATCGAGGGCCGCAGCCGAAACATGACGGCGCACGGACTTCGGCACGGATTCGAGCTGGCTGGAAACGCTAAACATGTCCCATCTCCCCGGCGACGATGGCCGGCTGGCATTCGGTTTGGTACCCCTTGAGCCAGCGCCGAAGCCGTCGTTGGCACGCCATGGCGCCACCAACAACGTCTCTCGCAGGCAGTCAATCTTTACGTTGTCTAGATAGTTTGGGTGCGAGGCAACCCCTTGTCAAGAAATATTTTTACAGTGGTAAGATGCGCGGCATGAAAACCGCCCCCTACCACCACGGCGCCTTGCGGGAAGCCCTTCTCGACGCGGCTGAGACGATCCTGAAACGCGACGGGTTGAACGCCCTGACGCTACGCGCCGCGGCGCGGGAAGCCGGTGTGTCACATGCCGCGCCATCCCACCACTTTGGAGACCTGACGGGGTTGCTTACCGATCTGGCCGCCGACGGTTTTCGACGATTTGCCGGGCGCATCAAAGACGCCCTTGAGGATCCAAGCGCTCGACGCTGGGATGGCGCCCGCGCTTATCTCGCCTTCGCGATCGACAATCCCGCACTGTTTCAGCTGATGTTTCGTGCCGACCGATTGGATGGCAGCCGTCCCTCTTTCAAGGAAGCTCGTATGCATCTGCTGGAAATCCTGGCCGAATCTCGCGGCATACCGGCCGATAAACCATCGGTCGAACAACTGGGCAAGATGGTGGGCGGCTGGTCTTTGATACACGGCTACACCTTGCTGCTTTTGGATGGACGTCTAAAAGCGCTACTGAACGTCGCTCCGGAAGGTACGACCACCGACGACCTGTTCGAAGCCATGCTTGCGTCGGCTGACAGTCAAGAGATTGGACCCAAGCCAACCATGGGCGTCGAAGTCCACGGCACCAACTGAAGCTCTCGGTGCCAGCTGCCGATGAGCTTGGACAGGTGCGGCCGTAAAAAACACGGCCCTCCTATTTTCGTGCGAAACAGAAACAAAGCTGCGTAATCGGAAGAGCGTTCTGGCCGGAGTCCGGATGATGGATCGATTCCCTCACTCCCTTGATTCCGACCATGGCCAAGCCCCTTACGACGCGCTCTTGCGCACGGACATCCCTCGACCGCCTCTCCCATAAGTCGCTCTATCGTTCACTCGCGTTCTGGATGGCGACAACGAGTAGCGTCGGCGTCGCGATGGTGGGCAATGTCGCCGTGGCGGCGCCGCCATCGGCGAACCTGCCGGCGCCCAATACCTCAACGATCAACGTCAACCAGATCGGCGCTTCAGGGCCTGATCAAAGTGGCCAAACGGGTGGCAACGCCGATTCTGTTTCCTACGAACTCAGCAGCGGGCAGATTGTGGGTGGCAATAACGGCAATCCGTCTATCCAACTGAGCAGCGTCGGCGGGACTGGCGGCACGGGTTCGGATGGCGGCGCGCCAACCGGCGCGGGCGGCGATGGTGGCACAGCCAGCCAGGTGACGCTGACTCTGGACGCTGGCAGTGGCGTCAACAGTAGCGTCACCAACAGCAGCGCCAACCCCAACGCAGCCATCTGGCTTGCGAGCACCGGCGGCAATGGCGCTGCGCCAGGCGCGACACTCCTGTCCCAAGGCTATCCCGGCCGGCCGGGCGCTGGCGCGAATAGCGGCGGTATCACTTTCAACCAGTACGCCACGGTGATCAGCCATGTCGGCTGGAACGGCAGTACACCCGGCACCACAGCGATTTTGTTGACGTCCACCGGCGGCAATGCTGGCGAACCCCTTCCTCAAGACGGCGCGAGTGGCCCCGGCACCGTCACGGGCGCTGCCGGCAACGTGGCCGGCAACGGCGGCGCGATCCAATACAACCTGTATCAAGGCGACGTCAGTTCACAAGGTTCGGCCATCGTGGCGCTGAGCCAGGGTGGCCAGGGTGGTGACGGCACGATTGCCTACTCCGACATCGGCAAGGGAATAGGTGGCGATGGCGGCGCGGGCGGCCAGGGTGGACAAGTCGATCTGGTCATCGGTCAAGCGACCAATGCCACCACACCCAACATCACCGCCGTCGGCGCTGCGGCGCCGGCGACGGGCGCAACGATTCCCATCGATGCCAACGGCGACGTCGCGCAGGCGTCGGTGATGGCTGCAGGTATTCAGGCGCAGAGCATCGGCGGTCTGGGTGGCGCGGGCGGCACGGGCGACGGCACCGAAGGCAAGGCTGGCGCGGGCGGCGCTGCAGGTAGCGCCAGCAACGTCACCGTGAATCTCAACAACGCCAACATCAGCACGACGGGATTCGCCGCTGCCGGCGTGCTCGCGCAGAGCATCGGTGGCGCGGGCGGCAATGGTGGCGGCGCGGGCGGCATCTTCTCCAAACATAGCGGCAACGGCGCGGCGGGCGGGGCGGCCGGCGCAGTCACTGTGACGCTGGGCGATGCGGCCAATACCTCTTGGCCGTCCGATCTGATCTCGACCGGCGGTGATGATTCCATGGGCATCGTGGCGCAGAGCATCGGTGGCGGCGGTGGCGCGGGCGGCTCGG
>CAJCJD010000003.1 GCA_903970555.1 Vulcanimicrobiota bacterium
GAGCTACGCCACGATCGACGATCGAGCGCAGCGCACGAGTCAATTGGCATTCCTGCGCAATCTGGAACGCGGCGAGTTGTATAGCCAGGATGCACCGTGCTTGTGGGATGTGACGTATCAGACGGCGGTTGCGCAGGCGGAACTCGAAGATCGCGAGCTTGCCGGCGCTTATCACGACCTGCGCTTTGTCGACGGCGCCGGCAACGCTCTGATCATTTCCACGACGCGCCCGGAGTTGCTGCCGGCGTGCGTGGCACTGGTGGCGCATCCTGACGACCCACGCTATCGACACCTCGTGGGAACCGCTGCGCGCGCACCGCTCTTCGAAATTGAAGTGCCCGTGCTGGCGCATCCACTCGCCGATCCGGAAAAGGGCACTGGCCTCGCGATGATCTGCACGTTCGGCGATGTCACCGACGTGATCTGGTGGCGTGAGCTTGATCTTCCGACACGCTGTGTGATCACCAAAGACGGTCGCTTGCAGAGCGAAACGCCGGATTGGCTTGCTTCGCCGCGCGCACACCAGGCTTATGCGCGTGTTGCCGGCGCGTCCGTTTCTCAGGCACGCAGCCGGATCGTCGATATGTTGAGCGAAAGCGGCGATCTGATGAGTCCACCCCGACCGCTTACGCACAGCGTCAAATACTTCGAAAAGGGGGATCGTCCGCTGGAGATCATCGCGACGAGGCAGTGGTATCTGCGCAGCGGTGGGCGGGACAATGCGTTACGTGCGCAACTGCTCGAGCGCGGCGCGCAGATCCGTTGGCATCCCGAGTATATGGCCACACGCTATGAGCACTGGGTTACGGGGCTGAATAGCGATTGGCTGATTAGCCGTCAACGGATCTTTGGCGTGCCGATTCCGCTGTGGTATCCGCTCGATTCAGCAGGCGAGCCGGATTACAACGCGCCGATACATCCCGATGTGGCGTCATTGCCTATCGACCCACGCTCGCATGTCCCACCCGGTTATAGCGAGGTGCAACGTGGACAACCTGGTGGCTTCGTGGGTGAAGCAGACATCATGGACACGTGGGCAACGAGTTCGCTCACGCCGCAGATTGCGGGCGGTTGGCAGGAAGCGAATGGATGCTTCGCCAACATCTTCCCGATGGATCTGCGCCCGCAGGGGCATGAAATCATCCGCACGTGGCTGTTTTACACCGTGGTGCGAAGCGGCTTCGAAACGCAGAGCGCGCCCTGGCGACACACCCTGCTTTCCGGATGGGTGCTCGATCCCGATCGCAAGAAGATGTCGAAGTCGAAGGGCAATGTGGTTACGCCGCTGGCGCTGCTCGATGCCTACGGCTCCGATGGTGTGCGCTACTGGGCTGCATTGGGCGGTCCAGGCACGGATACCGCCTTCGAAGAGAAGCAGATGAAAGTGGGGCGCCGGCTTGCGCTCAAACTGTTGAACGTGTCGAAGTTTGCATTGGGGTTCAATGGTGACGTCGACGCTGCCGTCACGCATGGCTTTGATCGCGCCATGTTGCAACGCCTTGCTACGGTGGTGGCAGACGCGACGGCTGCGCTGGAGGCGTTCGCGTACAACCGGGCCATCGAGCGCATTGAAGCCTTTTTCTGGTGGTATTGCGACGACTACGTCGAGCTGGTGAAAGGGCGCGCGTATGGCAGCGGGGCGCAAGCAGCATCGGCACGTCATGCGCTGGCGGCGTCGCTTTCGGTGGTGCAGCGGCTGCTGGCGCCGTTTCTTCCGTTCGTCACGGAAGAGTGCTGGTCGTGGTGGATGGAGGGATCGGTCCATACCGCGCAATGGCCTATGGCGCAGGCTTGCTACTGCGAGGGGAGCGGTTCCGATGACGGTTCGTTCGATGAGCTTATCGTTGCGGTCTCCGAAGTGCTAAGTGCGATTCGCAAGGCGAAATCTGAAGCTAGGCTGTCGATGAAAGCTTCGGTGAAGCGGGTATGCGTAGAAGGTCCGCGAGACCGTCTCGAACTGCTTAAGATCGCACAGAGCGATTTGTGCGATGCCGGTCAGGTCGAGCAATTCGAAACGAAAGAAGGGGAGGTGCTTCACGTGAGTGTGTACCTGTCCTAGAGAGGTGAGGTGCGAGGTGGCCTGGCCGAACCGCGTTGCACCTCGCACCTGCGCTCGCGCCCGAAACGGCTAGCCGGGTTGAAATTCATCGGGCAGAATCCAGTCAATGCGCGGCTCGCGCGAATGAACCCGCCGGCACATGTGCGTCACCCCTCGTGAGGCGTGTTGAGATGCGCCGGCGTTCACACCCTGGAATCGAACATGTATCCATCAATTGAACCCTACAAGCACGGCCTGCTCGATACCGGTGACGGTCATCAGGTCTATTGGGAGCTGTGCGGCAATCCCCATGGCAAGCCGGCGGTGTTTCTTCACGGCGGCCCCGGCGGCGGATGCAGTCCGGAACATCGGCGCCTGTTCGACCCGGCGCGCTACAACGTGCTGCTGTTCGATCAACGCGGCTGCGGCCGTTCCAAACCGCACGCCAGCCTCGACAACAACACGACGTGGGATCTGGTGGCGGACATCGAGCGTTTGCGCGAGATGATGGGCGTCGAGCAATGGCTGGTGTTCGGCGGATCGTGGGGCAGCTCGCTCGGTCTCGCGTATTCGGAAACGCATCCGCAGCGGGTCAGCGCGTTGATCGTACGCGGCATCTTCACGATGCGCCGCGCCGAGCTGCTCTGGTACTACCAGGAAGGCGCCTCGTGGCTGTTTCCGGACCTTTGGGAAGGCTTCCTTGCACCGATTCCAGTCGAAGAGCGCGGCGATCTGATGGCAGCCTATCGTCGTCGCCTGACCGGCACTGACGAAGCGGCGAAACGGCAGGCCGCGCGCGCATGGAGCCTGTGGGAGGGCCGCACGATTACGCTGCTGCCCAGCCCCGAACTGGAAGAGCACTTCGGCGAAGACGACTATGCGCTCGCTTTTGCTCGCATCGAAAATCACTACTTCGTCAACGACGGGTTTGTCGAGGAAGGACAGTTGCTGCGAGATGCGCATCGCCTGGCCGATATCCCTGGTGTGATCGTGCAGGGCCGCTATGACGTGGCGACGCCTGCCCGCACCGCGTGGGATCTATCCAAAGCATGGCCGAAGGCGGATTTCCAGCTCATTCCGGATGCCGGGCATGCGTACAATGAGCCGGGTATTTTGCGGGCGCTGATTGCGGCGACCGATCGCTTTGCGAGCTGAGAAGGTTTGAGCGGGCTTCGGACTTATGCGGTGCGCAGTTGCGCCAGCTCTTCCGTTATCAACGCGCCGAGCGCAGCGATGTTGCGCTCGGTACGATCGGTCAGCGGCATGCCCATATTGAGCCGCAGACAATGATCGAGGCTGCCGTCGGTGCAAAATAGCTGGCCTGGTGCAAACGCGATATCAGCCGTGAGCGCCCTGCGCAACAAGCCCACGGAATCGAACCCGCGCGGCAACTCCACCCATAGCCAATGGCCGCCCGCGACGGCATGGCTGCACGCTTCGCGCGGAAAGTGACGTTGCACCGCTGCCCGGTACGTTTTCGCATAGCCTGCCAACGTTTGACGCAAACGTCGCAAGTGCGGCTCGAACAAACCACTGGCCATAAACGCAGCCAACGTGTGCTGAAAGAGCGGTGCCGGCTCCGGCATGGACTCAAGCTCTCTGCGCAGGTTGGTCACTGCGAAGCCCAAGGCCATGCCGGGGCTCACCAGGTCACTTAGATTGGTGATGTAGTGCACCAGCCCGGCCTGGTCAAACGCCTTGAAAGGCAACGGACGGCTGTTGCCAAAATACAGTTCTCCATTGTGGTCGTCCTCGATTAGCGGCACGCCATACTTTGCAAGCAACGCGACCGTGCGGCGCTTGGCGTCGTCGCTCATCAGTCCGCCAGTGGGATGCGAAAAGTTCGCCGTGAAGACGCATGCCGCCACTTTCTCCCTTTTCAGCACGAAATCGAGCGTATCCGTGGAAAGACCGTGCTCGGGATGGGCCGGTATTTCGAGCACTTTCAGTTCCATTGCATCCAGGTCCCGTAGCAACCTCATCGAGGCTGGGGACGCAATGGCTACGGTATCGCCCGGCTTGGTGAGCGCTCGCAATAGCGCGCGGTGAGTGAATTTCCCACCCGAGGTGATGGTGATGTCTTCCGCACGCCAGTTACAGCCCATCAACCGTCCACGACGCGCCAACTGGTCCGCGAGCGGCGATTCGGCACACATGTCGCTCAGGGTAAAAAAGGAAGGATTACGCCGTGCCTGCGCCGTCATGATGCGTTGCAGGGCGACGACCGGATACAACTCCGGATCGATCACCGCAAACAGCATGGGCTGATCGCGAACGTGCAGCTTGTCGAGTTCTCGCAGCAAGGCGCGTTGCGCCGGCAGCGCAGGTTGGGCGACCACTTCGAGCCGAGGCTGCTGCGACAGACCCACAATGGGATGCCGCTCGCGAACATAGAAACCGGAGCGCGGGCGAGCCGCGATCAGGCCTGCGTCTTCCAGCAAATACAGGGCATGCGTGACGGTAGCGCTGCTTCCCTTGAAGCGCGAACATAAAGCGCGGATTGATGGCAACTTGTCGCCGGGGCGAAATGCACCAGCGCAGATCTCTTCATGCAATTGGCTGGCAAGTTCGCCGTAACGAGTTGTTCGGTCCCACATCCGCAATCCACCTGTTTTGGAAGCACAACCGATTCTAACAGTGCATCGCGCCGATAAAACAGGCCTGAATTCAAGGGAATGTCTCACTTCGTGAGACGCCTCAACTGTATCGATTGACCATGGGATACAGATAGGAAAAAGAACGCAGTGCGCCGGTTCAGATTGTCCTGCCTGGTTCTACCGCGCGGCATCGTCAATGCGCAGAATGACCTCACGACATCTAGCGGGGATATTCACCATGAACCAGCGGCACCTCTGTGCAAACCCGGATCACACCGCATTGAACGATCCGGTTCAGGAATATCTCGATCAGGCAGCGCGACTACAGCGATTGATACGGCACCTCTGGCACTAGCCGTGTTGCGCGAGAACGCTTGCGCGACCCCGTTACGACGATCGAATCAGCGCACTCATCTTATGCTCTCCGAACTTGAAGAAGCGACGCCGGCTAGCGTGCTGGGCAGCAAAATTCGCGCGCTAAGGCAACGCTTAAAACGCACGCTCGACTACACCGCGGCCGCGGCGGGGATTTCGAAGCCCTTTCTCTCACAGGTCGAGCGAGGGCTGGCCAAACCGTCAATCACTTCCTTGAACGGGATTGCCAGCGCGCTCGGCGTCGCCGTGCAGTACTTTGTGGACACACCGGGTCAACAGCGGCCGGTGTGTCGAGGCGATCAGTTGAAATTTTTCCGGTTTGCGGAGTCGGCGAACCTGTTCGCGCAGCTCACGCGCGGGTCGCCTGGCCAACAACTCGAGGCTATCCTCGTCAGATTTCCGCCCGGGCAGAGGCGGCCTAGCGATGT
>CAJCJD010000004.1 GCA_903970555.1 Vulcanimicrobiota bacterium
GTTGTTTACCCATGCTGGCATGCGCCGTGTTGTACCTGTTGAGGAAGAAACGTTGTCGAATATTGCAGAAGATCAGCCCAAGCCCGAACCGATCAAGCCGGCGGCTCGCCCCGTGGTGAAGCCCGCGCCAGCACCGGCCACGATTGCCGTCGATCCCACTATTTTTCGTGCTTATGACATACGCGGCGTAGTCGGCAAAAGTTTGACGGTCGACGTTGCCAAGCTGCTTGGCCAGTCGATCGGCATGTTAATGCGCGAAAAGGGGCTGCACGAAATGGTGGTCGGCCGCGATGGCCGCCTGTCTGGTCCTGAACTGGCCAGCGCCCTGTCCGATGGATTGCGTGCTGCGGGCATCGACGTCATCGACATCGGTGCCGTGCCCACGCCGGTGGTGTATTACGCGGCCTACCGATTCAACACCGGCTGCGGTGTTGCCGTAACCGGCAGTCACAATCCACCCGACTACAACGGTTTCAAGATCGTGGTCGGCGGCGAAACGCTTTCGGAAGGCGCGATCCAGGACCTCTACAAGCGCATCGCCACCAACGCTCTCGATCGCGACGGCAACGGCAGCCTGCGTCATGTCGACGTGGTACCGGATTACATCGAGCGCATTACGTCTGACGTGCAAACCGAACGTCAACTCAAGCTAGTGGTCGATTGCGGCAACGGCATTGCCGGCGCGGTGGCGCCACAGGTGCTCGAAGGTATCGGCTGCGACGTCATCCCGTTGTATTGCGAGGTGGACGGCAACTTCCCCAACCACCACCCCGATCCGTCCGACCCACACAATTTAGAAGATTTGATCCTGTCGGTGAAACAGACAGGCGCGGACTTGGGTCTTGCTTTCGACGGAGACGGTGATCGCCTGGGCGTGGTCACGCGCGAGGGCGAAATCATTTTCCCGGACCGCGCGTTGATGCTGTTCGCACGCGACGTGTTATCGCGCCAACCCGGCGCGACGATCATCTACGACGTCAAATGCACAGGCCATCTCAAAGGTCAGATTCTCGATGCGGGCGGCAGCCCCTTGATGTGGCGCACCGGACATTCGCTGATCAAGGCGAAGATGCGCGAGACCGGCGCGGAACTGGCTGGCGAGATGAGCGGCCACTTCTTCTTCAAGGAGCGTTGGTACGGTTTTGATGACGGCATCTACGCCGGTGCGCGCTTGATGGAAATTCTGGCGGGCGATGTCGAAGGCCGTAAGCCGGAAGATATCTTCGCCACTTGCCCGAAGGGTGTTTCCACGCCCGAACTCAAGATCGAGATGGCCGAAGGGGAACATTACCGCTTTATCGAGAAATTCCGCGAGAAGGCCAACTTCGGCGACGCCACCCTGATCACCATCGACGGGGTACGTGCCGATTGGCCGGATGGCTGGGGATTGGTGCGCCCGTCCAATACCACGCCGATCCTGGTGCTGCGTTTCGATGCGGATAACGCAGCGGCGCTCAAGCGCATCCAGGATGTGTTCCGTGCGCAGCTGCTGGCGGTCGACCCAACGCTGAAGCTGCCGTTCTGATGATGATTGCCGGTGGCGCTATCGCCACCGGCAATCAGTAACCCCGATCGGCTTTCTCGGCGGCTTTCAGATCACGGTAGTGCTGCAGCTCTTGTGCTTGCTCTTGCACTGTCGCATCGCGCTTCGTTTTCTGGCGTTCAAGCAAGGCGCGTTCGTTGGCGACCACATTGCGCTGCGTGGCGATTTGATCGGTAAGGAATTTCGGCACGGGCTCTTTGGCACGTTCGTTATCGGCAGCGCGGTTGAGCAGGTCGGTCAATGCGGCATCCTGGCTATGCAGATTGACGCGTGTGGTGCTCATTTGCTCGTCGAGACTTTCGAGAACTTGTTGTTGCTGGGCCTTGAGCGCATCTTCGTCGGCATAGGTGTTCAGCAGATCCATGTCGGCGCGCTTTCGCTCATCCAAGGCGTGTTGTTGAGCGGCTGCCTCGGCGGCCTGTTTCTGGGCCGCAGCACGTTCGGCAGGCGAGAGTTGCTTTCCCACGTGCTCCATGACCATGCCATTGCTATCGATCACGTCGTAGCCGTATTTCAGGGCATCTTGCGTCAAGCTATCGCTGAAATGCGGCAAGCCGCTGCCATCCACCCAGCGGTAGTGGACGCCCCCGCCACTGGGCTGCGCGGCCGTTGCCAGCCCAGCAACGCCGAGCGACAAGGCTATGGACGCGATGAACACGATTCGATGCATGATGCCCTCCCTCGGTTCAGTATAGCCATGCGTTCTAGGCAACTGGATGGCAGGTATGCGTCAGCGTGACTGAATTCACCACAGCGACGCCCTTTCAACCCTGCACGCCGTAGCGTTCCCGATAGGCGAGCAGCCGCTGGTGTTCGGCGGCCAGATCCGGTCGCTCGCCTGCATAAGCCAGCACATCGCTGAAACCGGTGATGGCGACCACGGGGATGCCGTAGTCGCGCTGCACCTCTTGTGCGGCGGAAAGTTCGCCTTGACCGCGCTCTTGGCGGTCCAATGCGATCAGCACGCCCGCAGGGGTGGCGCCTTGCGTGCGGATCAGGCTTAAGGATTCGCGCACCGCGGTGCCGGCCGTCATCACATCGTCGACGATGAGGACGCGGCCTTTGAGTGGCGCGCCTACCAGTACGCCACCCTCGCCGTGATCCTTGGCCTCTTTGCGGTTGTAGGCCCACGGGATGTCGCGGCCATGCTGGTCGGCCAGTGCCATCGCGGTGGCAGCGGCCAGGGCGATGCCCTTGTAGGCAGGGCCGAACAACATGTCGACCTCCAGGCCTGAATTGACGACGGCAGCGGCGTAGGCGCGCCCAAGCCGAGCCAGCGCCGCGCCCGAGTCGATGCGCCCCATGTTAAAGAAGTAGGGGCTTTGGCGGCCGGACTTGAGCGTGAATTCGCCGAAGCGCAGCACATCGCGCTGCAGGGTGAGTTCGATGAAGTCGCGTTGGTAATCGTGCACGGGTGGTTCTCGCGATAGTCGACAATCAGGGCAGGGCGCGCCACAGCAGATGCTGCGCCCCGGAACGCCCGCCATGGTACAGCTCACCGGTGTCGACAAAACCTGCACGCAGGTAAACCCGCAGGGCGGCAAGGTTGCGGCAGTTCACCAATAGCACCAGCAAGCGCGCGTCGGCATGGCGCGTCGCAAGATCTGCAATGAGCGCCGCGAGTGCTTGCGATGACAACCCCTTCCCTTGCCATTGGCTGTCAATGAAGAACGACCGCAGCCCCAGTGCGGGGCGGTCGAAATCGCGCCCGACCACGCTACCGGCACTCGCTTCGATGCGGTAGTAACCCACGGGTGCGCCATTGCGCAGGATGGCCATGGGTGTGCTGCCGGGACAGTTTTCGGCATCGATGAGCGAGGGCGCGATGTCGCTGACGAAGTCGCGTTGCGGCGGCGTTACACGCAACTGCAGCAAGCCCGGACGCAGCGCGGACGTCACGGGAGCAACGCAGATGGCGGGTAGCTCGTGCATGGTTGCTATCATGGCGTATCACACGAGGAAGGCCTATGCGCATTATCAGCCTGAACGCCAATGGGATTCGCTCCGCCGCCAATAAAGGCGTGTTCGAGTGGCTGCGCAAACAGCATGCGGATGTGGTTTGCCTGCAGGAAACGAAGGCGCAGGAAGATCAGCTCAGCGATCCCATGTTCCGTCCGGATGGCCATCATTGTTTTTATCGTGATGCCACCAGCAAGAAGGGTTATAGCGGCGTGGCGATCTACGCCAAGCACAAACCCGACAAAGTGCTGACCGAGCTTGGCTGGGATGAATTCGATAACGAAGGTCGTTACATCGAAGCACGTTTCGGCAATCTGAGCGTGGTGTCGCTGTATGTGCCATCCGGGTCGTCGGGTGACGAGCGCCAGCAATTCAAATTCAAGGTGATGGAGTGGATCACGCCGATTTTCGACAAATGGCTAAAGAGCAAGCGCGATTACGTCATTTGCGGCGACTGGAACATCGTGCACACCAAGGAAGACATCAAGAACTGGAGCTCCAACCAAAAGAATTCCGGCTGCTTGCCTGAAGAGCGCGCATGGCTCGATCTGCTGTTCAAACAGCGTGGCTGGGTCGACAGCTTTCGTGCATTGAAGCCGGATGCGGTGGAATACACATGGTGGTCCAACCGCGGTCGCGCTCGCGAGAACAACGTGGGGTGGCGCATCGATTACCAGGTGGTCACGCCGACGTTGCGTGATCGTCTCAAGCATTGTTCGATCTATCGTGACGAGCGTTTCTCCGACCATGCGCCTTACACGGTCGACTATGCCGACTGAGTCCGCGGGTCCATCAGCGAGCAAGCCATCCATATGGCGTGCGTTTTCGCAGCCCGCTGCGTGGACGATGTGTATGTTGGGCTTTTCCTCCGGCCTGCCGTTTCTGTTGGTGTCCTATACGTTGTCGTTCTGGTTGAAGCAGAACGGCATCGTGCTGAAGGACATCACGATGATCGCCAGCGCGGGCATGACCTACGCGTTCAAGTTCCTCTGGGCGCCGCTACTGGATCATTGGCGGTTGCCGTTACTTAGGCGCATGGGACAGCGTCGCGGGTGGCTGCTTCTCGCCCAGCTCGGTGTCATTGCCGGTCTATTGACGATGGCCACTCTAACGCCACAGCAGTTGCCGTTGTTTGTGGCGGCGACGCTCCTCGTCGCCTTCATGGGTGCCACGCAAGATATCGCCATTGATGCATATCGCATCGAGATCGCGCCGCCCTCGGCGCAAGGTGCCCTCGTCGCGACGTACTCGCTGGGTTATCGGCTTGGCCTGCTGGTTTCCGGCGCGCTGGCGCTGATCTTGGCCGATCACATCCCCTGGGCGCAGATCTACATATTGATGGCGGCAGTGATGGCGATACCCGTGATCACTACGCTGAAGATGCGTGAGCCGGAGGTGCTGCGCCTCTCGCCATCGTCATGGCGAGAAGCTATACGCGAAAGCGCGATCGATCCTTTCGCCGATTTCTTTCGGCGTTATGGTTGGGCTCTCGCCTTATTGACGTTGCTGTTCATACTGCTGTTCAAGATTCCTGAGCAGGCGATCATCGGTGGTGTGATGGGGCCGTTCTATCGCGACATGGGCTTTTCCAATACCGAAATAGGTGCTGTCACCAAGATCTATGGCATCTGGATCGGCATAATTGGCGCTTTCGCCGGCGGCGCGGCAGTGGCGCGCTGGGGTGCGTGGCGGTCCCTCGGCGGATGCATCGTGCTTGGCGCGATCAGCAACCTGCTGTACCTGCTGCTGATCGCCCACCCAGGCCATCTGGCGATGCTGACTTTGGCCATTTCCGGGCAGAACTTCTTCGAAGCCATGCTGGGTCCGCCTACTGTCGCGTTCCTTTCCATGCTTGTGAATCGCCAGCATACGGCGACGCAATATGCGCTGCTGAGTTCACTGGTGAACCTGTCCGGCAAGGTACTCGGTTTTTTCGCTGGTGCTATCGTGACCGCGCTCGGCTACGGCGGCTATTTCTTCATTACCGTGATTTCGGTGCTGCCGGCGATGCTGCTTTTCGTCAGCCTGTGGCGCCGTTTTGATCCGGTTGCTGCCCCTTCCGCCAATGGGGGCTGAAAGCGCTCACACAGCTACTGCCAACTGGCCCACGAATCGCCGCTATGGTGATTGCCAGTAGTGGTGAGGTTGGCGACGATGAGCACACAGGGGCTACGTGGCACGGAGCGACGCCATATGCCGGATATCATGATTCGTCACATCGATCGTCTAATGGCTGAGCGCATCAAGGTGCTAGCCAAAGAGCGCCAGTGGTCGATCAACGACGTGGTGCTGCAAGCACTTCGACGTGGTTTGGGCGTGTCCGAGAACAACGGGTTGCTGGCCGAGCATTCGCGTGAATCGAGCGAGCTCACCGCTCCCAGTGGGCAATGGGATGCGAGCGAGCAGGCGGCATTTCAGGAGGCCATGCAGGCACTGGCCGTCGCCAGGTCCGAACAGCTGGCGCCGGTCGGTCGCGTGGCAACCGAATTGCTCGACTAATCAGCTGGCTGAGCGGGGCGCTGCATACAGGGCGCCCAACACACGAAACCCGCGCGCGCCGGTGACCGCGGGCAGGTTGCCGGGTAATCCCAGTAGGCGTTGCCGAGCCAGCCACGCGAATGCGGTGGCTTCCAGATAATCCGGATCGACGCCGTACGCAGCAGTGCTGCTCAACGTGCGTGGTTGCAGCAGATCGCGCAGTCGACGAACCAATGCACTGTTGTGCACGCCGCCGCCGCAAAGCAGGACATCGGCCGCATCGCCGGCATGTTGCGTGATGGCGTTGGCGACGCTTCTTGCGGTGAGTTCGAGCAACGTTGCCTGGACATCGGCTGGCGGCAAAGATGCCGAATGCAAGCGCGCGTCCAGCCAACCGAGATGAAAATGCTCGCGTCCTGTGCTCTTGGGCGCAGGCAGCGCGAAGTACGGATCGTCCAGCAGCTTCGCGAGCAGCGTTTCATCGACGTGTCCGCTTTGCGCAAAAGCGCCGTCGCGATCAAACGCTTCGCCGCGATGACGCAGGCACCATGCATCGAGCAAACCGTTCGCAGGCCCTGTGTCGAATCCGGAAACATGGCCATCGGCCGACAACACCGTGATGTTGGCGATGCCGCCGAGATTGAGCACCACGCGTGTATGCCCTGGATGTGCAAGCAGCATCGCATGCACGGCAGGCAACAGCGGCGCACCCTGGCCGCCGGCTGCTACGTCCGCGCGGCGAAAATCGGCCACGACGTCGATGCCGCTGCGTTCGGCGATCACACTCGCATCGCCAATCTGCAGCGTAAACGGAAGTTCGCCGGTTGGCCGGTGACGAATCGTTTGGCCATGAGAGCCAATCGCCCGCACGGATGTCGCCGGCGTATCGCTTCGTTCGAGAAGTTCCTGCACAGCATCGGCAAAGGTCTGGCCGATGGCGACGTCAAGGTGCCCGTAGGCATCCAGGTCGAGTTTCGTTTCGTCCTGCGCAACGCGCAGGATCTGCGCGCGCAATGCCTCAGGCCACGGATGCGCCAAAGCATGCACCAGCCGCGGAACGTTTTGTTCGAAACGCACCAGCGCGACGTCGATGCCGTCGGCGCTGGTGCCGGAAATCAGGCCGATATACAGCGCCGATGCATCATCCACGCGATGGCTCAGTCGTCGCTGCGCTGAGTGGATTCGGCGCGCGCGAGCTTGTAGTTGTTGTCGATTTCCATCAGACGCGCCAACTGCGGCTTCACTACTCCGCTTTGGAACTGTGCCATCTGCGCGCCTGGCAGCGGCTCCGGCTTCGGTAGCGTGACCGTCTGCGGATTGCGCTGCTCGTTGTCTACGCGAAATTCGTAATGCAGGTGCGGGCCGGTAGCCAAGCCAGTCATGCCAACGTAGCCGATGATGTCACCCTGATGCACATGCTGGCCTACATGTTCGGTCGCAAAGCGCGACATGTGACCGTAAGCGGTACTGATATGTGTGTCGTGCTGGATGATCACGAAATTGCCGTAACCGTTCATCCAGCCGCGGAACTTGATCACGCCGTCGCCTGCTGCGTGGATCGGCGTGCCGGTGGGGGCTGCGTAATCTACGCCTTTATGCGCGCGCATCAGGCCAAGGATCGGATGCATGCGTGCCGCGCTAAAGGGTGAAGAGATGCGTGTGAAATCCACCGGAATACGCAGGAAAGATTTCTGGATCGGACGACCGTCTTCACTGAACCAGCCTTCGCTGCCATCGGCGCGCTTGAAGCGATAGGCGGTGTAGCGATGCCCCTGGTTGACGAATTCCGCAGCGACGATATCGCCTTCGTGCAGATACGCGCCGTCGCGATAAACAGTGTCGTAAACCACGGTGAAGCTATCGCCAACGCGCAAATCCTGCACGAAGTCCACGTCGTACTTGAACAGGTCGGCGAGCTTGATCACCATCGCGTTGCTCAAGCCTGCCTTCGCCGCGGCGCCGAACAACGAATCCTGGATCACACCATGCGCGACTTGTTCGCGCGCTTCCACCGTGCGCGCAACGGTTTGCGTGCTGGGCGCTGTTCCATCGAGGCGAATGATGGCGCGGGTGGATTCATCCTTGTCGAAACGAATGCCTTCGAGGCCGCCGCTGCGGCCGATCAGGAAATCAAACTCCTGGCCCGGATGAATATGGTGCAGCGCTGCCGTCGCATCGCCAGCGTTGTCCACCACATGTTGCAGATCGGTCAGGCTCAAACCCTGGCCTTGGAAAATATCGGAGAGCGTCTGACCGGGGCGCACCTGCACGACGCGCCAATCTTCAACGGCCGGTGCCTTGAGGGTGGGCGCCTCGATCTTCGGCAGCGCCAGCGGCAGGAGCGTGTGTTCTACCGGCTCGACGGCGACGGGCTTCATCGCTGTCGCCCACGCCGGAATGAGAAAGCCGGAAAGCACCGTAATCAACAGTGCGGTGGCGGCCAGCATCCAGCGTTCGCGGTGCCAATGGATAGGCGGCTGCTCGCCACCGGGTTGGCGATTGAATGACCAGTGCGAGCAGTGCTGATAAAAGTGGGAGTGGCGGCGTTGTGCCTTGCGGCGGAT
>CAJCJD010000005.1 GCA_903970555.1 Vulcanimicrobiota bacterium
GCGGCGGAATAATGGGGATCGAATGACAGCGCGCGCCGAAGTTCTTCGGCGGCGGCGATGTGATCGCCTACTTCGAGCAACGCGTTACCCAACGAGAACCGCAGCAACGCGCCATCGCGCGGACCGCCACATTGCGCGCGCAAGCCGGCGATCAACGCAGCGTTCACTGCTGTGCGCCGTACTGCATTTTGGCAGCGGGGAAGATCTGCGGCGGTTGCGCGGGCTCTGCCGGCGTGCGGCCAGCGCGTAGATCAGCCAACGTCGGCGCGGGCCACACTTCTACCCAGGACGAGCGGAACGGCTGCACCAGCAGCGAGTAACGCAAGGCGGAGGCGTCCAGCTTGTCGGGGTGAGTGATGATCAGGCCATCCGGATGGGCCTTGGCGAAATCTTGCATGGCCTTGCCGTCACGCAACTCGGTGATCGGCTGGCTCAGTCGTCCCGCGAAATGGAACTGGCCTTCGTAGTTACCCTCGATGGCGATGGGGTGTTGCTCGGATTCGGCGGTCGAAATCAGCGTCGATGCCGGATTAAGGTCGTACTTGTGCCACAGTGTCAGCGTAAACAGCGTGTTGAGCGCCAGCGCACCTAACAGCCCAGCCACCGCCACGCGACGCATTTCGCCGCGACCACGCAACAACAGCAAGCAACCCAACAGCAGGAAAGCGGCGCTGAACGTGCGGCTATAGGGCGCGGCGCCGTCAAACCATTCGCCATGAAGCCGATTGGTCGCAACCAGATACGGCAACGCCAACAGAAAGCCGCCGAACACGATGCCGCCAATACCTAGCGGCCAGCTGCCCAGCCAATAGTTTTCTGATAGTGCAACGCGACGCTCGCGCAACACCGCAATAGCGCCCGCTAACAACAACATGCCACCGCCAAATTCCGGCAGCGGGTAATACAGCTGCTTGCCGCTGATGATCGAGAACAGCACAAACACCGGCACCAGCCAGCACAGCGCGAAACGCAGGCCCGCATCCAGCGGCCTGCGCAGCGTACCGAGTGCCACCCAAGCACGCGGCCAGCCACTGAAGGGGAAGGCCAGCACCGCAAGGAACGGCACATACCACCAGAAGGGTCGCGCGTGACTTTGCAGCGGCTGATCGTGCTGAACGCCCTTCACCACGCGCCCTGCTGTCTGCGTGAAGAACAAACGGTGCCGATACGCATCACCACCACTGAAACCGGCAGGGATGGCCCACGCAAGCAACAGTGCAAGCCCGAACACAATCGCCAAGCCGCCGCGCGTATACCAGCGTGCGCGATTGTCGCGGGCCCAGTCGTTCCACACGGGGCCCAGCAACCACGGGAAGGCGATGTGCAACAGCATCACCGGCCCCTTGGTAAGCAGGCCCGCGCCGATAAGCAGCCCGAACAACCACCAGCGCGGTTCAGCGCGATCCACTTTTGGCGTGAGGCAGAGCAGCGCGCCGAGTACGCAATCGGCCAGCAGCACTTCGTACATGATCTGCAGGCCGAACAGGAATGCATACGACAGCGCCAGCAGCATCCACGGCGCCGCTTTCGTGACCCACGGGCGGCTGGGAAACAAGCGTCGTGCGAGCACCGACAGCAGCACCAGCTGCACACCGCCGAAGATCACTTCGAGCACGCGTGGCCAGACATCGCTGACGCCGAACACAAACCAGCCCGCGTGGATCAGCCAGAACAGCAGCGGCACCTTTTCGCTATACGGTTCGCCGTTGATATACGGCACCAGCCAGTGATGCTCGCGCCACATTTCCCACGCAACGGCCAGCGTGCGTGTGGAATAGAGCGGCATAGGGCCATGCGAGAAGATCGCCAGCAAGGCGACGACGGTCCACAGCGGTAGCCATGGCCAGAGGCCGCGCAGGTCTTGGGAACGGCGATAGCTGTTGTTCGACACGAGTTGTCAGGCCGTCCGTAAGTAAGTGGGCGTGATTCTAGCGAGCTATGGGCCTGAACTGGCTTTTAGCTTACGCCGGACCCCAGTAGCCAATGCGCCGGCGCAACCGCAACTTGCGCCAGAAATTCAACGGCTTGGACTTGCGATTGCGTCCGCCAGCGGCGATGAAGGCATCGATCGCATCCAGCACACGTTCGCTGGAATGGCCATCGTGATAAGGATGAATCGCTTCGCCGAACGCCTTGATCGCCTGCATCAGCTCGGGCGGCCGCGACAAGGCGCGTTCGATCGACGGCTCGAATTGCGCGGGGTCGTCGATGTCGATCAGCTGCGGACCGGGCGCGCGATTCTTGAAGGTCACCACCGGTTTGCCGGTAAGCAGAAATTCGCTCAGCGCCGATGAGGTGTCCGAGCACATCATGTCCACTTCGGTGAACAGGTCCAGGATGTTGTCGTTCTCGGCGAACGTCAGATATTCGTTCTGCAGCGCTTTGTATTTGGCTGTCGTCTCGGGGTTCATCTTGGGATGGAACGAAACGATCCAGCGCCAGCGGCCATCGCGCGACAGGCGTTTTACTTCTTCATACAACGTTTCGGCCGCGCTCCACGAAGGCGAGAACGTGGAGTGATACAGAATCACCGGTGGCTTACGCACGGGCGGCAGCGGGCCGGCGATCTTCTTCATGAAGGGGTCGAGCTTGGGCCAGCCGGTTTCTGTCACCGTGAAATGGCCGAGCTTTTTCGACAGTGCACCGAATTGCGCGGTGTCGCGCGGGCCCGTGGTGCAGTACAGATCGAAGAAGCCGCGGATGTACACGTGCTTCGGCTTGCCTGCATTGAAGCCGTGGAAGGTCTCTACCTTCACGCCCGGGAAAAAATGCGGCAGATGATTGCCGGGCGTGATTACCGCGATCGGATTCCAGCGACGCACTTCCTGCACCGTGAGCAGGCGTTCGCCTTCGACCAGATCTTCGGCACCGGGGCCATCGAAGAACCAGGCAGCTTCCTCACCGCGTGCGCGGATTGCATCTTGCACAGGGCGCAGGATCGCGAGCGCGTAGCGTTCCGAGCCGTAGAGCAGGTAATGCTTTTTGAGAGTCGGCGTTTTTGGATCTGGCATGGCCATATCAGTGATCGAGTCCGCTGCGATTCAATGCGGCTGCCGCGGTGTCGCGGGAGACGGGGTTCTGGCGCATTTCGTAGTAGCGCATGCGCTTGTACGCCGCGTAGCTGGCCGCCGTGTGCGCGATGGCATAACCGCGCCAACCGTCGAGAAAGCCCAGGCGCAGCAGGTAATCCTTCAAAAACGCCAGCACGTACACGAATGGTGTCTGCCACATTCGGGTGGGTTTGTTCTTGTCCAGCCAGTCGCGGCACTTCAGCTCCGAATACAGCAACACCTTGAGCTGTTTCTCGACCAGGCTCGGGTTGTTGTCGTGCAGGAAAGGCGACTTCAGCGTGACCGACGTACCTTGGAACTGCAGGGATTCGTGCACACGCACATCGGCCCAGCGAGCGCGATCGCGATGGTAGAGGCGCGCCATCTTCTCGCCCACCGCGGGGCGATACCAGCGCATCGGCTTGCCCATGTAGATCAGATGCCGGCGCAGGATCGCTGCCGCCGCGTCGCTCTGCATCAGTGCGGGCAAACGTTGTTGCATTTCTTCGACGAGTTCGGGCGTGAGGTATTCGTCGGCGTCCAGCGCAAGAATCCACGAATGGCTGCAGTGTGTGGCCGCGACGTTGCGCTGCGGGCCGAAGCCCAGCCAGTCCTGATGCACCACGCGTGCGCCATGCGCCTGGGCGATGGCCACGGTGTCGTCGGTGCTGCCGCTGTCTACCACTAGCTTTTCGGCGGCAAAGGGCACGCTGTCCAAGCAGCGCGCTATTTTTTGCGCCTCATTGCGGGTGATCACAACGAGCGTTAAGGGGAGAAGAAGCGCCATGCCGGCATTCTAGCGGAAGGCCCTTGGGCGCCGGTGCGTTAGGAACTTGTCATGATGCGCAGCGCGTGCAAGACGGGAGACCGGGAAAATTGACACCCTGTCACAGGAAAGGGGCGCGCGATGCAAGAGTTCATTGCGTTTCAGCTCCAGTTAGGCACCATGCACGGGTATTGGGGCTGGTTCGGCAGAATGCGCCTTGGTAACCAAAAGGCGTGATGGACGTTGTGCCGTAGATGATTGGGAAGTTCGCACCAGCATGCAAATGAAAGCGCCAACCGTTTCTCCTATCCGTGAACGCCGATTCCGGATCCAGTCCGACCTGCCGCGATGGGTCGGTTACTGGTTGTTGCTGGGTATGTGGTGGCTGCTGGTCGGCTTGGCCGCAAGCCCGGTGGGCGACAAGGTGTGGAACCCGGGCAAGCCCTATCACGACAGCCTTGTGGTGCTGTACATGGCGCCGGCCCTCTGGTGGCTGTGGAAACGCCGCGGCGAGTTCGGGCGGCGTCTCGTGCAAAGCCTGGATGGACGCTTGCTGCTGGTCTTTCTCGCCTGGGCGGGTGCGTCGGCGGTGTGGGCCAACTACGGCCATGTTGGCGACAACGTCTTCAATGCCGTCTACATCTTGTTGTTTGTGCTGACGTGGGCGGCGGTGGTGGCCGGCAATCCGCAATGGTTCCGGCAGTTGCTGTTCTGGGCCGCCATTGGCCTGGCGTTGAGTGCGCTGGCGGCGATGACGATCTTTCCGTGGCGCACCCTGCACACGATGAGCTGGCAGGAAGAGGGGCGCCTGGTTTCTTTCGGTGCCTTGGACAACCCCAACCTGGCCGCCTTTGCTTATGGCGCGGCGATTGTGTGGCTGGCGCAGACCACCATGCGAAACCGCTGGATGCATGTGATCCAGGCGGTGGCATTGATCGTTCTGTCGGTATTCGTGGTGATGACCTTCAGTCGTGCGTCGTGGCTGGCGATTCTTGTTGCGCAAGGTTGCATGTTGCTCGCCGCGCGACATGGGCACGTCAAGCTGCGTGCCCTCGTGATACTAGTTGCGGCTGCCCTGGTCACGCTGTTCGGCGGCTGGGAGTACGTCAAGCAGCGCGGCTTGTCCTACCGGCCGCAGATATTCAAGCAGGCGTGGGGTTGGATAGAAGCGCATCCCTGGCGCGGCTTGGGCGAGGGTAGCCATTACACGATCCAGATCGGCGATCTTACGTGGGCGCATAGTCACAACGTCTTCACCCATACCGCGATCATGGTAGGTATACCGGGCGCGTTGTTGTGGATCGCGCTGTGGCTGATCGTCGGCTGGCGCGGCTGGATATTCCGGCACACCACCACGGGCCGCTGCCTGCTGGCGCTGTGGGTGTTCTCCACGGTTGCGTTCCAGTTCGATGCGCCGGAGCTGATGCAGAAGCCGAGTGTGGAATGGCTGATGGGCTGGCTGCCGCTGGCCATCAGCATGGGGCTGGCCTGGCGCGTTCGCGACAGCCAGCAACGCCGTGGAACGGAGGTTCGTGCATGACGTTGGCGGACAAGCCGCAAAAGGTGTCGTTGATTGTCATCACCTACAACTGGCCCGAGGCGCTGGAGAAGGTGCTGCTCAGCGTCGCCGCGCAAAGCCGCCTGCCGGATGAAGTGATCGTGGCCGATGATGGCTCGACCGAAACGACCCGCAAGCTGGTGCAGTCGATGGCGGCGGTGTTTCCGGTGCCGCTGCGTCATATCTGGCAAGAAGATCTCGGCTTTCGCGCTGCACGTTGCCGCAACCTCGGCATTGCCGCGAGCAAGGGCGATTACGTCGTGCTGATCGATGGCGACATGATCCTGCATCCGTCCTTCATCGCCGATCACCTGATGCTGGCCGAGCCCGGCTACTTTTTGCAGGGCGGCCGCTTCAAGACCACCGCCAAGGAAACCGCGCGCCTGCTCGCTGGCGGCAAACCTGTGTTTGCGCCGTGGGCCGATGTCGATTTTCACGTTTTCGACGGCATTCGCCGACTGTATGCATTTCACGCGCCATGGCTGGCGCGATGGAAAGCGCGCGGCAAAAACGGCGGCCGCGTGATGAGTTGCAACATGAGTTTCTGGCGCAGCGACTTGCTACGCGTCAACGGCTTCGACGAACGGATGGAAGGTTACGGCGCGGAAGATCGCGAACTCGCCGCGCGCATGGAAAATGCCGGTCTACGTCGTCGGCAGTTGAAGTGGGGTGCGCTGGCGGCGCATCTGGAACATAAGACGCGCGCGCAGGTCGATGTCAACGATATGAGCTTGCCGAACAATCGTATCTATCGCGCCACCCTGACCGAACGCATCACGCGTTGCGTACAAGGCATCGACCAGCATCTGGGAGACCCGATGCTCAAGTCTTGAGTTCAGCCAATGCGTTGCCGATGCGCTGAGCGAAGCCGGCATGATTTTGCGTAAACCACTGCCGCGCGCGATCGCCTTTGGCGCGAAGTTCGTCGTCGCTCATGCCCAACGCTTGCTCAACGGCGCGTTCCATGGCCGCTTCGTCGAAGCGATAGGTGTTCGCGTGACCCATGCTGCCCGTGCTGGCATACGCCACTAGCAGGCCGCGTTCCGGCGTCACCAGTTCATTCATGGGTGCCGCGTCGACCGTGATGACAACCGCGCCCACAGCCATGCCTTCGACAATGTAGTGTCCCCACCCTTCCGCTTCCGACAGGCAGACGTGAAAGACGTGCGCATTCTGCATGCCCTTCAATGCCTCGGGCGTGATGTATTCGATGCGGTGCTCGATATTCGCCTGCGCGGGGCCGGGTTGCGCGCAAGCCGGATTCTGCAGCACCGTCAGCACGGGCCATTCTGGATGCTTACGCCACAGTGCAAGCAGCCGTTCGGTACCTTTGATGCGGCTGCCGCCGGCGAGGTGAAAAAAGTTTCGTGTGCGTGGCACCTGCGGATCGTAGTGATCGTCGCTGTCGAAACCGACGAACGATGTTTTGCGTCCGAGATTTTCAAAAATGCGCTGCGCGTGTTCGGTTTTGGCCCATACGTGATCGATGCGAGACAGGTGCGCGGCATCCTTGCTATCGAACCACTCCGGATTCGGCAGCGCGATGTTGTAGTGCGCTAGAGGCAAATGCAGCGGCCACAAATGTTCGAACATGATGTTGATGTCGTACTTCGCGGCACCGCGCAGGCGCGCCCAGGTATGCCGCCAGTGACTGTAAGCCACGCGCCAGCGCCTTCCAAAACGCCAGCGCAGTTGCTCATCCTTCTCGCCTAGCGGTGTGATATGCACCGTGCAGCCATTGGCCTTGAGCGCGCTGGCGAGAAGTTGCGCGTCGCGTGACAAGCCCAGGCCGTTGTCGCGCACGATCAAGTTGATGCTCGGCGGATGGCGAAGGGTCACGGTGTGTGGGCCTGTTTCTCGGCGGCGAGCCGCGCGGCATCTTCAATGGCATCGAGAAAGCGTTTCTTGAACGACGGATCGTTGGCCTCGTACCAGCTGCGTGCCGCGCGACCGAGCGAGGCTTGCTCGTCCGGTGGCATCCCTATGCAGCGCTCGATCGCTGCGCGCATCGCGTCGAGATCGAAGTCGTACAACGTTGCCAATTCCTGCGTGCCCGCTGCGTGTGCGTCGACCAGCACGCCGCGTTCGGCGGTGATCAGTTCGTTCATCGGTTCGGCGTCGGTGGTGATGGTGACGCAACCGGTGCTCAGGCTTTCGACCAGCGAGTGTCCATAGCCTTCGGTCTGCGATGGACACAGATGAAAGGTGCTGGCGTTATGCAGACGCCGCAATTCTTCCTCGGGGAGGTACTCGCGAATCAGTCGCACGTTCGGCGGCAACGTCGGCATTTCCACGCGTTTACGTCGCCATACCACAGTGAGTTCCGGCCACTCCGGATGCTGCGCCCACAGTTCGAGCAGCGGCAGCGTACCTTTGTTGCCGCTGCGGCCGGGGCCGTGGAAGAACGTCGGCTGACGCGTCACGCGGGTGTCCAGATAGTCCGAGCCGGTAAAGCCGATGGGTACGGTGCGACAGCCAAGTTGGCCGAAGATGCGCTCAGCGTGACGTGTCTTGGCGAAGATCAGGTCGATGTGCGGCAACTCGGCCAGCCATTCCTCGCGAAACCATTCCGGGTTCGGAATCAGAATGTTGACGTGGGCCTGATCGAACGACTCCGGGCGCACGTGTTCGAGCATGATGTTCATGTCGTAGCGTGCGTTGAGTTCGCCCTTGGTCCAACCCCGCAGCAACCGGCGCAGGCGCGCATGCAATCGGCGCAGCCGATTGCTCAGGCGACTGCGATGTCCGAGCCCCGTAATCGTGACGTCATGACCGCTTTCGCGCAGCAGTCCGGCGAGCAGGTGCATGTCGCGGGTGAGGCCGGCGCCATTGTCGCGTGCGATGAGATTGATATTGCTCATGGTCGGTCAGTCGCGCAGGGGCTTATGGTCGGAAGGATTATTCGCCGGTGTCGTCATCATCGGCATTGGCTGCCGGCACGCAACCGGGTATCACGGCGTCGGCCTTGAACAGCCACCAGTTGCGGCGGTTTGCATGGCCCACGTCGATCGCCTTGTCGCGATGCACGCAGGTACCCATCGCCGGTTCCTGCACGAACAACCAACGAGTCGCCGGCGCGGCGGATTGCCATTGCACCGCGCGCGTAAACTGCTGCGACGTTGGTGTGCTGAAGCCGAAATCGATGGCAGGTTGGTCGAGCATCAGCATGTTTTGCTCCTTCCAGTCGACCAGGCCGATCTCATCGTGCGGGCCCAGATGCGTGCGCACCGTAGTCATGAGTCCGGCCGACGAACTGCTGTCATTGAGCAACGGATAAGCCCACACGCCCCACACCACCCACAACGCGAGCATGCCACCGGCCACCGCCCAGTGCGCGCGACGCAAGCGGAAGATGGCCAGCAACACCCATTGCGCGGCACCGATGACGATGCACATCCACCACAAGCTGTCTTGCGGGCCATCGAAGCCCCGGTCGAAGGCGAGCTTGGTGGCAAAGGCCGGATGCGCAACCAGAGCGTAGATGCCCAGGGCCAGCATGCCGGCACCCGTCACCGCGACAAACAAGGCGCCGAGTGCGCGCAGCCAGCGCGTCGCGAGCAATTCGTCCAGATACGGTGCGGTGATCAACGCCAGCATCGGCAGTATCGGCAACACATACACATCGCGCTTGCCGGCGGATGCGCTGAAGAACACCAGCACCAGCACGATCCAGCCCAGCGGCAGCAGGATGCGTGCATCCTTCGCCTTTAGCGCCTGCCACCAACGCGGCAGCGTGCCGGGGTAGGTCAGCGACAGCGGCAGCCAGTTGTAAAGAATGATCGGCAGGTAATAGAACGCCGAATGGATGTGATGCCACGCATGCGCATAACGCCCGGCGGTTTGATGGAACAGGATGTTGTTGACGTAGGCGGCGTAGATCGGGTTGTCCGCGTGAGCGTGGGCGGCTAGCAGCATTGGTACCAGCCACAGCGCGATGGCCAGCAACGTCGCGACCAATCCAAGCGGCCAGCGCCACCAGGCGCCATTGCCCATTACGGCCACGCCACGCCAGTTGCGCAAAGACGCCCAGATGTAAGGCAACAGCATGAACAAGGCCAGGAAACCCACGCCTTTCGTAATCACGCCCAGCCCGGCGCAGAAACAACCGAACCAGAACATGCGCCAGTTCGGTCCGCACAACAGATGCCGTAACAATCCCCAATTGGCCGCAGTAATAAAGAACACCACCAGCGGATCGATCTGCGCACGCTTGGCCTGGAACACGAACTGCACGCACATCAGCGTTGCCATCGCGGCATAGATGCCGACCTTGCGGTTCCACAATCGTCGGCCGAGGTCGTATACCAGCAGCACTGTGCCCAGCGCGGACAACAGCGAAGGCAGCAGGAAAGCAACGCGCCAGCTGCGCACGATTTCAAAACTGGCCGCTTCCAGCCACATCAGCATGGGTGGCTTGTCGGCATAAAGCTCGACGCCGCGATGTGGGAACAACCAGTCGCTGCTGTCGACCATCTGCTTGGCGGCGAGCGTGAAGCGCGGCTCGTCGGAAGGCCATGGATCGCGCAAGCCGATGCCGATGCCGATCATTACGATGGCAAACAGGAGCATCAGCCAGAATTGGCGGCGTTCCTGCGGGGTGGCTTTGGCGAGAACCATCATTGAGATCCGGATGTTATTCGCTTCGGCTCCTCCCCCTGCATACAGGGGGAGGCCGGGAGGGGGTTACGCTTTTATGTAACGGTGTAGAACCCCACCCCAACCCTGTCCCACGGGGACTAGCTTCGGGTCGCGGCAGGGGAGGGGGCAGATTGTGGCAAGGGCACGCGCCAACCAGTTGCATGCGATTTCTTAGCTGCGCTCGAGCACGGCATAGTACATGCCGTCGAGGTCGCCATCGCCTGGCAGTATCTGCCAGCCGGTCGCGGCGGGCTGCCCAATAGGCAACTCGAGCGCAGAGGATTTCGCGTCCGAATGATGCGCAAGAAAGTGATGGATCACCGCCTCGTTTTCCGCGCGCAGCAGCGAGCAAGTGACATAGACAAGGCGTCCGCCAGGCGCGAGCAGCGGCCACAGCGCGCCAAGGATGTGTTGCTGCTGCGCAACCAGCGCATCGATATCGCTGGCGCGGCGGTGCAGTCGCACGTCGGGGCGTCGGCGCAGCACGCCGGTGGCGGAGCAGGGAGCGTCGATCAGAATGCGATCGAAGGGTTTGCCGTCCCACCAGCCTGAAGGATCGCCCGCATCGCCCACGCGCACGTCGGCTTGCAGGCCGAGGCGATCCAGGTTCTGGCGGATACGCGTGCTGCGTGCGGCGTCGAATTCCACCGCGGTCAGCGCGATGTCCGCGCGTTCCAGCAGATGACAGGCCTTGCCGCCGGGCGCTGCGCAGGCGTCGAGTACGCGCTGGCCGTCGCGCACGTCGGCCAGGTCGACGGCGACTTGCGCGGCGCCATCCTGCACGGCGAACAATCCTTGCGTAAAGCCGGGCATGCGCGTCACGTCGCTGCTGTGCGGCAGCACGATGCCATCGGCGAGCCAGGGGTGTGGTTCGGCGTTGTAGTCGTTCGCGCGCAGTTGTTCGACCAGTGCGTCGCGCGTTACACGACGGCGGTTCGCGCGCAGCATCAGCGGCGGTTCGCGATTGCTGTCGGCGAGCACGGCGTCGACATGTGTCGGCCAATCCGTGGTGATGGCGTTGACCAGCCATGGCGGCATGGCGTAGCGCGTTTGCGGTTGTGCGTCGAGATCGGCGAGCAGATCGGTTCGTTCGCGTTGCCAGCGGCGTAACACGGCGTTGACCAAGCCGGCCAGGCGCGGACGATTGAGTGCGCGTGCGGCTTCGACCGTAGCGGCTACGGCGGCGTAATCCTGCAGCTGCAGGATTTCCAGTTGCACCAGGCCGAGCACCAGCAGCGCATGAACCTCAGGCTCTTTACGGCGCAGCGGTTTTTCCAGCAAGCGATCAAGCGCGGCATCGAAGCGCAGCCACCAGCGCGCGCCATCGCTCAGCAAGGCCATCAGCAGCGCGCGATCGCGCGGATCGCGCAGCTTCGGCGCGCGCTGTTCCATCGCTTCACGCAGCGATTTGCCGTGCAAGGCGATATCGGCCAATGCCTGCGCGGCGAGGGCGCGTGTATCGGTCATCGCGTACCGCGCAATTCGGGACGAGCGTTGAGGTAATCGCTGGCGCTGATGCGTTTGCCACCGGCGCGTTGCAGCGCGGTCACGCGCAACACGCCTTCGCCGCAGGCGATATCGATGCCGTGGCGTTGAGCGCTAATCACTTGGCCGGGCAAAACGGTTGTTACATCGTCGGTGGCGTGAGCTGCCCAGATACGCACCTGCTCGCCGGCGATCTCGCCTTCGGCTACGGGCCATGGATCGAACGCGCGAACCTGGCGCTCCAGCGCGATGGCTGCATGCGTGAAATCGAGCCGCGCTTCGGCTTTTTCCAGCTTGTGCGCGTACATCACGCCGTCAGCGGATTGTGGCGTCGCTGGCATGGATTCGCCGGCGATCGCGCGCTGCAGGCCTTCTATCAATGCATCGGCGCCGAGCAGCGAGAGGCGATCATGCAGCGAACCGCCGGTGTCCTGGCGTGTGATGGCCGTGCGTCGTTCAAGCAACACGGGGCCGGTGTCCAGCCCTGCTTCCATTTGCATCAGATCGACGCCGCTTTCTGCATCGCCCGCAAGAATCGCGCGTTGGATCGGCGCCGCGCCGCGCCAGCGCGGCAACAAGCTGGCGTGCACGTTCCAGCAACCGAGTCGCGGAATCGCCAACACCTTACGCGACAGGATCAAGCCGTACGCCACCACCACCATCAGATCGGGACGATAGGCTGCGAGTGTTTCGCGCGCTTCGATCGTCTTCAGTGATTCGGGTTGCTCGACAGGAATGCCCGCTGCCAGCGCTGCTTGCTTGACGGGACTGGGCGTGAGCTTGCGCCCGCGACCGGCTGGACGATCAGGCTGCGTATAGACGGCCACCACCTCGGCACCGCTTGCGCGACACGCTTCAAGACAAGGAACAGAAAATTCCGGCGTGCCGGCGAAGATTATTCGAAGGCTCAAGCGCTGGCTGCCTGCTTGCGCTGCTTCTCCATGCGCTTGAGCAGGATCGAGCGTTTCAGCGGCGACAGATAATCGACGAACACCTTGCCGGCGAGATGATCCATCTCATGTTGAATGCACACGGCCAGCGGACCTTCCACTTCCAGCTCAAACGTATTGCCTTGCACATCCTGCGCGCGCACTTTCACTTTCAGCGCGCGGGTGACGTCGGCAAAGATGCCGGGGAAGGACAAGCAGCCTTCCTGATAGACCTGCGAGCCGTCCTTCTCCAGGATCTCGGCGTTGATCAGCGCCAACGGCTGGTCACGACCGTCGCTCATGTCGGCCACCAGCACGCGCTTGTGCACGTTAACCTGGGTCGCGGCGAGGCCCACGCCGTTGGCGGCGTACATCGTCTCGAACATGTCATCGACAAACTGCTTCAATGCGTTGTCGAACACGGTCACAGGCTCGGCCTTGGTGCGCAGGCGAGGGTCGGGAAATTCAAGAATGGTCAGAACGGACATAGCAGGCGTGCCTCGGACGCAGGATTTGCGGGCGAATTGGTAAAAGTCAGCCCTAGCGCCCTCTAGAATATGGTTATTGTACGTGGTTCAAAGTGTTGTCGGCAGACGAATTTGCCAACTGGCACGTGTTGCTTGGATTAACGGTTCGGTTACACTCGCCCGAGCATCGGGGGAGGGGGGATTCCCGTTTATGATCAGAAAGTCCATTGGGCTGCTGGCCGGCATGCTGGTCACTGTGGCCGTTTATGCGGCCGGTACCCAGCTTCGTGCCGATCACCCCGACAGCTATACGGTGCGTCGCGGCGATACGCTTTGGGGCATTTCAGCCCGTTTCCTGTCCAAGCCCTGGCTGTGGCCGGAGATCTGGCAGGCCAACCCGCAGGTTCGCAACCCGCATCTCATCTATCCAGGTGATGTGCTCGATCTGTCCTTCATCAACGGTGGACCGGCGCTGCGTCTTGAGCCCGCTATCCATCGCGAAGGCGACGCCATCCCGGCGGTTCCCGTCGATCAGCTGAAGCCTTTCCTGAAGGATTCGCGCGTTGTCGATCCGGATGCGGTGAAAGACGCACCGTACGTGATGGGCTTCGAAGAGGGCGACCTCACCGGCACCTCGGGTCGCAACATCTATGTGCGCCACCTCGACGCGCAGCCTGGCCAGCGCTGGGCGATCGTGCGTCCGACTCACGTTTTCCGCACCTACGGCGGCTCTGAGGATCAGGAAAGCGACGAGATGGCCGCCAACCTGGTGGACAGCGATGTCGCCACCGTCGCCTCGCCGTGGAACGAGGAGTGGAAGACCGATATTGGCAACAGCCGACCCAACCACGCCTTCCGCGGCAAGACGCTGGCGATGGAAGTCACGGTGATCGGTACGGCCGAAGTGCTGCGCGGTGGTGACCCGGCCACTTTGCTGTTGCTTAGCTCCACCCTGGAAGTCCGCGCCGGCGATCGCTTGATGCCGATCGACGACAACCCGTACGACCCTTACTACTACCCGCATCCGCCCAAGGCCCTGCCGGCCGACGGACGCGTGATCGCCTTCTCGATGGAGCGCCTGACGCAGGTCGGCCCGAACGATGTGGTGGTGTTGTCGGTGGGTTCGAAGGACGGTGTCGACAACGGCACAACCTTCTCGTTGTGGCAGCCGGGCGAGCAGGTGCCCGATGACGTGGCCCATGACAGTTGGAGCCGCTACAACCATAAGTTCGTCACCTTGCCGGACGAATACGTCGGACACGTGATGATCTTCCGCACCTTCGACCGGGTGAGTTACGGCGTGGTGATGGATGGCCTCAAGCCGGTGAAGGTCGGCGCACGAGTCAAGATGCCGGAATAAGTTTCCGCGTCATCGACCCACAGCACGGCGCGGTGATCCCGCGCCGTTGTTGTTTCTGGGCGTCGCGTAGACTCGCGGCATGAACGAACACAGTGAACTGCGCGACTGGTTGATCGTCCTGCGCACGCCGGGATTGGGGCCGGGTGGTTTGCGCGAACGGCTTGCCGTGGCACGGGGCAGCATCGGCGAAGTACTCGCCCATATGCGGCGTCACCCATCATCGATCGATGCGAAAGCGCAAAGCTGGCTGGAGCAACCCGACGAGGCGCGGCTTGCCGAGGATCTTGCGTGGCTCGCCGAGCCACGCCACCGGCTGCTGCGCTGTACCGAGGCCGATTTCCCGCCGCAGCTGGAAGCCATCCCGCAGCCGCCTGCGGCGTTGTTCCTCGACGGGGATGCCAGCCTCCTGCTGCATCCCCAGGTCGCGATCATCGGCGCGCGCAGCGGCAGTATCGCCGGCAAGACCAATGCACGGGCCTTCGCGCGAGGCCTCGCCGTGGCCGGCTTCGTGGTGACCAGCGGTCTGGCCGACGGCATCGACGGCGCCGCGCACGAGGCAGCACTCGATGCGGGGCGGCCGACTGTCGCGGTCATCGGCACCGGCCCGGATCTCGTCTACCCGCGAAAACACCGCGAACTCTCCGCACGCGTGGCGGCGCAGGGTGTGCTGGTCAGCGAATTCCCACCAGGTACGGCCGCTCGCGCGGACCACTTCCCGCGCCGCAACCGGATCATCGCCGGATTGTCGTTGGGCACGCTGGTGATCGAGGCCGGGCTGCAATCGGGCTCACTGATCACCGCCCGATTGGCCGGCGAACAGGGGCGGGAGGTATTCGCCGTGCCCGGTTCCATCCATAATCCGCTCGCTCGCGGCTGCCACCGACTGATCAGGGAAGGTGCGCGGCTGGTCGAAAGCGCTTCGGAAATCATCGAATCCCTGGCTCCCGCCGCGCGGGCGCTAGGTGCCGAGCTGACTCAGCGCCTCGAACAGTCCCCAGCCGACTCCAAGGAAGGCCATCGCCCGGCAGCGGGCAGCTGGCGCGACGATCCGGACTACCAACGGCTGCTGGACATGCTCGGACACGACCCGGCGGCCTTGGATGAACTGGCCGCGCGTACCGGACAAACCGCCGCTGCCTTGTCATCCATGCTACTTATGTTGGAGCTGGAGGGCTGCGTCGAAGGGTTGCCAGGCGGCCGTTACCAGCGTCTGCCAGCCGCCTGAGCTGATCGAAGTGCCCGAAAAAGGGCGCCAGGCCTCGCTTTCACATGTGCCAGCTTGACAGTCGTCGAGCCGGCATGCTTCCAACTATATATAGGGCGGCCTCACCATACGGCCGCGGATGGACCCCGGAAACCCAAGCCACATGGCAAAAAACCTGCTTATCGTTGAGTCGCCGGCCAAGGCCAAGACGATCAACAAATACCTCGGCAAGGACTTCCAGGTCCTGGCCTCCTACGGTCATGTGCGCGATCTGAAGCCCAAAGAAGGGGCAGTCGACCCCGAGCATCACTTCGCCATGAAGTACGAAGTGATCGAGCGCAACGAGAAACACGTCGATGCGATCGCCAAGGCGGCCAAGCTGGCCGACGACATCTACCTCGCCACCGACTTGGATCGCGAAGGCGAGGCGATCAGCTGGCACATCAGCGAGATCCTCAAGGAGCGCGGCCTCACCGTAGGCAAGCAGCTGCATCGCGTGGCGTTCTCCGAGATCACGCCCAAGGCGATCAAGGCGGCCGTTGCCGCGCCGCGCCAGTTGTCGCACGACCTGGTCGATGCGCAGCAAGCACGCCGCGCGCTGGACTACCTGGTCGGCTTCAACCTCTCGCCGGTGCTGTGGCGCAAGGTGCAGCGCGGCCTCTCCGCTGGCCGAGTGCAAAGCCCCGCGCTGCGCATGATCGTGGAGCGTGAGGAAGAGATCGAGGCCTTCATCGCCCGCGAATACTGGACGGTGGAAGCGCAGCTCAAGCACGCCGACGGCGACTTTACGGCGCGTCTTACAAAGCTCAACGGCAAGAAATTCGAACAGTTCGACCTCACCAACGAAACCGACGCCACGGCCGCGCGTAACGCGTTGAAGGAAGCCGCACACGGCCGCCTCACCGTCAGCGAAGTGGGCAGCAAGGAACGCAAGCGCCGTCCGGCGCCGCCGTTCACCACCTCCACGCTGCAGCAGGAAGCCGCGCGCAAGCTCGGCTTTACCACCAGCCGTACCATGAAAGTGGCGCAGGGCCTGTACGAAGGTGTGAGCCTGGGTGACGAGGGCAACATCGGTCTGATCACCTACATGCGTACCGACTCCACCGCATTGTCAGACGATGCGGTCGGCGAGCTGCGCCAGCTGATCACGCGCGATTTCGGCAACAAGGCGCTGCCGGATCAGGCGCAGGTGTACCGCACCAAATCCAAGAACGCGCAGGAAGCGCATGAAGCGATTCGTCCCACGTCCGCTCTGCGCACGCCGCGCGAAGTGTCGTCGTTCCTCAACGACGAACAGCGCAAGCTCTACGAGCTGATTTGGAAGCGCACCGTCGCGTGCCAAATGATCCACGCCACGATGAACACCGTGTCGGTGGATTTCGACGTGAAGCACGTCGCTGGTGGCGATGCCGCGTTCCGCGCGACCGGTACCACGGTGATCGACCCCGGTTTCCTCGCCGTCTACGAAGAAGGTCGCGACCAGAAAACCGCCGAAGACGATGACGAAGGCCGCCGCCTGCCGCGCCTGGAAAAAGGCGAGCAAGTGCCGCTGCAAGACATCGTCACCGACCAGCACTTCACCGAGCCGCCGCCGCGCTTCTCTGAAGCCAGCCTGGTCAAGGCGCTGGAGGAATACGGCATCGGCCGTCCTTCCACCTACGCCAGCATCATCCAGGTGCTGCAGAACCGCGAATACGTGCTGCTGGACAGCCGTCGCTTCAAACCGACCGACGTCGGCCGCGCGGTCAGCAATTTCCTCACCCAGCATTTCACCCGCTACGTCGACTACGACTTCACCGCCAAGCTGGAAGACGAACTCGATGCGGTAAGCCGTGGCGAAGAAGCCTGGGTGCCGCTGATGGAGCGCTTTTGGCAGCCCTTCAAGCAGCAGGTGGACGAGAAAACCGAAACCGTCGACCGCAGCGAAGCCACCGGCGCGCGCGAACTGGGCCAGGATCCGAAATCCGGCAAGCCGCTCTCCGTTCGCCTGGGTCGCTATGGGCCGTACGCGCAGATCGGCGACAAGGATGTGGACGAAAAGCTGCAATTCGCCAGCCTGCGTCCGGGCCAGAGCATGCACACGATCACGCTGGAAGAGGCGATCGAGCTGTTCAAGCTGCCGCGCAAACTCGGCCAGGCGGAAAACGGCGACGAAGTGAGCGTGGGCATCGGCCGTTTCGGCCCCTTCGTGAAGCAAGGCAGCACCTACGCCTCGCTGAAGCCGGAAGATGATCCCTACACCATCGAACTGCCGCGCGCGGTGCAGATCGTGCAGGAAAAACTGGAGCTGCTGGCCAACCGCATCATCAAAGATTTCGGCAATGGCGTGCAGGTGCTCAACGGCCGCTACGGTCCTTACATCACCGATGGCGAAAAGAACGCGCGCATTCCCAAGGATCAGGAACCGAAAGATCTGACCGAAGCGCAATGCGCGGAACTGCTGGCCGCTGCGCCAGTGAAGAAGGGGCGCTTTGGCAAGAAGACCGCCAAGGCTGCGTCGAAGGCTGCTCCGGCCGCCAAGAAAGCCGCTGCGAAAAAAGCCGCGACGCCCAAGACAGCCGCGAAAAAAACCGCCACCAAAAAAACGGCCGGCAAGAAAACGGCGACCAAGAAAACCGCCGCTAAAAAAGCCGCGATCAAGAAAGCACCCGCAAAGTCCGGAGCCTAAGTGCCTCGGCGCTACATCCTTGCCGAAATCGATGCCGCTGCCGCTTCCCTGCGCAGCGGCGACGTGCTCGCCTATCCGACCGAAGCGGTATTTGGCCTGGGTTGCGATCCGCACAATCGCCAAGCCTTCGATCGCATCTTCGCGCTCAAACAACGCCCGCCCACCCAGGGCGTGCTGTTGATCGCCGCCGATTTCACGCAGATCGAGCGCTACGTCGACACCGCCAAGGTGCCTGCCGACGTGCTGGCGCAAGTTCGCGCGAGCTGGCCCGGCCCGTTTACGTGGGTCTTTCCACGCAGCGCCGAGGTGCCCGACTGGGTGGCAGGCGCGCATCCCGGCATCGCCTTACGGGTGACGGCGCACGCGCCCGCGGCTGATTTATGCCGCGCGTTCGGTGGCGCCTTGGTCTCCACCAGCGCCAATCCGCACGGCCAACCGCCCGCCCGCGATCTGGCGACCCTGTCGAGCTACTTCGGCGACACATTGGACGGGATGCTCGATGCGCCCTTGGGCGGCGCGTCCCAGCCGACCACAATCCGGGACGCTTTGACAGGCGTTATCATCCGAACCTGAATCCTGCAGAACATGGTTAGCGGCGCGGTCGGTGCCGATTCAGCGGCAACCATGAGGATAGGGGCCAGCAGGACACAATCCCGAACACCGGCAGCAACCGACCCACAGGGCCGGGGCGGGGTTTTGTATCGGAAAAGCAACCAGGAGTGCGCGGCGTGGCGATCGTCTACGACACCTACCAACGCGATGAAGCAGAGCGCCTGCTGCCGCTGTTGCACGTAGGTGGTCGGCAACGCGTCGTGGCCTTGCACGATGGGCAGTCGATCACCGCCGAACAGTTCCTTGCCCACGTCGAACACGTCGCCGCACAGTTGCCCGAAGCCTCCGCGGCGGTGAACCTGTGCGAAGACCGCTACGCCTTCATGGTCGTCTTCTGCGCCATTGCCCTGCGCGGACAGGCCAACCTGCTGCCACCTTCGCGCGCGCCGCATGCGGTGGAAGAAGTGATGGCTGCACATCCGGGCTGTCATGCCGTGGGTGATCGGCCGATGGATCCCGCGCCGCATCGCTATCACGCATTGCCATCTTTGCCATTGAATGCGATGGCCTCGGCATCGATCGAATGGCCGTCCATCTCCGCCGCGCAGAACGTGGCCATCGGCTACACCTCCGGTTCCACCGGCACACCGCGCCCAAACGCCAAGAGCTGGCGCAGTCTGCACGCCAGCACCGCCGGCAATCTGCGCATGCTGCAGAACGTGGTCGGCGAACATTTCGCCGTCGTGGCGACTGTGCCGCCGCAACACATCTACGGTGTCGAAATGTCGGTGCTGTTGCCTCTGCTGGGCAACGTGCAGGTGCATTCGGGCCGACCATTCTTTCCAGCCGATATCGCCACCGCACTGGAGCAGATGCCTGCGCCACGCGTGCTGGTCACCACGCCCGTGCACCTGCGCGCGCTAGTCGAATCCGGCGTGCGCCTGCCGCCGCTGGCGGCGATGCTCTCGGCTACCGCGCCGATGTCGCCCGAATTGGCAGCGCAGGCCGAGCAATGTTTCGATGCGCCGCTACTCGAAGTGTTCGGTTCCACCGAAACCTGCGCCTTCGCCACCCGACGCGTCACGGCGGACAGCCGTTGGTCGCTCTATCACGGCGTGCACCTGCATCCGCAGCCCGACGGCACGCAGATTGAAGCACCGCAACTGGACGCACCGACCACCCTGGCTGACATCGTCAGCCTGCACGACGAAGGCCGCCGCTTCGAACTGCGCGGACGTCACGCCGATCTGCTGGAAATCGCCGGCAAGCGCGCCTCGCTCGGCGATCTCACCCGTCGCCTGCTGGCCATCCCCGGCGTACAGGATGGCGTGGTGTTCCAGCTGGATGACGCCGACGCCATCGGTGTGCGCCGCATCGCCGCGCTTGCCGTAGCGCCAGCCTTGGACGAACACATCATCCTCGATGCCCTGCGCGCCTCGATCGACCCCGTCTTCCTGCCGCGTCCATTGCGCCTGGTGAAAACCTTGCCGCGCAATGAAACCGGCAAACTCCCTCGCGCGGCCCTGCTCGAACTGCTAGCCCATCACGTGGCCGCCTAAACCTCTCGCGAGATTTGCTCCCTCTCCTGCTAGCAGGGGAGGGTTGGGGAGGGGTAACCCCCAGCCCTCAGTCCCGAACCCGCTCCCGTTACAATAGGCGGCTTGCGCCCGGTGGCGCCCGCAATCCTGGAGTCAACCGCATGAAAGTCCTGGTTATCGGCAACGGCGGCCGCGAGCACGCATTAGCGTGGAAACTCAAGCAATCGCCGCGCGTCAGCGAAGTGATCGTCGCACCCGGCAACGCCGGCACCGCGCGCGAACGCGGCGTGCGCAATGCCGATGTGGCCGCCAGCGATGTCGCTGGCCTGTTGAAACTGGCCAAGGCCGAGAAGGTCGAGCTCACCGTAGTCGGCCCCGAAGTGCCGCTGGTGGCCGGCGTGGTCGATAAATTCCGCGCCGCCGGCCTGCGCATCTTCGGGCCGCGCGCCATCGCCGCGCAGCTGGAAGGCTCCAAGGCCTTCGCCAAAGATTTCCTGCTTCGCCACAACATTCCCACCGCGCGCTATGCGGTGTTTACCGAACTCAACAAAGCGCTCGCCTACGTGCGCGAACACGGCGCGCCCATCGTCATCAAAGCCGATGGCCTGGCCGCGGGCAAAGGCGTGGTCGTCGCGCTCACCTTGGCCGACGCCGAACTTGCGCTGCACGACATGCTCGGCGCGCATGCGTTCGGCGACGCTTCCGCGCGCGTCGTCATCGAAGAATTCCTCGACGGCGAAGAAGCCAGCTACATCGTGATGAGCGACGGCAGTCACGCGCTGCCGATGGCCAGCAGCCAAGATCACAAACGTCGCGACGACAACGACCTCGGCCCCAACACCGGCGGCATGGGCGCCTACTCGCCTGCGCCGGTTGTCACACCCGACGTTGAAAAACGCATCCTCAAGGAGGTAATCGAACCCACGCTGCGTGGCATGGCTACCGAAGGCGCGCCCTTCATCGGCTTCCTGTACGCCGGCCTGATGATCGACAAGCAAGGTGTTCCCAAGGTCATCGAATTCAATGTGCGTTTCGGCGATCCGGAAACGCAGCCCATCATGATGCGACTGAAATCCGATCTGATCGAATTGATCGAGGCAGCACTCGACGGCGAACTGCACCACACCCACGCACAATGGGATGCGCGCCCATCGATCGGCGTGGTCATGGCAGCTGGCGGTTATCCGGGCAAAGTCAAAAGCGGCGATGTGATCGAAGGTCTCGATCACGATGCCGGTCGCGACGTGAAAGTGTTCCATGCCGGCACCAAGATTGATGCGCAAGGTCATGTAGTTACTGCAGGTGGTCGTGTGCTCACCGTTTGCGCGCTAGGCAAAGATATTGCGCAAGCGCGGGAGCACGCGTACGAAGCCGCGAGCAAGATCCGTTTCAACGCAGCGTTCTATCGCCGCGATATTGCGCACCGTGCTTTGCATCGGGGCTAACCCCAGGTTGTCAGTGACTCAAGCGCCGGTCTTGCGTGATGTAAGCCGGCGCAAAAGCAGCCATCCATAGATCGAAAGATTCGTCGTGACAACGATAGACGCCAGGACAAATTGAATCTCCCGCGTCAGCCCGTTTGGATAAATCGTTGCCACCAGATAGTGCTCGACAAAGCCATCGCCGTAACCGGCTTGTCCGGCGCGATGGCGAAAATAATTTTCAAGCTGCGTGAGCGGGCAGATCCTGCCGGAATATTCCACGAAAAATCCCCAGGCCGCCGCGGGAAGTTGAAGCAGCGGAATCCAGCGCCACTTCAACGCGAGCAATGCTCCCAGCGCGCTGAATAAAATAAACGCAAGGTGGAAAACAAGTACGGCATCGGCAGCTAGAAGCGGAAGCATGCGTGCACCGTTTGTGCGCAGTGAATGTCTGAAGCCCGAATTGGGAAGAATCAAACGCCGCGGGTAACCATGGCCACGTTTGGCACCCACAACGTCAGCCATCGGGATATCTTTTCGTCTTCCGTCAACAACTGAGGCGACGCGGCCACAGCATCCCCAAGACCAGTCTCGCCATCCAGACAGCCCGCATTGACCGCGCCGTACGTGCCGGAGCTGTGATCGTAGACCACGCCCATCAACACCCCGCATGCGCCGCAGAGCAGGAGCCGCGCCGCCTGGGATCCCTGTCGATATTCACGAATCGCGCCCACATGGTTCTGCGCAAACGTAAGCTTGCCATCCGGATCGGATATATAAGCAGCCCCATGCTTACGGCAAAACGAGCAATCACACGCACGCGGATGAAAATCCGCCGGATGCTTGGCAGTCGAAAACTCGATATTTAGCTTTCCGCAATGGCAACTTCCACGCATGGTCGTCATCTGATCAGTCATCGCCGTAGCTCTATGAGGCGTGTCGCGTAGCGTCTCATTCAACGTGCTCGCCCGTCGTAGTGCGTGACCGGAATCTTCTCAAGCTCGATATCCTCAAGGCACCGAATGTTGATGGCTGCCATGGCATTGCCTTTCGCATCGACGCCTTCTCCATAGGGATGCACCCCGCACTTTGCGCAGAAGCGATGCTTGATGACGTGCTTGTTGAACGTGTAAGTGCCTGCGTTCTCATCGGGGGTCAAAAGCTGCAACTGCTCGCGAGGAACAAACCACATGAGCGCACCCTTGCGCTGGCAGAGCGAGCAGTTGCAGGACATCGCGCCGGAGATCGTACCTTCAACCTGGAACGTAACGTGACCACAGTGGCAGCTTCCGTTGTAGAGCATATGTTGTCTCCGAGCGAAGTGGATTTGATCACCAAACAAGGGTTCGCAGAGATTTTACCGCAGACACTGCTTCGGTTTTGGCGAGCCGCCAGTCGTTCGAAGCCGATCGGTTGTCGGTCCGGATCGAGCTGCGTAACAGCTCCAGCGCATCACCCCCGACGTCACTTTTATAGCAGCGTAGAACTCGCAAGCCCAATGCTTTCCCTAGCGACCCCCCGACCTGAAAGCCCAAACACAAAGACCGCCCGCCACAAGGAACGCTACCCATGAAAACCAGAGAGGCACAGCAAAAGCGCCTATTTGCACAGGCCATTGGTTAATGACCCGAACAGCCTGCACAACGGCTACCACAGCGAAAACAGTGCCTGAAACGATTGCGTATTTGCTCTGCATGACGGCACCTCCACTTTGGACTTGCGACTAGTGGCATCTGGTTTCTCGGTCGAGCGCAGCCGCAAACACCCGCTTGGACGCCTTAAAGACCCGCACTCGCCTTGCAACGAATTCGCGAATTGTCATGCGCTTTCTAACCGTGGAATCAGGGCGCACGCGGCTTTTCGCACGTCAATTTGGATAACTAATTAGGCGCCACCTTTCGCAAACCTGAGCGTAAGCGCCTGAGGCGACAGCCAACCAAGAACAGCTGCGACAGCGAAGAGCGCGAGTACGTCGCCATAGAGGTGCCCCATATGCTCTGGGTTGGCAATCGACTGCACAGCCATAGTGCCAGCATGCACGACGCTAGACCAAATAGTGAATGAAATAAGGCCCAGGTTGCGCTGCGGATCGATAGAGGCAAGCCATAGAAACACACCCAGCGTGGCATAGATTGCGATGATCATTTGCAGATAGTCGGACTGCCCGGCATGCCATGCCCAACCCGAAGGCCATAGGATGGTGAGTGGATACACGCCGATGACGAACACAACGGCAACCACTCGGAGCGCGAGTTGCAGATACATGATGCGGTTAATCTCGTTCACGGCGAGCCTCCTTATTTCAGTCTCCGCCCCACATGGCGAGGTGATGGTGGCATGGGGAACCTAACGTCGGAGTTAAGCGGTGCTGCAGCCATCCGCCTTGAACGTAGTTAGGCAGCAGGTGCAAGTGGCTGAATTAGGGTAACTGAGGATACTGTGGAATTGCCTGGCTAAGGCAAACCCACGGTTGCGCGCTGGCCGTCCAAATATCCAGCATCGGCTGAAACTCCGAAGCGTTATCCAGTGTAGGAAAGCGAACGGACATGAATCCTGGGTTGGCATCGCCGCGCGTGAACAATGGCGAGCCGCATTCGGGGCAGAAGCTGCGAGTCGCAACAGCGCCACTACCCGCGCGAACAGAGTACGTTTTCGGCGTACCAGTGATCTCTATGCCCGATTCCGCGATGATGAAGCCCGAGGCAAATGGGGCGCCGCTAGAACGCTGACAATCCAGACAGTGGCAATTGAGCATCGCGACGGGCGTGCTTGAGCACACGTAGCGAATCGATCCGCATATGCAGCCGCCGGAAAATGGAGTAGCCATATCGAAACTTCCTTTGCTGCCTGAGGCCGGAGTTAGGCGGACCCCGATTTTCGCCAGTCACACCTGCCCGTGCGTGCAGCATGCCCACGTGACCTCGAAGCTATCCTACATAGTCATGGATATATCTGAGTCTGAGTGAGCTCTCCCAGCTCATATGTGCAATGACTCTTCTGACAACCATGCTAGATGGTTGTCTGGTCAATGCCATATTGTATCGCTGCTTTAAGTGTCTCTATGTTTATATCGCTCAGCGCTTTGAACTTAATGCAATACCCAGTTATTTTTGCCTTACCAAGGTCCTTTCCATATGCCAGCGCTAAGTATTTCCTGTCTTTGATTCCAAGGATGTAGACGGAAATTCCAGTTGTGTTTGCACTGATGCCAATCTGGTAGAACTCTCTGGTATTTCCGTTGGCGTACTTAATCGTCTGAGTTCCGTACCCTACATTGGGGTTAGAAACGGTTTTACCTGAATCGTCTTTGCCATCCACGAACCACAATCTACACTTCGGCATTACATTCAGAATGATGCGGTGCAATTCCTTCATATCGCTGCGCTTCGGCTCAGGCTGAGTAGCGATATATTCTTTGATTTGTTCGTCAACGCTCATACAAAACCCCTCACTTAGCTCACTGGCTCGTTTGTCGTTAAACACTGGATGTGGTTTTCTATGACAACCGATATGTCTTTCCCGTGACGAACACCTGGAAGACAGTATTGCCAATGGCGCTCACGCAACGTCTGCCTAGCGGCTGAGTTAAGCGGCGCGCGGTACGCGCGTCCGATTGGACGAATTGTTAGACGACACTACCAAAATTTCCACCACCGTTCCTTTGCGCCTGGGTTCGATGGTGTATTTGGGAACAGGATCTCGCCCTCGCTCTCGCTTACGTCAAAGAAACCAACGTTGTGTTTAATGGCGAGTTCACGCATCTTGGCGTACGCCCCACTCGCAACCGACCAAGCAAAGGCTGAGTAGATTACATCTCTGCCGATGCAATGATCTGTGACCTCGGGAGTGTCCAGATCCGACGCGAGCGGACCGTTCATTGGCGGAAAGAACTGAATCATTTCCTGAAACCAGAGCTGTAACGCGGGTGAAGCTACTTTGGGGTCATCGTAGCTATGCTCTTCTCCCCATTTGGTTTGCTGCTGATACCAGCCCATGAAGGACACTCGTTCCCTCGGTGCGGAGTGTGGTTCGAAGACCATCAAGTCGTAACTCATTACGCCCCCTGTGCCTAACGCTTGAGCTAAGTGGCGCGCGGTACACGCGTCCGCTTGGACGAATTGTTGGGGTGCTCCCTCACTGTTGACCCTGGTTATTGCTAACAGCGATGAGCTTGATGACGGTGAGCACCCGTTTGCACGCGCCAAGATTGCCGTATTTCCCCGCCGGCCCCAAGTTGCCCTGCACAACAACGTGAGAAGTACCCGAATGGCCGCCTTGCTGGGCCCCCGACATGTCGCCAGCAACGCACCACTCTGTGTCTTGACCATCGGGCGTGAGATAGGCGAACTCAAAGTTGTAGAAATACTTGCCGCTGTAGACATTGGAGGCTTGCGGAATCGTGGAACAACCCGCGCAGAACACTAGCAGCAGAGCTGGCACTACACGGAGTGATCTCATGCTTCACCCTAAAGCCGGAGTTAAGCGGCGGCTATGCCGTTCGCCTTGAACGAATTGTCAGCGCATGCCGCTGGTCACCCCAGCTTTCCAAGAAGCTCAACGATAGCTTTGGACTCAGGATCATCGCAGACTTGCGGATTTCCGACCCGGACCGCGAAATACTTGTGCTGACGCACCCCTTCAATAAACACCTCGCCGCCATCAAAAGCAGGGCAATTCCATTCTTGCCGGCTAAACGCCGGAAGCGCGCGAATAGCATCGTCAACTGCCGCTGGTCTAGGGAAGGGGCGACATCTAAAGCTCCCTATGGTGATCGACTCACTCGCGTAGCTGGACGACGCAAGGCACGATATCGCGGTGGTTTTAGTAATGATGTACCCCTGAATCTGACCAATCATGTAGTCGCGCTTCCAGACACGCAAGGTGTCTTCGCCCGAGGCCTGAAGCGGCAACAGACGCGCCGCACGAGAATAAGCCCGGGTCGCTGCCTGAGGCCCGTCAGCCGTTGCATAGTGCTCGCTAGCGGTAGCTGCGAAGGGTACAAGCAGGAGGAGGTAGAGAAGTTTCATTGCCAGCGCTAACGCCTGAGTTAAGCGGCGCCGTAGGCGTCCGCTTGAATGATTAGTTAGACGCTCCGAGCACTATGCCAACTCTGAGCATCCTTTACGAATTGCTGTTTGGATGTTGGGGTCTGGAAGGCTCGTGAAGGAATAATTAGAGCATTGCCGGTGGTGCCCGTAATAACGACAGCATCGCTGGTGTCTTGAATTGAAGCGACCTGCGCCCACGAACGGGAGCCTGACTGTGTGCCTATGTGAGTTGACCAACCACCTGGCCCTACATGTAGGACGCGCTCTTTGCTCTTGAACATAACCTGGGGCCACAGCGCCATGGAAATGATGACTAAAGGCAGCGCTATAGCGCAGTACAAGGAGTAATGGCGAAAGTCGATGGAACCATCAACAGTAACCGTAACAAGCCATGCTGCGGCAGCTGCCAGCAGGACATGAAGCCGCCATAATTTTGCTTTCCAAGTGAGCCAATACCAGCGCCAAATTTCGGCGCGTGTTGAGCTATAGCGAAGGGTGTGATTCATGCCGGCTAACGCCTTATGTCTTGAAACATCCGTAGGCTAGACGCCGAGAGCCGGCGAGTGAGCCCGATAACGCCTTGGTGTAGCCGCACCGTAACTCAGCATGGGCCACTCGCCGGGGCTCCCGTCCAGCGCCCGAACAGTTGCGC
>CAJCJD010000006.1 GCA_903970555.1 Vulcanimicrobiota bacterium
AGGCGTATCATTAGCGTTCTTTGCCGGAGCCCCGCATGTCCCCCGACACCACCACCCGCGAACGAATCGAAAACCTGCTCAAGGACCACCGCGTGGTGCTGTTCATGAAGGGCACCCGCCAGCAGCCGATGTGCGGCTTCTCGGCCGCCGCTACCAACACGCTCAACGAGCTGCTGCCCAATTACCACACCGTCAACGTGCTGGAAGACCAGGAAATCCGCGAGGGCATCAAGGCGTTCGGCAACTGGCCAACCATTCCGCAGCTGTATGTGGATGGCGAACTGGTCGGCGGCGCCGACATCATCCGCCAGATGTACGGCAGCGGCGAACTGCATCAACTATTCGGCGCCGCGGCACCGGACCGCACACCGCCGGAAATCACCATTACCGACAAGGCCGCCGAAGCCATCCGCGCCGGCACCGCCAATGCGCAAGGCTTGTCGCTGCATCTGGAAATCGGCCCGGACCATAGCGCAGGCTTTCAGCTGGCACCTGGCAATGAACACGACATCGTGGTCACTGCCAACGGCATCGAAGTGCATTTTGACCCGGCCAGCGCGCAGCGCGCCAAGGGCATCGTGATCGACTGGGTGTCCACCATGCAGGGCGAAGGCCTGAGCCTGAAGTTTCCGGGCGCAAACAATATCAACGCCATGAGCGTACGCGAGCTGCAGCAGCGCCTCGCCGCCGGCAATATCACCCTGATCGATACACGTCCCGCACAAGGACGCATGATGGCCGCACCGCTGCCCCAAGCCCGCATCCTGGAGGACGAAGGCTATGAAGCCTTTGCCGGGTTGCCCAAGGACACACCGCTTGCTTTCATGTGCCATCACGGCGTTTCCAGCCGCGGTGTTGCCGAGCGTTTCGTGGCGCATGGCTTCACGCAGGTCTATAGCGTCGATGGCGGCATTGACGCGTGGGCCAGCGACATCGATAGCAGCGTCCCGCGTTACTGATCGCACCGCTCTTCGCATGCAAAGGCCCCGAGAGGGGCCTTTTTTGTGCGTGATGAGCAGACCGCTCCTGTCCCGGCGCAAAGCACTCATGTACTCTTTTTTCCTTCGTTGAAAGCATCTTCAGGGCAATCGATCATCATGGCCAATGGAACCCCCGCACCCGAAGACCGCGCGGCCGGCTTGTCGCCATCGGCGCGCCGTTTATTGGATGAAGCGGGCAAGGCGCTAAGCCGAGGGCAGCCCGATGCCGCCGAACGATCCCTCATCGGCGTCATGGCCATGGCACCGATGAGTGCCGAGGCTTATCGCCTGCTGGGCATTTCGTTTCAGATGCGCGGGGATCATGCCAAGGCAGCCGACGCGTTTCGCCGCGCCGATTCTCTTCGTCCAGATGACGCCATCATCCTCATGGCTCTCGGTATATCGCTTTACGAAAGCGGTAGCGTCGAAGAAGCCATCTCCATCTTTCGTCGCGCCTGCGAGTTGGCGCCCGACATGGCCTCCGCCTGGTACAACCTGGGTAAGGCGCTGAAACTGCAGCTACATGGTCAGGAAGCGTGTAAGGCGCTTGACCACGCACTATCCCTTGACCCCAACCACGTTACCGCACGCATCAGTCTGGCCGATACGCTGGTAAACCTCGGCGACATCGCAGACGGTGCCGCGCACTATCGTGAAGTACTTAAGCGGCAGCCCGAGCATGCCGGTGCCTGGTACGCGCTGGCCAACCTGAAAACCGAGCCACTCAGCGAAACAGACACTGCCAAGCTGCGCATCGCTTTTCGTAAGCAGGGCTTGCCCGTTGATGCGCGCGTGTCGCTCGGTTTCGCATTAGCCAAGGCGCTAGAGGACCAGCGTCTTTACAGTGAAGCGTTTGATGTATTGCGTGAAGCCAATGCGCTGAAGCGTCGGCATGTAACGTGGGATGCTCGGCAGGAAAGCGCTCACGTTGATGCCATCATGACCGCTTTTGCCGCACCAACACCGGCACCGATTGATCCGACGCTGGGCCGCGAAGTCATCCTTATCATTAGTCTGCCTCGCTCGGGCTCGACGCTCATCGAACAGATTCTGGCGTCGCATCCACAAGTGGAAGGCGCCAACGAAATCCTCGATCTGCCGCAAGTTATCGAAGGCGAATCACGCCGACGCAAACAGCCTTTTCCGCAATGGGTACCTTCCACCACGGCGGAGGACTGGGCGCGACTGGGACGCGAATACCTCGACCGCACTGCACGCTGGCGACAACATCGGCCGCTCTTCACCGACAAGAACACCATCACCTGGGAACTGGTCGGCGCTGCGCAAGCCATGCTGCCCGGCTCACATATCGTGAACCTGCAACGCGACCCGCTGGAAACCTGCCTGGCCTGCTATCGCCAGCTGTTTAGCAATGGCTCGCACTTCAGCTACGACCTTGATGACATGGCGAAGTACTACCTGGATTTCGCCCGACTCAGTCGTTATTGGCTACAGCACTATCCGGAAAAAGTACTCGATTTCTCCTACGAGGCTCTCCTCTCCGATCCGGAAACCCAAACGCGGCGACTGCTGGCCTTTTGCGGCCTAGACTTCGACCCTGCCTGCCTCGACTTTCACAAGACCCCACGCGCCGTACTGAGTACTGCCAGCGCCGCGCAGGTGCGCCAACCACTGCGCAAGGATACCGCGCGCGGCATGCACTACGAAGCGCAACTGGCGCCGCTGCGCGCGCAACTGCGCCAAGATCGGCAAGACTGATTGCCGCACGCCCCAACGTTCGCGCAAACAAAAAGCCGCCGATGACCCGGCGGCTTTTTGTTTATTCGAGGTAACTGCCGAAGCAGTTGGCAAGCCAACTGCCTCGGCATGCTTTGCGACTTACCAGTCGTAAGTGATACCGAACTGCACGGTACGCGGCTGCTCCACGGCAAAGACGCCTGCCGTGTTAACAATGAACGCACTCTTGTACGTCGGGTTCGGGTTCAGCGTGCTGCCGTAGTCCGACTCCATCTGCGTAACTTTTTGCTCGTTGGTGATGTTCTGCACCTGGATCTGGAAGGCCAGCTTCTTATCAGCCCATTCCGGACGATACTGCAGCTGCAGGCCAAGGGTATGAAGCCATGGCGTGAAGCCCGTCGTACCAGTCGGGGTGGGATTGCCACCGCACCAGTGGTAGTTACCCGGACCGTAGCCCAGACCCGGGTTGCTCTGGTTGGGACCATACAGACCCAAGCAGGATACTGGCGTACCAGAAGCCAACTGCAGGTTGGCACTGATCGACCATTCCGGCAGGAACTGATACGTGCCGTAGGCTTTCAGGACATGCTTGCGGTTGTTGGCCTGCAGACCGTTGGCGTTGGACATGATCTGGGAGTAATCCCACTGTTCCGTCGCCGACTGCGAGGCGCCACCCTGGCCGATGTTCGACTGCACCGGGCCCTCGGAAGTGCCGTAGCTCTTCGAGTACACGTAGTCAACCTTGGCGTACCACTTACCGTCCCACACGTGCTCGAGGTAGGTTTCGAGTGAGTAGAAATGACGGTAGGACGGCGGGAAGCCCAACTGAGATGGGCTCACGGTGGCGTAACTATAACCACCGTTGAGGTTCTTGATCTTGTAGGTCTCGGTGCTGCCCGGGTTGATCAGGATACTGGCGTTGGCGTACATGCTGGGGCCGCAATCGGCGCCCGCTGCCGCAGGCTGATTGAGCAGATTGGGGTTTTGCGCCAGCAGGGCGTCACAGATCGCAAGCGTACCTTCGCCGGTATCGTCGATGATGCGCTCCATCTTCGTCCAGGTTGCCGTCACACCGTAGTCCCAGCTGGGTGCGAACTGGTGCTGGAAGCCGAGCACGAACGAATCCTGGTACGAAGCCTTCAGGTTCGTCGCAGCCACCGTGCCGGGGTCAAGTGCCTGACCGTATTCGTTGTTCAACGATACCGGTGCAGCGGCACCGCAACCCTGACCGCACGAATAAATCGGAGTCAGACCCGTCGGAATGCCCGTGCTGGTGACACCGGTATAGGTGTAGTACTGGTTGGTGAACGTGGAAGCTGACGCTTCACGCAACGCCACACCCGTCGGCAGCGCCATGTAGTAGCGGCCGGCGTTGCCGAACAGCTTCATGCTGGAGTCGCCCAGGATGTCCCAGCTGAAGCCCAAACGCGGCGCCCACTGCGGCTTATGCAGGTTTACATAAGGCACGCCATCCGGGTTGTAGTTGGTGAACTGGTCGTTACGCAGACCCAGGTTCAGCAGCAGGTTGGGGGTAACTTGGTAGGTGTCCTTGATGTACTGCGCACGCTGAGCCACTTCCACCGACGTGCTGGTGATGAAGATCGTCTTCGTTACGTAGTTTGCGCCATTGATGGGAGCAACATAGGGAGAAACACCTGGGGTACTGCCAACAATCGGCGTTCCCGCAACAGCGGTGTTCTGATACACCCACTGATAACCCGGACCGGTCGGCAGCACACCGTCTTGGATGTCGCGAGTGGTCTGATTGTCGATACCGGCCTGAATCGTGTGGTCACCCAACTTGTAGGTGAGGTCGAAACGGAAGTTGATTTCTTCCGACTTATGTCCCGGATTGGCAACGGTGGGATTCGTCTGGGCGTTGGAGTAGCCCGCACCGCCATTCGGAGTTACGCCATTGACAGACTGCAGGCTGGAATTGGCGATGTTCGGAAGATCGGAGACGGCACCCGGCTGATCCGTGTAATACGTACCGTCCATCTTGCCGATCAAGGCATTCAAGGTCAGGTCGTCAGTGATATACGACGTGAACTTAAGGATATTAAGCGTAAAGCTGTTCTTGAACGACGGATTGTATCCGGCAAAACTTCCTTCGCTCTTGTTGTTGTAGTCGTAGTTATAGAACGAATCGGTGCCACTCTCCGAGTTCTTCACGCTGGTCAGCGACAGGATGTTCGAGTCGGTGATGTTCCAGTCGACCTTTGCGTAGTACTTCGGGTCGGAATAGCCCTTCTGATACTCGTACGTCGAACCGATATTCGGACCGATATCGTAGTCCGACTTATGATCGGCTTCCGCCGCCAAGAAGAAGAACAACTTGTCCTTGATCAGCGGACCACCGACATACGCGTCATAGACCTGCTCCCAAAACTGGTTACCGTTGCGATAGCCGACCTGATTGCCAGGCGACACGTTACCCAGGCCATTGGCTGCGGCGTAAGCCGGAGTGATCACCGGATTGGCGTAGTACACGTTGCCCTGAGTGCCCTGCACGCCTTCCGGCTCCCAGAACACGGCGCCACCGAAATGCCAGGTGTTGGTGCCGCTGGCACCGATCTGGCTGATCACGCCACCGGTTGAACGGCCGTACTCCGGGCCATAACCGTTGGTTAGCGTTTCCTGCTGGGCGATCGCGCCGTATGGCAGCGTGATACCGCCCGAGTCGGACAGGGGATCAGTGGTGTTGAAGCCGTTGATGTAGTACGCGTTTTCAACCACTGACGAACCACCGAAGGAAATCAGCGGTTCACCGGTCGGGCCGCCGCCAAGCGCAGCTGCGCCCTGCACCGTGCCAGGTGCCAGCAAAGCAATGGCCGCACTGGTACGAGCCAGCGGCAAATTCTTAAGCTGCGCGGCGGTGATGACGGTGCTTTCCTGCGTCGAGCTCACGTCGATCGGCGGAATGGCATTCGCGGTGACCATCACCGAGGACAGGTTCTGCGCATTGGTGGCGCTGGCGCCAGATGCTGCAACGAAGTCAACGTTGACCGAACCGGCAGCGAGAGCCGTCACACCCTTCTTGGTCTGAAGGGCCTGACCGTTCTGCAAAAGGGTTACGTCATACGTACCAACCGGCAACGTGATGCTGTAGCGACCCGACTTGTCGACCGGAACCGTGCGGTTGAAACCCGAACCACCGCTAACCTGCACGGTTTCGCCGCTGGCGACGGGCGCCTGGCCGAAAATCGTGCCGTTGGTGGACTGTGCGAGCACCTGTCCGGAAAGGCCAAAGCCCATGGCGACTGCCACGGCCAACGCAGTGTGACGAACCGGCATCCTGATCGATGCAGGTGCAAGCTTTTTAGTACTCATGAAGTAAAACCCCCAGCGGCAAGAATTTCTAAATGAGATAAAAACCGTCAACGCTACCCTCTGGCCCAGCTTGGCGTTAACAACTTAGGCCGAGTGGCCGACGGTTTTTACCTTCCCCATCCCCTACAAACTTTACAAACTGCTTAAGGCAGCAGAACGAGCTTAACTGGCGTTTAGCAATTTTGTTCTGGTGAACATACGGGTCCAAATAACAAAAAGTCAATGGTTATAACTTGCGATACGGCAAGAAAATACGAATTTGCCCAATGCCAACAGGTCTTTACGTTGTAAAAAAAGCGCGGCGAGAGTGCGCGCCAAACCCGCATCGAACCCCTGGAACGGGCATTCCTGTCGCCCTGCTTACGAAACGGCCTTTATTGGGCAGTGCATCTTAAGTTCTCGGCGGACCGTCACTCTCCTGGCTCGTCCTCAAAACGAAGGTGCTTCACGCTACGTCCGTTGCGACGCACCAATTTCAGCGCCTCGATGCCGATCCGGATATGTGCGTCCACATACTGTGCCGTAACGCTGCGATCACTGAGTTCGGTCTTTACGCCCTCCGGGATCATTGGCTGGTCCGAAACCAGCAAGAGGGCACCGCAGGGAATGCGATTGGCGAAACCCGCGGCGAAGATGGTGGCCGTTTCCATATCGACGGCCATGCAGCGGGTGCGCCGCAGGTATTCCTTGAACGTTTCGTCGTGTTCCCACACGCGTCGGTTGGTGGTGTAGACCGTACCGGTCCAATAGTCATGACCCAGGTCGCGGATCATGGTGGAGATGCCACGCTGCAACTGGAACGCAGGCAGCGCAGGCACTTCTGGTGGCAAGTAGTCGTTACTGGTGCCTTCACCGCGAATCGCCGCGATGGGCAAAATCAAATCGCCAAGTTTGTTCTTCTTTTTCACTCCGCCGCATTTGCCCAGAAAAACCGCCGCCTCAGGTTCGATGGCACCCAACAGGTCCATGACGGTGGCGGCGTTCGGGCTGCCCATGCCGAAATTGATCATGGTGACGCCATCGGCCGTCGCGTTGGGCATGGGTCGATCGCGCCCCTGCACTTCCACGCCATGCCACTCGGCAAACAAGTCGACGTAGTGGCCAAAATTGGTCAGCAGGATATGCGCGCCGAACTGCTCCAGCGCGAGGCCGGTATAGCGCGGTAGCCAGTTGGTAACGATCTCGTGTTTGGTTTTCATAGAAGCTCTTACGCTGGGCACAGCGAACCTTCGCTGTGCGTTACCGGCGACGCCACGCCGGCGTGATGCCAAATAGAGTGCGTCTATCTTAGAGCCAGCAAGGACGCCCGTATTCGCGTTTCCTTGAAGTGGCACACTTCACCATCCTGCATCGATGAAGGAGATCGGCATGCTTGCCTGTGGCTTGATCGTTGCGCTGATCGTACTGTTCGGCCTCGCGTATATCGGCCGCGGCTGGCTGGCATGGGTGTGCACCCTTGCCGTGCTGTTTCTGACTTGGTATCTGCTTGGCATCGATACGCCGATGCTATTCACACCTTTGCTACTGGCATCTCTTCTCGTTGCCATCGTCACCGGTCTTGCGCCGCTGCGCCGTGTGCTGTTCGCTCGTTCTCTATTGCCAATGCTCGGTAAAGTGATGCCGAAGCTGGGCAACACCGAACGCATTGCACTGGAAGCGGGCACGGTGTGGTGGGATGCGCAGATTTTCTCGGGCGCGCCGGATTGGAAATACCTCGCCGACTTTCAGTGCAAGCCGCTGAGCGAGAAAGAGCAGGCGTTTATGGATGGCCCCGTCAAACATCTGTGCGAGATGCTCGACGACTGGCAGATTCAACAAGATCGCGATTTGCCGCCCGAGGTGTGGGATTTTCTCAAGCACGAACGTTTCTTCGGCATGGTAATTCCCGAACAATTCGGCGGCCTGGGCTTTTCCGAGATCGGACATTCGCGCGTGGTGACGCGCATCGCCAGTCGCTCCATCGCGGCATCCGTAACGGTGATGGTGCCCAACTCGCTCGGCCCCGGCGAATTGCTGGCGCATTACGGTACCGATGAACAGAAGCAGCGTTATCTGCCGCGACTGGCCGATGGTCGCGAGATTCCTTGCTTCGCGCTGACGGGCCCAGAAGCCGGCTCGGATGCCGCCGCTACGCAATCGACCGGCATCGTCGAACGCGGGATGTGGAACGGTGAACAGGTACTCGGGCTGCGCCTCAATTGGAATAAGCGTTACATCACCTTGGCACCGGTCGCGACGCTGATTGGCCTGGCGTTCCAACTGAAAGATCCCGATCACTTACTTAGCGATACCGTCGATCGCGGCATCACATGCGCCTTGATCCCGCACGATCTGCCGGGCGTGGAGATCGGCCGTCACCATGACCCGATGGGTGTGCCGTTCAACAATGGCCCGATCGTCGGCAAAGACGTGTTCGTGCCGCTGGATGCGATCATCGGCGGTCAGGAACAGATCGGCCATGGCTGGCGCATGTTGATGGAATCGCTAGCCGCCGGCCGCTCGATCTCGTTGCCGGCGCTGGCCGTCGGCGCAGCGCAGATGTCCACGCGCATCTGTGGTGCCTATGCCACGGTGCGCGAACAGTTCGATACGCCGATCGGTCGGTTCGAGGGCATCGAAGAACCGCTCGCACGCATTGCCGGTCTCACGTATCTGATGACGGCCACGCGCACGCTCACCTGCGGCGCACTGGATGCCGGCGAGCGGCCCGCCGTACTCGGTTCCGTCGCCAAGGCTTATCTCACCGATGCGATGCGCGAAGTGGTCAGCGATGCGATGGATATACGCGCGGGCGCCGCGATCCAACGCGGGCCGCGCAATGCGTTATCGCGCATGTGGGTATCGGTGCCGATCGGCATTACTGTGGAAGGCGCGAACATCCTCACCCGATCGATGATCGTGTACGGCCAAGGCGCGATCCGCTGTCATCCGTGGGTGCCCAAGCTGATCGATGCGATTGCCGCCAAAGATCTCTATAAGCTGGATCTCGCCACTTTCGGCTACATCAATTTCGTTTTCACGCGCGGCGTGCGCGCGTTCGTGTTGGCCCTCACCGGCAGCCGCTTGGCGCGCATTCCCATAGATACGGAGTTGAAGCGCCAGTACCAGCAACTCACTCGCTTTGCGTCAGCCTTCGCCTTCGTCTCCGACATGTGCATGGCCACGCTGGGTGGCTCGCTCAAGCGTCGCGAGAAGATTTCCGGCCGCCTTGCCGATGCGCTGGCGTGGCAATACCTCGCGGCTGCCACGCTCAAGCGTTACCACGACGAACCGAAGTTCGCCTCCCACTACGACCTGGCGCGATGGGGCGTGGCCAGCGCGCTCTATCGCACGCAAGAAGCCCTGCGAGGCGTGCTGGACAACTTATCCGGACCTTTGGCGTTGCTGGCGCGATGTGTGGTGTTTCCGCTCGGCGCCCATCTGCGTCCGCCTTCGGACCGACTTGGCCAGCGGGCGGCGCGCGCAATCCTGGAAGACCGCGAAGCGCGCATCCACCTCACCGAGGATATCCACGTGCCTGGGCCGAACGAACCGGGGCTTGGCGAGTTGGAGGCGGCGCTCGATAAAGCGGTGCGCGCGATTCCGGTGGAGACCAAATTGCGCGACGCGGTGCGCGAGGGCCGCCTGGACCGCGCCCCCAAGAATCAACTCGACGAACTGGGCCTGGCCGCGGGCATCATCACGCAGGCCGAATACGACGCGCTGGCCGAAGCACAGGCCGCGCGCGATGCCGTCGTGCAGGTGGATGACTTCGACCCGAAGATATATCGAGAACTGCGTTGAACCTTGGCGCACTGCGGCAATCACATCATGCAGGCGCGTGTTATGTTCGGCGCGCGATTGAGGGTGAGGACTTGGCGACATGCGAATGGGTTTGGCTATCGACGCTTCGTGCGATCTGCCGCAAGAATTTCTAAGACAGCATGACATCGCTGTCATGCCTATCGCGGTGCGGGTCGACGACTCCTCCTTCAAGGACGACCGCGACCCCGCCGAAGTCCAGCGCTTCCTCAACCTGAAACTGGGCAGCCGCAGCCACTCCGCCGAAACCGAGCCCTGCTCGGTGGAAGACGTGCAGAAGCTGTTCCTGGAAAAGCTCGTCCTGGAAAAGGACTGCGTGTTCTGCCTGACCATCACCGCAACCCGCAGCCCGATCTACGACCACGTGGTCAAGGCCAGCTTCGCGGTGCTGAAAAATTACCGGCGCGTGCGCGAACCGGCAGGCATCACCGGTCCGTTCCTGATGCGCGTCATGGACACGCGCAGCTTGTTCGCGGGGTCGGCACCGTGTGTGTTCGAAGCCGTTCGCCTGATGCAGGCCAATGAAACGCCGGCGGCGATTCGCGAGCGGCTGGCCTATGTCGCCGAGAACTCCTACGGCTACATGTTGCCGCGTGATCTGTATTACCTGCGTGCGCGCGCCAAGAAAAAGGGCGATCGCAGCGTGGGCCTGTTCAGTGCCGTGCTGGGTTCCACGCTCGACATCAAGCCTTTGCTGCGCGGCTACCGCGGCGACACCAGCCCGGTCGGCAAAGTGCGCGGCTGGGAGCATGGTTGCGAAACGCTGTTCGGTTATGCGGCCGACCGCGTACGCGCCGGCCTGATAGTCCCGGTGATGTGCACCGCCTACGGTGGCGACCTTGCCGAACTGCCCAAACTACCGGGCTACGCCAAGCTGGCCGAAGCCTGCCAGGAACACGGCGTCACGCTGATGCAGGCGCCGATGAGCATCACCGGCATGGTCAACGTGGGCGAAGGTGCGGTCACCGTCGGCTTCGCGGCCGAAGAACACAGCGTCGACTTCTAAGGTCCACCACTACGCCAGCGCATCCCAGGGATAGAATCGCCGCATGAAACGCCTCGGCGCCTGCATGCTGTTTCTATCCGGCCTTTTCTTCGGCCCAACGTTGCCTGCGCCGGCACAGGCCGACACGACCGCGTACAAATGCAAGGCTGCCAACGGCCAGGTGGTCTACCAAGGCACGCCGTGCCCAAGCGGCCAAGAGCAGCAGACCTTGCAGCTGCAGGACGATGGTCCAGCGCCCTCGCCAGCACCACCACCGCCTTCCGTCGACGACACGCCGCATGTCGCCGCGGCCACGCCAACGCCACCACCCGCGCCGGCGACGCCACCCTCGTTGATGTATCGCTGCACCCGCGCCACCGACGGCAAGACCTACCTCAGCGACAACGGTAATCCCGCACCCTATTACGCGCCGCTGGCGATGACGGGCATCGTTCCCACATCTATCGGCCAGAACTTCGGTGGCCGCGTCTCGGCGAACGCGGCCATGGTCGCCAGCCATTACACGCTGGTGCAGGACCAATGCCAGGCGATGACGCCTGCAGACACCTGCTCCACCCTGCTCGACCAATACGATGACAACGAGCGCAAGCTGTCGCGCGCCTTCAAGAGCGATCAACCTGCGCTGCTCCAACGCGAACATGACTTGCTAGCCCAACTCAAGCACTGCTGAGCAAGACCTGCGCAATGTCATGCAAGTCACTGTCGCGCAAGTCCTGCGCGAAGTTGTCCACAGGCTTGCTACCAACCTTTCCCCAACACCTGTGGACAAGTGCGACGGCTATCGCGATCAAAACCCGTAATTAAGAAAGCCGCCATCCACGGCCAGCACCTGGCCCGTGATGTAGCTGGCTGCCGGCAAACACAGGAACGCGATGGCCGCCGCCACTTCCTCCGGCTCGCCGATGCGACGCAGCGGCGTGCGGTCGAGCACTTCATCGAGGTAATCGGTATCGGCCAACGCAGGCTCGGAGCGTTGCGTGCGGATGTACCACGGCGCCACCGCATTGACGCGAATGCCATCGACGGCCCATTCGGCGGCCAGGTTGCGCGTGAGCTGATGCAACGCCGCTTTGGTCATACCGTAAGCCGAACCGGTGCGCACATGCGTCACGCCGGACACCGAACCCACATTCACGATCGCCGCATTCGCATGCTGCGCCAACTGCGGATGCGCAAGGCGGCACATCTCGAACGCCGAAAACAGGTTCTGCTCGAAGATAGCGCGATAGTCCGCCTCGCTGTAGTCGACGGTCGCCTTCGGCGCATTGCCGCCAGCGTTGTTGATCAGGATCGATAGCGGCGTACCTAGATCTGCCACCCAGTCGAACACGGCCAGACGATCCTCCCCTTCGCTCACGTCGGCGGCAAACGCCAGCACGTCAATGCCCGGGTAATCGTCGGTCAGTTCGACGCGGACCTGTTCGAGATAATCGTCGTCGCGGGCCACCAGCAGCAGACTTGCACCGAGACCAGCCAGCTCGCGCGCCGCGGCATAACCGATGCCTTTGCTGGCGCCGGTGATCAAAGCGGTGTGGCCTTGTAACTGCCAAGCATCGATTCGGCTATTCATGCGTCAAGCTTACACGAACGTCTTGTCTGGAACGCAGCATGGCGTGACACTGCAACTTATCGCTGGTCGAGGCTATCGCCATGAAAACCGTTCCCGTATTGCTTTGCCTGCTCGCCCTCACTGCATGCAGCGGTAAGCCTCCTGCGCCCCAATCCGACCCGAAAGCAGCCAACGCGCAGCCCGCAGCGCCGTGGGATGCGATGAAGCAGGACGAACAACGCGCCAAGGACGTACAGAAAGTGGTCGACAAACAAGCCGCAGACCAGGACAAGCAAGTCGAGCAACAAACGCAATAAGCAAGCGTAGGCGTTTGGACGTCTGTACGTCCATGTCTTGCCATCGCGCTTCGTTGCGGGCAAGGTTCAAGGATGAACCCCGATAACACGTATCCAAATCCCGACACCTCCACGCCATTGCTGGAGATACACGAAGCCAGCGTCATGCGTGGGGAGAAATTGATCCTCGATCGTTTTAGCCTGCGCCTGGCGATGGGCCAGCACACCGCCATACTTGGGCCGAACGGCTCGGGCAAATCCACGCTGATCCGATTGATCGCGCGCCAGATCTATCCGCTGGCCCGTCGCGATGGCGCGCCGGTCATCCGTGTTTTTGGCCGTGACCGCTGGAGCGTGAGCGAGCTGCGCAGCCTGATCGGCATCGTCTCACCCGCTGTGCAGCTGGATTACACCAGCGACTCGGCGTTGGAAGTGTTCGACACGGTGGTATCGGGTTTTTTCGCCGCACGAGGCATTGGGCTGGATCATGAAGTCACGGCATCCATGCGTGAACGCGCGCATGAGGCGCTGGATCTAATGGAAGCGTCGCCGCTTATCGGCCGCGAGATGGCCAGCCTATCTACCGGCGAAGCACGTCGCGTGCTGATCGCGCGTGCCCTGGTCCATCGTCCACGCGCATTGCTGCTGGACGAGCCTTGCGCAGGGCTCGATCCAGCGAGCCGACGACGTTTCCTGGAAACCTTGCGACAGCTGGCGCGACATGGCACTACGCTGTTGCTGGTGACCCATCACGTCGAGGAAATCCTGCCGGAAATCGATCACGTGCTGCTGTTGCGCGATGGCCGCTTGCTGCAAGAAGGCGACAAAGCCAGCGTGCTGACCGACAACGCACTCACCGCGACCTTCGCCATGCCGACGCGAATCGGACGGCATGGCGATTACTACAGCGCGACAGTGGAATAGATGCCGGATGCGTTGCGCGGCGATTGTCACCGCGCGCCACCGTCAATGTGCGGAACAGAAGCAGTACGAATAGACATTCGGCCGACCCGCTTGCGCCGTGCGCAACATCTGCAGCTCCGGCGCAAACGCCGGCAATTGCGCAACCCAGCCTGGTAGCCGCACACCGTAGCTTTGCAGCCCCGCCACCATGGCGCTCTGGTTGAAGTTGACGATGAAGCGTTCGAACACGCCCATCGGTTCTTCCTGATAACGCACGGGATAGTCGTTACCGAGCTTGGCCAGGTCAGCGGCTTCGGCCACCGCAGTGTCGAGGCCACCAAGTTGGTCCACGAGTCCGCGCTGCAATGCTTGGTCGCCGGTCCACACACGACCCTGTGCAATGGCGTCGATCGCCGCGTAATCCTTGCCGCGCGCCTGCGCCACGCCGCCTACGAAATCGTGATAGCCCTTGTTGATGATCGATTGGATCACCGAGCCGACCTTGGGGTCGAGCTTGCGACTGACATCGAACGCGCCAGCCAGCGGACCCGTGCCGACGCCATCGCTGCTAATGCCCAGTTTGCTCAACGCATTGGGCACGGTGTAGTACATGCCGAAGATGCCGATCGAGCCGGTGATGGTGTTCGGCTCGGCGTAGATCTTGTCGGCGTTCATCGAGATCCAGTAGCCGCCGCTGGCGGCGACATCGCCCATCGACACGATGACGGGAATGCCGGCCTCTCGCGTTTGCTCCACTTCACGTCGGATCTCTTCGGCCGCATACACTTCGCCGCCCGGCGAATTCACGCGCAGCACGAGCGCCTTGGTGCGCTTGTCTTCGCGCGCACGACGAATCAGCGAAGCGGTGGATTCTCCGCCGATCGATCCGGCGGGTTGCTCGCCTGCAGAGATCTCGCCTTCCGCCACCACGATCGTGACGCCCGAGCCGGTCAGCTTCTTGTCACTCGCGACGTTTGCGGCATAGCTATCCAAACTGACGCCACGGAAACCGTGCCCGTCTTTGCCCGCCGGCACACCTTGCGCGCGAAGCATCTTGATCAGCTCCGCGCGCGTGGCCATGCCATCGATAAGATGTTCATCCAACGCCAGCTTGGCGAGATCGCCCTGCGCGGCCGTGATGCGATCGGGCAGCTCATCGATATCCGCGCGTACCACCGCGGGATCGAGCTTGCGCAGCTTGGCGACGCTGTTGATGTAGCCATCCCATAAACCGCCCATCCAGTAGCTGTCGGCTTCCTTGGACTCGGGCGACGCGTGATCGAGGATGAACGGCTCGGCCGCGCTCTTGAACTGGCCGACGCGGAACAAATAGACGTCCACGCCCAACTTGTCGAGCAGATCCTTGTAGAACAGTCGGTAGTTGGAGAGTCCAGTGATCAGCACGCCACCCTGCGGATCGAGCAGGATGCGATCGGCATGTGCCGCGAGGTAGTACTGATACTGATCAAGGCTCGCCGCCCACACCAACACCGGCTTGCCGGCCGCGCGGAAACGATCCAGCGCCGCACCCACTTCGCTCAGCGCAGCGAAACCGCTGCTCTGCAATTGGCCGGGGTCGAGCACGATGCGTGTGATACGCGAATCCTTGGCCGCCGCATCGATCGAACTCGTCAGATCGCGCAGTTGCACTTCCTTCGGTTCGTTGCCGGAAAGTTTGGACAACGCCCGCTGCATCGGATTGATGCTGTATTGCTCGACCAGCCGACCTTCCGGCTTCAGCACCAGCACGCTGCCGTCCTGGATGTCGTTGATGTGCTTGGCCGCACCCACACCCATGACGAACAACACAAACAGAAACAGGAAGCCGAAGAACAGCACGTTGATGATGACCAGTCTGGCCACATTGATGCCTCGCCCGAACGTACACAGGAAGGCCCAGAATCCGTTTCGCTGCTGTGATTGGCGCAAAGGCGGTGGTGTCGACATAGAGCTTAAGATTCCTCGTAGTTCCCACCAGCGTAACCGTTCACGCGCCGCCGGTCATGAGGGCATCGTGGCATCGGCGGCCGCTGGGGCAACAGGGCCAAACGTCCCGAGTGGGTGTCGGCGCGAACTCCGCCAGAAACGTATAAACAGCAACAGGGCCGCCATGCTCAACCCGGCGATCAGCCCCATCCAGATGCCGCGCGCGCCAAGCTGGGCGTGAAAAGCCAACCACCAGCCGACCGGCATACCCACCAGCCAGTAGGCGAACAGGGTGATCGCCATCGGCACGCGCGTGTCCTTCAGCCCGCGCAGGGCCCCGTTGGACGCCACCTGGATACCGTCCGAAAACTGAAAAAAGCCAGCCAGCATCAGCAACTGCGTCGCCAGCGCGATCACGGTTTTGTCATGCGTGTAGAACGACGCGATGGCATGCGGAAAACCCAACATAAGGCCGGCCGATACCAGCTGGGTGACCAGGGTCAGGCCGATCCCGCAAAACCCGGCGTAGCGCACGCCCGCAGCATCGCCCCGGCCTACCGCATTACCAACTCGCACCGTGATCGCCAGGGCCAAGCCAAGCGGGATCATGAAGAACAGCGACGCCACATTGAGCGCCACCTGATGGCCGGCGACCATGTCCTCGCCCATAGTGCTGATCAGCAACGCCGCGGCGACGAACAATCCGGCTTCGGCCAGCAAGGTAATCGCCATGGGCAAACCGATATGCACCAGCGCGCCGATGCGCCGCCAATGCGGCCACTCGAAGTGGTCGAACAAGCCCAGGCCGCGATAGTTGCGATGACACGTCACGTACACACCGAACGCCAGCATCTCCAACCACAGCACCGTGGCCGTAGCGATGCCGCAACCCCGCGCACCTTGCGGCGGCAAACCCAGCTTGCCGAACATGAAGACGTAGCCCAGCGGCACCAGCAGCAACAGGCCGCCAAAACTGAAATACATCGACGGCCTCGTCATCGAAAGACCCTCGGACAAACCACGCAGCGCGAAGTAACAGGTCAGCGCAGGCGCACCCCAGCTGATCGCGCGCAGGAACTCGCCGACACCGATATCAAGGCCGGGTGAAACACCCATGACACGAATCAGCGGCTCGGCATGGCGGGCGGCGAACCAAAGCAACACACCCATACCCAGCGCCAGCCACAACGCCTGGCGGAACACGGCGCCCACTTCATGGCGACGCCCCGCTCCATCAAGCTGCGATACCGAAGGCGGCACCGACATCATCATGCCGATGCCGCTGACGATCGCCAGTGACCAGAGGTTGGCCCCCACCGCCACCGCGCCCAACACATGCGCACCCACATGACCGGCGAGCACCGTGTCGATGAAGTTGCTGCCGATGGCGGCAAGCTGGGCCAGGATGAGCGGAAAGGCGAGGCGCACGGTAGCGCCGATCTCCCGCGACACCCGGGCACGGTCGAGAAGGGACGGTTTCATGAGTCAGCGTGCTCTGCGGCCGTGTATTGTACCCGAGCCATGGGCCGCCTAGCTGTGCCAAGATCGCACGCTGCAACGCAGGGGAGGCGCTATGAAGGAACTGACATCATTTGAGGGCGTGCACTGCGCCAACTGCGGCACGCCGATGGAAGGCGAGTTTTGCCATCACTGCGGCCAGTCCATGCACAGCGTGCTGCGGCCGGTGCACGGTTTGTTCGAAGAGTTTTTCGAAACCTTTCTGCACATCGACGGACGCATCCTGCATACGCTGCCGCCGCTGTTGCTGAAGCCCGGGTTTCTCACGCTGGAATATTTCAGCGGACGGCGCGTGCGCTACATCGCGCCGTTCCGATTGATGTTCGTGTTGTGCCTGCTGTCGTTTTTTGTGCTGCACCTGGCTACGGACGCGATCAGCAACCGGGCCGAGCAACGCCAGCAGCATTTGCTGCTCAACAACGACAACGACCTCTCGCACGCGCAGACGCCCAAGCAGGTCAAAGAGGTCCTGGACCGCCAGCTCAGCGCACTCGATGCTACGCGCTCGCTAGGTAACACGGCGGTCGTGGCGCAGACGGAAGAGGCTGAAAAAAACCTGCGCGAGGAAG
>CAJCJD010000007.1 GCA_903970555.1 Vulcanimicrobiota bacterium
GGCGGATTGCCGTCGTAGATCTTGTTCAGGCGTGTCTGGCGCCACGCGTCGCGGATGAACGCGTAAGGGTCGTAGGCCGTCTTCAAGAAGCTGTCGGCGTCCAGCAACTGGGCGCGCATCTGGATGAAATAGACCACTTCAGGGAAGTAATACTGGCCGTCCCGGAACTTGTGGTTGCGCTCGAAATAGCTCATCGGGTCGAACAGGTAGCCGTCGACCGGGTACTGCCAGATGTCGCGCATCGTCGAGGGGCCAAGCAGGGGCACCATCAGGAAATCGCCCTCCGGCACGCCCCAGCGGGCAAGGGTGATGCCGAAATCGGTTTCCTTGAGCGGGATCTGCATCTTCGTGGCCGGGTCGAAGAAGCCGCCCAGGCCCACCGTGAAGTTGATCAGGAAGCGGCCCGTACCGGCCATCGCGTCGCTAGGCCGTGCCTGCAGCAGGTCGTTGGCCACGCTGATCGGCATGCGGATATTGGTGAAGAAGTTGCTGATCCCCGTCTGCACCGGTTTTGGGGTGACCTTGGTGTAGCCCACCGCCACCGGACGCAGCACCGCCTTATCCAGCGCGTTGTTGAAGGCGTAGCTCTTGCGGTTGAATTTCTCCAGCGGGTCGTCGGTACGGGGCTTGGCGATGGCGCAACCAGTGAGCACAGCGATAGCGGCGACCAGGGGGAGGAGGCGGCTCAATACGGCGAGGCGAGGCAGAGAGGGCATCGACGGGGATCCGCTATTAAAGGGTGGGGATAGGGTAAAATTGTACTTTCTAGTTTTATATTGTGCACCACTTACGGGCTGCTTTCGAGCTGGCGCACGACAGCCCGACATGATAAGAGTCAATCGCATTGCCAGCCAAGTGGCTGCCCGATAAACTGTAAGACCGCATAAGTAGCTTTCAAGCTTAAGGATTTCCCCATGGCCCGCATTACCGTGGAAGACTGCCTAGAGGTGGTCGACAACCGTTTCGAACTGGTGCTGATGGCGACCAAGCGCGCCCGCCAGCTCGCCAACGGTGCCGAACCGGCGGTCAACCCCGACAACGACAAGCCGACCGTGCTGGCACTGCGCGAAATCGCAGACCGCCGTATCGACCAGGCCACCATCGACGAGATCGATCGCTCCGAGCGCGAGCGTGCCGAGCGCGAGGCCCTGGAATGGGCTGCCCAGGAAGTCGATGACGACCTCTCCAAGGGCGGGGACGACTGATGGACGGCGGCGGCTGTCGACAGTGCAGTCGTCGCACCGGTAACACCGGGCTATCGGGGCGCGCCGCGCGCCTTGTTTGTCCGCGCCACGTCCAAGTGTTCCACTCCCATCAACCCAGCGAGGCGAACGCCTGAACGGGCGTCGTGAATCCATGCCGGCGGTTACGCATCCCGCTTCCGAGGATACGTCCACTCTGCCGCCTTACGTGCTGGCGCTGAAAGAGCGCATTGCCTATCTGCCGGAACAACATGTCGAGCGCGTGATTCGTGCTTACCAGGTAGGCGCCGTGGCGCATGAAGGGCAGACGCGCAAAAGCGGCGAGCCCTACATCACCCATCCGATCGCCGTGGCCGGCATCCTCGCCGAGTTCGGCATGGATGCGGAAACGATCATTGCAGCGATCCTGCACGACACGCTGGAAGACACTGAGTTAAGTCGCACGGAACTTGCGGGCGAATTCGGCGAGCCCGTGGCCGAATTGGTCGACGGCGTCACCAAGCTGGACAAGATGCGCTTCAGCAATCGGCAGGAAGCCGATGCGGAAAGTTTCCGCAAGATGCTGCTGGCCATGGCGCGCGATATTCGCGTGATCCTGATCAAGCTCGCCGATCGCCTGCACAACATGCGCACGCTCGGCGCCAAGGATTCCGATTCGCGTCGACGCATCGCCCGCGAAACGCTGGAAATCTACGCCCCGATCGCGCAGCGCCTGGGCATGAACAAAATCAAGGCGGAACTGCAAGATCTAGGTTTCCGCGCGCTTTATCCCGATCGCTACCGCGTTATCAGCGAACGTATCCGTGCCGCGCTCGGCAATCGCCGCGAAGCGATGGGGCGTATCGAAGGCGCGCTGTCGGCGCGGTTGATCGAAGATCGCATTCCCGTGCGCGTGGTCGGGCGTATCAAGTCGCCGTGGAGCATCTATTCGAAGATGCGCAACGAGCACAAGAGTTTTGCCCAGTTGATGGATGTGTACGGCTTCCGCGTCGTGACCGATAGCGCGATGAGCTGCTATATGGCGCTCGGTGTGGTGCATGCGTTGTATAAACCCGTCGACCGGCGTTTCAAGGATTTCATCGCCATTCCCAAGGCCAACGGCTATCAGTCCCTGCACACCGTGCTGCTGGGGCCGTTCGGCGCACCGATCGAAGTGCAGATTCGCACCGAAGAAATGGATTCCGTCGCCGAACGCGGCGTCGCAGCGCATTGGGCGTACAAGACAGACAGCGGCCCCGCCAACAGCGCGCAAGCGCGTGCACGCGAGTGGCTTTCTGCCCTGGCCGATAGTCAGGCGAACACGCCTTCTGCTGCCGAGTTCATCGAGAACGTCAAGATCGACTTGTTCCCGGATGAAACCTATTTGTTCACCCCGCGCGGCGACATTCTCTCACTGCCGCGCAATGCCACTGCACTCGACTTCGCTTATGCCGTGCATACCGACGTTGGCGACCACGCGGTGGCAGCACGCGTCGACAAGAAGCTGCTGCCGCTGCGCACACGACTGGAATCGGGTCAGCTGGTGGAAATCATCACCGCGCCATCGGCCGTGCCGAATCCGGCGTGGCTGGAATTCGTTGTCACCGGCAAGGCGCGCACGGCGATTCGTCAGTACCTGAAACATTTGCAGCACGAAGATGCGGTGGATTTCGGTCATCGCATGCTTGATCGCGCACTCGATGCGCTGGGTACCAGCCTCGATGCCATCCAGCCGGCGGCGTTGGAACGATTCCTGCACAAATCCAAGTTCAAGCGCTTGGAGGAGCTGCTCTCGGATATTGCGCTGGGCAATCGCATGCCCGATCAGGTTGCCAGCCAACTAGTCGCCGCGCGCGGTGCAACGGCGCGTGGCGCGGGCGTGCCGCATGTGGCGGAAAACATCCGCATCACCGGTGCCGAGCGTGGCGTGCTGAGTTTCGCCAACTGCTGTCATCCGTTGCCTGGCGACGACATCATCGGCTATCTCTCGCCCGGTAAGGGCATCGTCGTGCATCGCACGGAATGTCCGAATGTCGCCGAGTTGCGCAAATCCCCCGAGCGCTGTGTGGCGATCGAGTGGGATCGCGACGTGCAGGGCGATTTCCGCGCCGAATTGCGTATCGAAGTCATCAACCGTCCCGGTGTGCTTGCGACGGTGGCAGCCGCGATCGCGGCCGCGGATTCCAACATCGAAAACGTGGAATACGTCGAGCGCGACATGGCGGCGGCCACGCTGTTGTTCACCATCGAAGTGAAGAACCGCAAGCATCTGGCCGAAGTGATTCGGCGCGTGCGGCGCACGGGCGTGGTGAGCGGGGCGTATCGCTATCCCCTGTGATGCGGCCTGAAGCTTTCGCTCCGCTGCCTTTGCAACGTCGCTCGCTTTACACTCCCTTTTTTATTCGCACGGAATATCCCCATGTCTCGCTCCATCATTGCCACCGACAAGGCCCCCGCTGCTATCGGCCCCTATTCGCAAGCCGTGCGTGCGGGCAATACCGTGTATTTCTCGGGACAGATTCCTCTTGATCCCGCGAGCGGGGTGCTGGTCGAAGGCGATATCAGCACGCAGACCCGACGCGTTTTCGACAACCTGGTGGCCGTGGCCGAAGCGGCTGGCGGTTCTCTGGCGAAGGTCGTGCGCGTGGGCATTTACGTCACCGATCTGGCGAACTTCGCCGCAGTCAACGCCGTGATGGGCGAATATTTCCAACAGCCGTATCCGGCACGTTCCACCATCGAAGTTTCCGGTCTGCCCAAGGGCGCACACGTCGAAGTCGATGCAGTGATGGTGCTGGACTGATCGTTTTTCAGGTCGACTGCTGACAGCTCTTGTCGGCAGTCGCGTCGCCGACGCGAGCCTGCTCGGTTAGTCTTGCATCGATGGCCGCCACCTCACCTTCCACGACACGCCTTACGATTGCCGATCCGGGTAGCCAGCCCGTGACATCGCTCGGCGGTGTCGGGCCCGCTTTAGGTGAGGCGCTGGCGCGGCTAGGCCTGCATCGCGTGCAGGATCTGTGGTTTCACCTGCCGCTTCGCTACGAAGACCGCACGCACGTAACGCCACTGGCCGATTTACGCCCGGGCATGCGTGTGCAGGTGGTCGGTGTCGTAGAAGCCGTCGAAAAGACTTATCGCTATCGTCCGCAGCTGAAAGTGGCGATTGGCGATGGCGCCATGGAAACGCTGTTGCTGCGCTTCTTCCATTTCAACCGTGCTCAGGCGGAGCAATTGCGGCAGGGCATCCGCCTGCTTTGCTATGGCGAAGTGCGCCAAGGCACGGGCGGCCTGGAGATGGTGCACCCGCAGTACCAGCGCTTGGCCGATAGTGCCGAGATCGTTCTTGATGATCGGCTTAGCCCGGTTTATCCCACCACCGAAGGCCTTGGTCAGAAGCGTTTGGCGGGCGTGATCGCCAAGGCTTTACAGCTCTTGCCCATGGAAGATGAGCTTGAACTGATTCCGCCGTCGCTATGCGCCGAATACGGGCTGACGTCATTGCGCGAGGCGTTGCTGTACGTGCATCGGCCGCCACCCGACGCACGCGTCGATCAATTGACGCAAGGCCGGCATCCTGCGCAGCAGCGCTTGGCTTTCGAAGAATTGCTGACCCAGCACATGAGCCTGAAACGGTTGCGCGCAGCTGTGCGCGAACGTCGCGCTCCGGTGCTGGGTGGCAATGGCCGGCTGCGACAACGTTGGCTAAAAAGCTTGCCATTTCGGCTTACCTTGGCGCAGCAGCGTGTGACCGAGGAAGTTGCCGCGGATACCACGCAGCCGCAGCCGATGCTTCGTTTGGTGCAAGGCGATGTCGGTTCCGGCAAAACGGCCGTTGCTTGTGCGGCAGCGTTGGCGGCGGTGGAAGCCGGCTATCAGGTCGCGCTAATGGCGCCGACCGAACTGCTGGCCGAACAACACTTGCGCAATTTTCGGCACTGGCTGGAGCCGTTGGATATCTCGGTCGAATGGCTCGCCGGCAAGCAACAAGGGAAGGCGCGCGCGCAGGCCATGCGCCGCGTTGCGGAAGGTGCGTCGGTGGTGATCGGTACGCACGCACTGATGCAGGAAGGTGTCGAGTTCGCGCGGCTTGGATTGGTCATCGTCGACGAGCAGCATCGCTTCGGCGTGCAGCAGCGCTTGGCGTTGCGCGACAAGGGGCTCGAAGGCGAACTGGTGCCGCATCAATTGGTGCTCACCGCGACCCCGATTCCACGCACGTTGGCGATGAGTGCCTATGCCGATCTGGACATCTCGGCAATCGACGAACTGCCGCCCGGCCGCACGCCGGTGCAGACCATCGCGATATCCAACGCACGCCGCATCGAAGTCGTTGAGCGCATTCATGCCGCCTGCATGGAAGGACGGCAGGTCTACTGGGTCTGCACTCTTATTGAAGAATCCGAGCAACTGCGAGCGCAGGCCGCCGAAGCGGCGCATGCGGAGTTAACGCATGCATTGTCCGATTGCCAGGTTGGCCTGATTCACGGCCGCATGAAGTCGAAAGAGAAGCAGGCCGTAATGGATGCCTTCAAGGCGGGCGAATTGGCCGTGCTCGTTGCCACCACCGTGATCGAGGTTGGCGTGGATGTCCCCAACGCCAGCCTTATGGTGATCGAAAACAGCGAGCGCCTTGGCTTGGCGCAATTGCATCAGTTGCGGGGGCGCGTCGGGCGCGGAGCCGTGGCGTCCAATTGTGTGTTGCTCTATCAGCCGCCGCTGGGCCAGCTTGCGCGCGAGCGCTTGCAGGTGATGCGTGAGACCAACGATGGTTTCCGCATCGCCGAAAAGGATCTGGAATTGCGCGGCCCTGGCGAAGTATTGGGTACGCGCCAGACTGGGCAACTGAGTTTCCGCATGGCCGACCTCGCACGCGATGCGCATTTGCTACCCGCCGTGCAGCACGTCGGTGAGCAGATGCTCGCGCAACACGCTGAGCGGGCAGGGCGGCTTATCGAGCGCTGGATCGGCGGTGCGGCCCGCTATGCGAATGCCTAAACGGGCTAGCTCTCGCGGCACCGTCCATCTAAGCTAACTCGCTTCCCCAGCGTGTGCATTCCCCCTATGAGCAGACCGCAACTTCTCATTGATACTGATCCGGGCGTGGACGATGCCCTGGCGATTCTGATGGCCCATGCACACGCCGACGTCGTTGGCTTGAGCATCGCGGCTGGTAACGTCGGCCTCTCGCACACTGTGCGCAACGCGCGCACACTGGTCGATCTGGTGGGTGCGTCGACACCGGTCTTTGCCGGCTGTCCCACGCCGCTGGTGCGTTTGCCGGAGGAGGATGCCGCTTTCGTCCACGGTCGGGATGGCTTGGGCGATGTGGGATTCCCCGAGCCGGCGACAGCGGTGACCGGCGAGCATGCCGCCCTCGCACTGCTGCGATTGACCCGCGAGCGTCCCGGCGAATTGACCCTGGTGGCGCTGGCGCCGTTAACCAATCTGGCGCTGGCGTTAAAGCTCGATCCGACCTTGCCGCAACGCGTGAAGCGACTGGTCGTGATGGGCGGCGCGGTGACGGGGCATGGCAACACGGGGCGTGTGCCGGCGGAGTTCAATGTGGGCTTTGATCCGGAAGCCGCGCATATCGTGTTCGAAGGGTTTCCCGACTTCGATCTGGTCGATTGGGAGCTGACGTTGCGGCACGCTTTCGATGAGGCCGAATTCGACGAATGGTTGGCGAAGGGCGACCGGCGCGCGGCGTTCTTCGAGCGCGTGTTCCAGGTCGCACGCGAAACCAATCTGCAACGTGGGCGTAGGGGCATCATCGCGGCCGACGCGTTAGCCATGGCGGTGGCCATCGATCCGTCCGTGGTCCTGCGCAGCGAGCGCCGCCATGTCGGCGTGGAGCTGGACGGCCGGCTTACCCGTGGCGCAACGGTGGTGGACTGGAGCGATCGCCTGAAGCTGCCAGCTCGGGCCAACGTAGTGCTGGAGCTGGATCAGGCGCGCTTCGGGGCCATGGTGCGCAAGGCCCTGGGGGCGTGATGGCTGGGGTCCGCTGTGCCGGGCAGGTTGACTAAGCCTTTGGATGATCAATATAATGCCGCTCTTTTCACCCACCGCTTTGAGTCCGTCATGAAGCCCGATATCCATCCGAATTACCGCCAGGTGGTGTTCCAGGACCTTTCGTCCGACTTCGCGTTTCTGACGCGTTCGACGATTGCGACCAAGGAAACCGTCAAGTGGGAAGACGGCAACGAGTACCCGCTGATCAAGGTGGATATCTCCAGCCATTCGCACCCGTTCTACACTGGCAAGCAAAAGACCCTCGACGTGGGCGGTCGCGTGGACAAGTTCCGCCGTCGCTACGCGCAGAAGTAATTTTTCTGCATACCTGCTGTCACAGGCAGGTTAAACATTGAACACAGGGCAGGCATTGCGCCTGCCCTGTGTTTTTTTGCGCCTATCAATACGACCGTGCGCCCTCGGATGTTTCCAGATCGATGTGCGATAATGGTCCGGTTGCATGACCGCTTCCCCACGGCCATGCACCTTTCCCTCGCCGGCTGGTGCCGTTATGCGGTCGCCCCGGTGGCGACTCATGCGTAGGAGGTTTCTGTGTCCGATTCCAAATCCGTCAAGCTGGTAGATGAATCCAATGGCCGTAGCAGCGAGCTCCCGCTGCTGACCGGTACGATTGGTCCCGCTTGTATCGACATTGCTCCGCTGTACAAGGACACCGGGCATTTCACCTACGACCCCGGTTACGGCAGCACTGCCGCCACCAAGAGTGCGATCACATACATCGATGGCGATCAGGGCATCCTGATGTATCGCGGTTACCCGATCGAGCAGTTGGCTGAAAAGTCGACCTTCCTCGAGGTGGCCTACCTGCTGCTCAACGGCGAGCTGCCGAACAAGACCCAGTTCGCCGGCTTCGAAAACGACATCACGCATCACACGATGATGCACGAGTCGCAAAGGAATTTTTTCCAGGGCTTCCATCACGACGCGCACCCGATGGCCATGTTGGCCGCGTCGGTCGCCTCGTTGTCGGCCTTCTATCACGAGTCGCTGGATGTCGATAATGCCGACGACCGCAAGCTGGCCGCGATCCGTCTGATCGCCAAGATGCCGACCATCGCGGCTGCTTGCTATCGCTACTCGATCGGCTGGCCGTTCCGCTATCCGCGCAACAACCTCGAATACGTCAATCGCTTCCTGCACATGATGTTCGAAGTGCCGAGCGAGCCGCTGGAAATGAGCCCGGTGGCGGCGAAGGCGCTGGACCTGCTGTTCATCCTGCACGCCGATCACGAGCAGAATGCGTCCACCTCGACCGTGCGCCTGGTCGGTTCGACCGGGGCCAATCCCTATGCCTGCGTATCGGCTGGCGTGGCCGCGCTGTGGGGGCCCGCGCACGGCGGCGCGAACGAAGCTGTGTTGCGGATGCTGGGCGAGATCGGCAAGCCGGAGGACGTTGGCAAAGC
>CAJCJD010000008.1 GCA_903970555.1 Vulcanimicrobiota bacterium
TCGGCGGTGGTGGCGGCTGGATCGTTGGTCTTAGCGAGAAAGACAGCAGCCCCTTCAATCAGCCTGTGATGGCCGGCATCGGCGGCAACATTGACCTCACACTCGGAGGCACCATCAGCACTACCGGCGACGGCGCCTACGGCGTGTTGGCACAAAGCATCGGTGGCGGCGGCATCCTCGGCGGCAACCTTGCGTCGGCGACCACGCCGGAGCTGTTTCCGCACGACTTTTTCGGTGAGGGCAGCGCCACGCGCGATGGTGCCGGCGGCAATATTGTCATCAACAATAGCGGTTCGATCATCACCACGGGCAAGAATGCGCACGCCATCTTTGCGCAAAGCGTGGGCGGTGGCGGAGGTCTCTGGGCCACCACTGGCGGCAATGTATTCATGGGTTCGGTCGGCGGCGAGGGCGATGCTGGTTCCATCAACATCAGCAACAGCGGCACAGTCCAGGCCAAGGGCCAGGGCGCCAGTGCGATCTACGTCAATGCGCAGGGAGCAGACAACCACTCGCTCGTAGCGATCAACAACGGTAGCACCGGTGTGATCTGGGGCAACAGTTCGGCACCTGCCATCATGCTGACCGGCGGCAACAAGAACGGCGATGGCAATGTGGTCAACAGCGGCTTCATCGCCAACACGAATGGCACCGCCGTTTCGGCACCCAACGGGTTCGCGACGGTCACCAACAATGCCGGTGCGCAGCTTTACGGCAACGTCGAGCTTGGCTCCTCCGGCTCGCTGACCAACAACGGATACTGGGGCACCAATGACCACAGTACCGGCACAGTGACCAATGCGGGCACGCTGGATATTTACGGCGCCAACTACAACAGCATTGCCACGAGCACGCTGAACGGGTCACTCACCAACAGCGGCACGATTCAAACGTCCATCGACTTCTACAACAAACAGGCTTCCAGCTTGAACGTGCTCGGCACGGTAACACTCGCTGCTGGCACGTCGTTCTACATCAGACCAACGCTGCTTGCTCCCAATGCAGTGACTGTGATCAATTCCAACGGACTTTCGATGCCCTCCGGTGCCAGCGCCACCGACACCGGCGGCAATTACCTGTTCAACTACACGATGGCGATATCCAACGAACAGGCACTGTCGTTCCAGGCACGCTCCAACGGCTTCAACACAGTCGCCACCAAGGCAGGGGGCAATAGCAACGAGCTTGGCTTAGCCACGCAGCTGGATCAGACGTGGCTCGGCAATAACTTTTCTGCCTCGCAAGCCAAGGTTTATGCGGGTCTTTCGCAACTCAGTTCCGGTACGCAGTACCTCAGTGCACTGGACAACCTCAGCAATGAAGGCACGCAGGCAGCAAGCGTTGCGCATGTGGTCGCCAGCAACGCCTTCGTCGAACGCATGAACAGCTGTCCACGCTTCGAAGACGGCGCGCAGTTCCAGAGCGAGCACGATTGCATGTGGGGACGCGTGATCGCCAACGATGGCGACCGCGACGCGTCGGGCGAAAGTGTGGGCTATCACCAGAACGGCCAGGTGTTTCAGGTCGGCGGCCAGAAGGAGGTGGCGCAGGATTGGTTCGTCGGCGGATCGGTGTCGGCGGACAACAGCGATCTGGACACCCGCTCCGTGTCCAGCTCGGTCGACGGTCACGGCTGGACGGCCGGCATCGTGGTCAAGCACCAGATGGGCAACTGGCTCGTGTCGACGGCGCTTGAAGGCGGTGAGATGTCGTACGACTCCACGCGTCAGGCTCAACTTCCGGGCATGGGCGGCACAGCACAGGCGTCGTTCAACGTGAGCCATTGGGGCCTGCATTCGCGTATCAGTAAACAGTTCGCGTTCCAGAACTGGTATCTGAAACCCTACGTCGACCTGCATGCCACTCACATTCAATCAGACGGCTATACCGAGCACGGTGCTGGCGCGCTTGACCTGACGGCCGCGCCATCCAGCACCAATGTGTTTGGTGCTTCACCGATGATCGAAGCGGGCCGCAAGTTTGCATTCCACAACGGCATGACGTTGCAGATCTACGGCGGCGTTGGCGGCACGTTCTACAGCCAGGGCAACCTGGGTGCGGGCATGCAATTTGCCGAAGGTTCGCCGAACGCTGGCTGGTTCCACATCACCAGCGATCTGCCGCAGGATCGCTTCAAGACCACGGCAGGTATGGACTGGAAGGCAAACGATCGATGGGATTTCCGTCTCGAATACAGCAGCGAATTCGCCAATCACTTCCAATCCAGCACAGGATCACTCAAAGCGACATATAAGTTTTGATGATCGGACCATGCAGGCTGCGGCTCCTGTAGCAGCGCCACGAGCCGATGCAACGACCGGATAGAAAGTCGAGCTGACAGCCTCGCTGCACGGCTCGGGCGGGCGACATAGCGGTAGCGTCTGCTTTGGGTCGTTAGCGGACGTGACGAGGAGGTCTAAAAAATACTTAACTGTGACTGTTGAGCCACGCAACCGTGCAAGCGAGTGCAATCAGCGGAATGCCAATGATTAGAATGTATTTGAGATGTCTATTCATATCCCGAAAGCGTTTCGGGCCTTTGCTGTCGATCCAGTGTTCAGAACCGCTGTTTATTGCTTCGTACCACTTGCCCGACTGATCCCATTTGAACAATGTCACTTGAGGGGAACGAGTGCGCAACATCAATTGAGATAGAAACGATTCGAAATCTTGTAGCGAGCCACCGAGCTTTACCAATAAATGGTCGTCTTCACCGAACAACATGAGATCCGTTGCCTGCCCCCTTAGAACAGCGATTTGCGCAACGCTCGTAAGAGAAATGATTTTTTTTCTAAATGGCGATGTGATGGTGAGCAAGCGATCGTCGATTTGAATGCGATAACGATCAAAATAAAAATAAGCGAATAAAATCAACGCCAAAATGCACGTCCAAAAGATGCTGAAGGCGAGAACATTAGGGACGCTGGCTTTATCTTGAGGCGACATCGTCGAAAATATGAAAATGCCCATCGCACCGTAGACGGGAAGCGCACCGAGAAGGAACCAACAAACACGTTTCGGATAGCGATAAGTGGCAACTTCACCGATCTCTTGATGACCAGAGCCAGCTAATAAAAGCGGCATCAGGATCGCCAAGGTCAAGCTAGTTAGCATGTATGTCATCCCTGTGAACATGATCACAACTTCCTTAGCTCTTAGGTTACAAATCGGGTTGAGGTCAAAACAAAAATCGGCTTTATGCGCGGCTGGTATAAATAGCTCAAAGACGTATGACCCGGTTCGGGTCGGTGGATGACGACGCACTTTCGCGGCAGAGTTAACGTCTCAACGTCGCGCACTCCATTCTTCCCAAGGCACTAGATCGGTGATCTCAGGCAAAGCTTGAGAAGCCTGACCGGTCAGTCCATAAACCTCAATGCCTCCTAGCCGTGGACTTGGCGACTCGAAGTGCGTGGGAGGCCAATCTCCTAACTTGCATCGACCGGATACGAGAGCCAACCTCTGCAACGGAGGACGTTTAACGCGCAGGGGTGGCCTTATTGCGAGCGCTGATCAGCGCCGGCAAAGCCACCTGTCGAACCTTTGCCCACGCTGGGCATGCGCAGTTTAGGTTCGGAGCGGCAGAGGAGCTACGCGCGATTTGCGCCCGAGGCGTCATCCGCTTGTAAATCACCCACACGCGCCTTACAGTGAACCACATGGTTCACTATCAAGCCCGCCTCGACACAACGTTCGCCGCGCTCTCCGATGTCACCCGACGCGGCGTACTGGAGCAGCTCGGAGGTTCAGACGCCTCAATCAGCGACCTTGCCCAAAGGTTTCACATGACCCTCACGGGCATGAAGAAGCACGTCAGCATCTTGGAGCAGGCGGGGCTCGTGAGCACGGAGAAGGTCGGGCGCGTTCGAACCTGCAAGCTCGGACAGCGCCGGCTGGAAGAAGAGGCCGCTTGGATCGAGCAACACCGCCAACTCTGGAGCGCACGCTTCGATGCGCTGGATGAGCTTGTCGAACACCTGAAACGCAAGGAGAAGGCAGATGCCCAACGAAAAAGAAGGTAGTTCCGCCGTCATGAACCGCACCGTCGTGGAACGCAAGTCCGACCGCGAACTCGTCGTGAGGCGAACGTTCAATGCCCCCGCGCACATCGTCTTTGAAGCGTGGAGCAAACCCGAATTGTTCAAGCAGTGGTGGGTTCCGAAGTCGGTGGGCATGTCGCTGGTCTCGTGCGACATGGACATTCGCACCGGGGGCACGTATCGCCTCGTGTTCAGCCATCCGGCGTTCGATCAACCGATGGCGTTCTTCGGCACGTACAAAGAAGTAACGCCGCACAAGCGCCTTGTATGGACGAACGAAGATAGCGATCAGGGCGCCCTGACCACGGTGACGTTCGAAGAACATGACGGCAAGACGCTGGTTACCTTCCACGAACTCTACCCCACAACAGCGGCCCTCGAGGAAGCACTCGCCGGTTCGGCAGAAGGCCTGCCCGAACAGTTCGCGCAACTGGATGAGTTGCTTGCAGGCAGATCGTGACCATACCGACCGCGGCCACCGGCGTATGAAAGCGGCGGCGATGAAACATATGATCGCCGCCGCGCTGGTCAGTTAGGTGTCACGTGAGGACAATATGCTCAGACGCGATTTCCTGAAGACTGCCATGGCGACCGCAGTGCTGACTGCGGTCCTTCCTGTTCAAGCCAAGGAGACTCTCTCCATGTCGAACGAGCATTTTGCCGACGTCAATGGTCAGCATCTCTTTTACAGCGTGCATGGCGCCGGCAAGCCGCTCATTCTTCTCCACGGTGGCATCAACCCAGACAGCTTCGGGAGCAATCTGGCCGAACTGGCCAAGGGCCGGCAGGTGATCGCCGTCCATCTCCAGGCACATGGGCGCACGCCCGACACTGACAGGCCACTACGCAGTGAAACGATGGGCGACGACATCGCTGCGCTGATCGGCCATCTGAACCTCGGCAAGGCCGACGTCATGGGCTACTCGCTGGGCGCCAGCGTCGCACTGCAGACCGCTATCCGCCATCCGGACATGGTCGACCGGCTCGTGCTCGTGTCCGCAGCGATGAGGCAGGACGGCTTTTATCCGGAGGGGGTGGCGGCCTTCAAACAGTTGGAGAACAACGCTGCCACGCTCGGCCCAAGCGTCAAGGCATCGCCGTTGGGGCAGGCCTATCCCGATGTCAATTGGACCAACCTCTTCAGGAAGGTCGGTGACCTGACCAAACGCCCCTTCGACTGGAGCGCCGACGTCGCCAAGCTTCACACACGCACACTGCTTGTCTTTGCCGACGCTGACGCCATCCGGCCCGAACACATGGTCGAGTTCTGGAAGGCGTTGGGAGGCGGCCAGCGCGATGCCGGAATCGATGGCTCCCTGCGGCCCGCAAACCAGCTCGCAATCGTGCCGAACACCACCCACTACACGCTCCCCGTCGATCCGATGCTGCCGGAGATCGTCGAACGCTTACTCGGCGCTGCATCGAAGACAGTAGGTTAGGGGCCGCGAAGCGCTCACGGAGCTATCAGGGCGCGGGAGAGTTGTGTGTGCTTTGTGCTTTGAGCAATCGGACATGCCATCGCAGATACGTGATGGTAATGGATGAGGATCGCGATGTTCTCGTGCACCGGGGTGCCGCGACTGGCAAGTCGGAAATCTTCGTGACTGCCAGACGAAGTTGCGTCCAGATGCGGACGCCGGGTCGGGGTGACCCGCGCCGGTTTGAAGTGAACATGCCTTCCAGCTCTCGCTAGTCGTCGATCAGCTCTGGACGCTATTAACTGTAATCCGCCAAGGTGCGCTTCCATGCGGTTGCTCTACTCAATGGCTGACCAGTATGGATTTGGGCAGACAATCTGACCACGCATAGACGACCGCAAGGCTTCTCAGTACCTCTGTAGTGATCTGATCGGCTCCATCTCCCTTTGCATTCGTCATGACAATCGCTCCCTCTCCAATGTCGCGATACCTAACGTATTGAGCTCGGAAACCCTCATCTACGCCGTCATGCCAGAGACGGGGGTGTTGTTTGGAGCCAGCGGTTACAACACCAAGATCGTAATCTTCCTTAATGGGCGTAACCATTTTGGCAGCCATATCTTCATCAACAATAGGATTTGCTGCTGCGTGCAAAGAGCGTTGCAGTTCCAGCACGAATCGCGCGAGATCAGTTGCGGATCGGCGAAAAGCATATTTGCCAGTCATTCACTAAACATGTCCAAACTCGGACAGTTGCGCTTTAACCGTGTCTACTTGGCGCCAAACCGCCGACTCCGCCGTTTTTATCTTTCAGGAATCAAATATATATGGGGCTGAAATCGCTTCCGAACGCCGACACCCCGGTGGCACGCAAAAAGACATCGCCCTGCCGATATTTCTATCGACAGGGCGATGAGTTAGCTGAAACGCTGGGCGCTGCAGACGATTAGAACTTGCCGGCGCGGAAGTCAGCGATCGCTTCGTGGATCTGCTCCGGCGTGTTCATCACGAACGGGCCGTAGCGCGCAACGGGCTCCTGTAAGGGTTTCCCGGCCACCAGCAGCACGCGAGCGGCGGTTTCGCGGCCGGCGATCCTTACGCTATCGCCCTTGGATAGCACCGCCAGTTCGCTACGCGCGAGCTTTTCGCCGGCCACCTGGGCGTCGCTGCCATCGAACACATAGGCAAACGCGTGATGGCCTTCCGGGAGCGGAATTTCCACGCCGGCGCCTGCTTCCAGGGCGATATCCAGGTAAATCGGCGCGGTGACAATGCCCGAAACCGGACCCACAGCGTCAGCTAGCGTGCCGGCGATGACCTTCACCGTCACTCCGTTGGCCGGATGCACCACCGGAATCCGCTCCGGACCGATGTCCTGATAGCGCGGGTCGCTCATCTTATCCTTGGCCGGCAGGTTCACCCACAGCTGGAAGCCCCACATCAGGCCGTTTTCCTGCTGCGGCATCTCCGAATGCAGGATGCCGCGGCCGGCGGTCATCCATTGCACGCTGCCGGGCGTGAGGTCGCCGCGGTTGCCCTTGTTGTCGCCGTGCTGCATGTGGCCGGCGAGCATGTAAGTGACGGTTTCGAAGCCGCGATGCGGATGCTCCGGGAAGCCGGCGATGTAATCGCCTGCTTGGTCGGAACGAAATTCGTCCAGCAACAGGAACGGATCGAGCATGTCCAGGCCCGGCTGGCCGATGATGCGCTTAAGCTTTACGCCCGCGCCATCGGAGGTATCGGTGCCGCGAATGCGGCGGAGAATGCTGCGCTCGGTCATGGCTTGCTCCGGTAAAGAGAACTAGCGCTCATGATGGTTGCTGTCCGGTGCACGCCCAAGTGAGGCAATGCGAACGGACTGTTTCCCGAATCAGCAGAGCGCCTGGAGCGCCCCGCTAATGAACCCAATGACCACTGCGTTGACGCGGTGGCGCGGGTTGTTCGTTTTTCGCTTCCGTCACATGGCTAAGCGCATCGAGTTCCGCTTCGGTAGCCGGATTTTCAGACCAGTAGTGATTCACCGCGATTAGCACGGCCGGAAGCTGTGCCAGGCATTCGTCGTATTCGTCGTCGCTGAGCTTCTCGAATTCCGCTTCGGCGCTGAGGATGCCTTCGTCGACTGCCAGCGCCATTACCGGGCCTAGCAATTCCATCAGGGTTGGATCGTCGGCAAGGCGTTTTTCCCACAGGCCGGCACGCAGGTCGATGCCACGGCTGAAGCCTTCGCACCAGCCAGCTGCCGATAACACCGGGCCCGCTTCGGTATCGACTTCGCCGAGGATGGGTTCGTAGGCGTCGACGTCGAGTTCGGCGCTGATCGAATCGTTGAGCTTGGCCAGCAGGGCGAGCACGCGGTTGCCCTCGTCCTCATCGGTAAACGGCTCGTGCAGCACTTCGGGCAGCCATTCCTCGGGCAGCACGCGCATGGGCCCTACGGACAGCGCGGAGAGCAGTCCGTGCACGCCGTCCAGCAGCAGATGGCCATCCTGGGCGTGGGCCCGCAGATAGGTGTCTAGCTCCTCGAGCTCGTTGTCGTCCAGCGAACTGGGCCAATCGGTCTTGCTAGTTGTCATCAGATATCCAGGTCCACCGTGACCGGGGTGTGATCGGAGGGTCGCTCCCAGCGCCGCGGTTCGCGGTCGATGGCGGCGGCCTTTACCGAGGATTTCAGGGCATCGCCGAGCAGGATCAAGTCGATGCGCAAGCCCATGTTGCGCCGGAACGCGCCCTGCCGGTAGTCCCACCAACTGTAATGGCCGCCGTCCTGTTCAAACAGCCGGAAGCTGTCATGCAGTCCCAGATCCGTAATGGATTTCAGGGCGGCCCGTTCAGGCGGCGAACAGAGCACTTCCTCGCCCCAGCCGGTGGGGTCGTAAACGTCGCGGTCGTCCGGCGCGATGTTGAAATCGCCCAGCACGACCAGGTTGGGATGGCGCTGGATTTCCTGCGCCAGAAACTCCCGCACCCGTTCTAGCCAGTGCAGCTTGTAGGTGTATTTCTCGTCGCCCACGGCCTTGCCGTTGACCACGTACAGATCGACCACTCGCACGCCACCGATCGTGGCGGCCAGGATGCGCCGCTGCGGGTCGTCCAGGCCGGGAATGTCGGTCACGACATCGTCGAAGGTCAGCGCCGCATCGTTGCGCGCCAGGATCGCTACGCCGTTGTAGGTCTTCTGTCCGGAAAACACGGCTTGATACCCGGCCGCGGCGAGTTCGTCGACGGGAAACTTCGCGTCTTCCAGCTTGGTTTCCTGCAACGCCACCACGTCCGGCTGCGCATCGGCCAGCCACTGCGTGAGATGCGGTATGCGCACCTTGAGCGAATTCACGTTCCATGAAGCGATTTTCATGGGCCGATTGTAAGGGATCGAGATTACCGGTACCGGACCGCGTCGTGGGTCATGCCGGACAGTCACGCGATTGGCGGGGCGCGCGACAGCGTTCGCGCCCGCTTCGCGCTGTAGACGAGTACAGGGCGTGCCTTCATGCACTTGGGTCTGATGCGGATGAACTGCTAGCGTTGGGGCTTCCCTCGTGCACCCGAAACGCCGCCATGCTCAAACCCACCCGTCTGTTTCTGCCCTTGCTGGCAGCCGTGCTCGCCCCCGTCGCCGCAGCGGACACGCATAGTGCGACCGATCCACGTATCGACACCCTGCTTACCCAGCTCGGCAAAGTCCGCGACGTGGCTGAAGTGGCGTTATCACCGGACGGCCATCAACTGGCGTGGGTGGTGGAGACGAATGGCAAGCCCGGCATCGTACTGGCCGATGCCAACGGCCAGCATGCCCATAGCGTCGCTCTGGCGGCCAAGCCGGGTACCTGCAGCGAGAACGGTTTGGCGTGGGCGCCCGACTCGCGGCACCTTGCCTTCTTGTCCAACTGCGCCAGTTCGCGCATGGGCATGGGCGGCAACAAGCAGCCGGATATCTACGTGCTCGACACGCAGTCGCAGGACAAGGCCACCCACCTTTCGAGCCTGACGGGTTTTGCGCACGCGCTAAGTTGGGCGCCGGATGGCAAGACGCTTGGGCTTCTTTATGTCGAAGGCGCAACGCGTCGCGCGAGTGCCTTGGCGGCTGCGAAACCCGCTACCGGCGAAATCGGCGTGGAAGGCATCGAAGTGCAGCGCGTAGCCACCGTGCCTGCGGAAGGCGGCGCACCACAATCGGTGACACCGGCGGACAGCTACGTCTACGAATTCAGTTGGGCGCCCGACAGCAAGCGCGTGGCCTACGTTGCCGCGCCTGCGCCTGGCGACAACAACTGGTGGATCGCACAGCTCTATGTACAGGATGCGCAGTCCAACGCAACGCGCACTGCAGTGGTCGATCCGCACACGGTAAGCGGTTCGCTGCATGGATTGCAGATCGCGCTGCCGCGTTGGTCGCCGGACGGTTCGCGCATCGCGTTTATCGGTGGCCTGATGAGCGATGAGGGCTCGACTGGCGGCGACCTTTACAGCGTTGCCGCTCATGGCGGTGCGCCGGTCGATCTCACGCCTGGCATCCACGTTACACCCGCGTGGTTCAGCTGGACTTCGCCGCAATCCATGCTGGTGAACCAAGTCGACAACGGTCAGTTGCAGTTGGCGGAATACGACGTGCAGGCCGATAGCGCGAAGCAAAAGCGCGTGCTGTTCACCGCGCCGGGTTCTATCGGCGATGGCACAGCTGTCGCCGCGCTGTCCCTGTCCGCCGATCACTCGTATGTCGCATTCGGCCAATCGTCCTTCGACGTCGCGCCTGAAGTGTACGCCGGCCCTGTTGGCGATCAGATTCCGAAGGCTGTTACCGCCATCAACGCCGATCTGAAACCCAGCTGGGGCAAGGCGCGTTCGGTCGAGTGGGACAACGATGGTTTCCACGTGCAGGGTTGGCTGCTTTATCCGGCCAATTACGATCCGAGCAAGCACTATCCGATGATCGTGAATGTGCACGGCGGTCCTTCTGCAGCCGTCGTGCCGCGTTGGCCGTCCGTGGGTTACGGCGCCGCACCGTTCTCGACGCTGGGGTACTTCGTCTTTATGACCAACCCGCGCGGCAGCTACGGCGAAGGCGAAGCGTTCGTGCAGGCCAATCGCAAGGACTTCGGCTATGGCGATCTGCGCGACACGCTCGCTGGCGTGGATGCGGTAGAGAAGATGGTACCGGTTGACGACCATCGCCTTGGCCTTACCGGCTGGAGCTACGGCGGCTTCATGAGCATGTTCGCGCCGACGCAGACGCAGCGTTTCCGCGCCGTGGTCGCTGGTGCCGGCATTGCTAACTGGCAGAGTTATTACGGCCAGAATCTTATCGACCAGTGGATGGTGCCGTTCTTCGGCGCATCGGTGTACGACGACCCGGCGGTCTACGCGAAGAGCTCGGCGATCAACTTCATCAAGAAGGTGAAAACACCAACACTGATCGTGGTGGGCGAGCGCGACGCGGAATGTCCCGCACCGCAGTCGTTCGAATACTGGCACGCGTTGCGCGCGCTGGGCGTGCCGACGTCGTTGGTGGTGTATCCCAACGAAGGGCATCATTTCTATAACCCGGTGAACCAGCGTGACGTGTTGCAGCGTGCGCTGAATTGGTTCGAGAAATATCTGCCACCGGGTCAGTAAATCGTTTCGACTTCTCCTTCCTGCGATGCGGGAAGGAGAAGTTCAGAACAGTTCGCCTTGCGGCGACGATTTCCGCGGCGTCACAAAGCGCGACGTGTCCAACTGAAGTTCGCGCGCACGGCCAAAACCGTGACGACGACAGGCAAGCTCGAAGCGTCGTCGCAACAATTCCGCGAACACGCCTTGGCCGCGCATGCGTGTGGCGAAATTGCTGTCGTAATCGCGACCGTCATTCATTTGCTGCACTAGGCTCATAACGTGTGCTGCACGCTCCGGTGCGTGCAGCGCAAGCCACTCGCGAAAGAGTGCTTTCAACTCGTAAGGCAGGCGAAGCACGGTGTAGCCGGCGCTTGTCGCACCGGCATCGGCCGCCTCCTCCAGCACCGCTTCCATATAGCGATCGTTCAACGCCGGAATGATCGGTGCTACCAACACGCCTGCCGGTACGCCTGCTTCGGCCAATGCACGAATGGTTTTGATGCGCCGATGCGGCGCACTCGCGCGCGGCTCAAGTTTCGCTGCCAAATGGTTGTCCAGCGAATTTACCGATACGAAAACTTGCACGAGATTCTCACGCGCCATCGGTACGAGGATATCCAGATCGCGCTCGACCAATGCGTTCTTCGTAACGATCGTGCAGGGATGATGGCACTCGGCCAACACCTGCAAAGCGGCACGGGTGAGCCGCCAGCGTTTTTCTATCGGCTGATAGGGATCGGTATTGCTGCCGATGTTGATGGGATTGACCACATAACTCGGCTTGGAAAGATCCGCGCGCAGTACATCCGCTAGATTGGTTTTGGCGCGCAGCTTGGTTTCGAAATCGAGTCCCGGCGATAAGTTGAGATAACTGTGGCTGGGTCGCGCAAAACAATATATGCACCCGTGCTCACATCCGCGATAAGGATTCATCGCCTGGGTGAAGTGGATGTCCGGCGAATCGTTGCGCGTGATCACGCTGCGCGCGCATTCCTCGGTGACTTCCGTGCGCGGACGTGGACGCTCTTCATCGAGCATCGCGTGTTGCCAGCCATCGTCTTCGGCCTGATGCCGAATGGTCTCGAAGCGTCCTTGCGGATTGGAAGCGGCTCCGCGACCTTTGAATGCGTGTGGAAGATCGACCATCTGCCTATGATGCGCGCGCGCGATCTCATTCGTCGCGACACTTAGGGTTGCGTTGCATTGCGCAGTTGTTGGCCAAGCCAGTTTGTCATCGCGGTTAGCGGATAGTTTTGGTGCAGCTGCCGATGCATTTCGTCAAAGACGGGCGGCGATATGGTCCAGCCCAGTGGGAGCGGGTAATTGCCTGGACATAGGCGCATGTGCCAGAGCACATCGCCGTTGGCGGAATCGGCGGCGTCGATGTGCAGGGACGAAAGCAATTCGGCACGGGCGAATTCGCCACGAGCATCGCGGGTATCGAGCAACGCTACGGCTGGCGCTGTGACGTCACCATAGCTTCCACGTTCGGTCTGACTTGGCGCGCGAGGACACGCTGCGGAGTACAGCGGCAACGGTTGATTGGAATCGTGCGCGTCGACGAAATCGTGCAGGCTCGGATCGTTGCTGATGTGGAGCACAATGAAGCGGATCGGCTGCCCTTGGTGTGTGGCGATGGCGCGAAAGCGTTGCATGATCTCGCGTAATGTCGTCGTGCCCGAATTTTCGAAATAGCCGCCATCGACAAGCTGCAGAGTTGCCGGTGTAGGGGCCTGATTGACGGCTATGGCGGTTTGCAGCGTCCCCGCCGGGCTCAAGTAAGTGAAGCGCGCGCTATTGAGCACGGCTTCGCTTAGCGGCAGACGCGGATCGAGCCAGCGCGAACCGTCATAGGCCGTGGTCCACGGACTGTCGGCGAACGGCCGAAACGGATCCTCCACGAAGCGCCAGCCTTGGCCGACCGTCGTGCTGTTGAAGAACAAGGCCGGCACATTTGCGTTCAAGCTTCCGTCGGCATGCTCATAGAGCGTCGCAAAGGGCTGCGCAAACATCGTGACACCTTGTTCCTGCGCCGCCTGTTCCCACGCGCGCGTGAGCGCCCGACCACGATCGTCGAACAAGGCGCCCGGCAGCCAACGTTGCGTGAAGTCGACGAACCATGCGTTGGCCATCACTGGCGCGAGGAAGTCGTGGTTGAGGATGCGTTCGCTGCGTGTTTGTGCGGATAAACCTGTCTGTGGCGTGGCCTGTAAGGAAGCAACGTAAGTGGCTAGACCAAGACTACCGCCGGATACGCCGCTTCCCGCGAACAGATAACGCTCGAACAGTGGTTCGCCGCCATTCGGCGTTGACGATGTATCGATCAGCGCGGTGAAACGGCTCAGTACCATGGCCGTCCACGCGGCGCTACGCAGACCGCCACCTTCGGTCGATACCACAATGACTGGACATGCGCGCTGCGGCACGCAGCGAGTGGTTAGCCACGTCTGGGCGTAGGCATCGAAATCGGGACGACTTTCCGGCGGCGGCGCCTCGGGTCGTTGATGCGTGCTCATGGACGGATACTGACGCACGCGATGATTGTCGTTGAGGTGCGTCGCGTGCAAACACACTGCCGTGAGCATAAGTAGACTGATCAGCGGTACACCGCGGCGATCGGCAAGCATGCACAAAAAGCCGCCACTCATGCAGAAGAAACTGCCCGTGATCATCAGGACGGCCAGCGTGCCCATGCCGTCGAACTGACGTGGCTGCACAACCACCAGCACTGTGATCAGCACATTCAACATCAACACGGCGAGGAACAAGCTCAGTGGCAGCGTGCCGAGCACGGTGATGGATTCGACGCGCGGCTCGATGGCGTTTGCCCCGTGTACGCCTCGGGCCGACAGACGTGCTTTCAACAGCCATTGCCGCCCGATGAAGAAGACGATCAGCGCGGCCGCTTCCATCGACAGGCCGATGGCACGCAGGTCACGTCGATGACATTGCTCGGCGGTGCTGCAGGTGGCGTGTGGCGTGCTTCGCAAAGCCATCAGATAGCCGAACACCACCAACATCGGCACGGCGGCGCCGAGCAATCGCGGTATCCACTGCCGTAACGGCGCAGCGCGCGGGTCCTGTAGGGCTGGCCAGCGCGGATAGATCAGCCGGTAGGCGTTATGCGTGGTGTACCAGATGGCCAAGCCGGCGATCGCGGCTGTCGCCAACAGGAATAGATAGCGGGTGCTGCTGGGATCTGCCCACATGGCGATCAGGAACAATTCGGTGGCCTGATCGACGTTGCTGATCACCAATGTCGCGAGTACCAGCACCAGCAGCGACACGCGGATCGGCTTGCCATGATCCAGCCCGACGGCCACCCAATCGATAGCTTGCAGCACGAGCTGTCTCAAGCGATGTGGCGCGGGCGCGGATGCATTCGGGTCAGCCATCGTTCCATGTCTCGCCGCTGTCTGATCGGTGGGTCATCTTAAAGGGAGACGCGTATCGAGCCGGTGCAGGGCATCGCATTTCCGGATGGGCCGCGGCAGTATCATGCGCCGTAGCGGAATCGTCGACGAAAGGGATCGTCATGCGATGGTTGTGGCTGCTTGCAACACTACTTTCATGGGTGCTGTGCTTCACTCGCCACGGTCCCGGCGCCATGGCGTTCTGGTTGCTGGTCGGCATCTTTGGGATGATTGCCACCACGCTGGCTTTCGCGCAGGCGCGGATCGAGGCCAACACGCAGCCAGATTTGCGAATTGAGCTGATGCGTCATACGCAAGACAAGGAAAGGCCGCCACAATCGTGATGCTGCACTGCAACTTTGGCGGTTTAGCCACCTAAACGCTACACTCGAATGGTTGATGCCTTCGCGAAGGTGTCGCGCGGTTTCCACTGAGTGCGCTCCCGGTGAGCGGTGAGCAGGAGGCAAGCATGTCCAAGGTCTATCCGGTTGATCCCGCATTCGCTGCGAAGGCGCATCTGCGCAAAGCCGACTACGAACGGTTGTATGCCGAATCGGTGAAGGACCCCGAAGGTTTCTGGGGGCGCATCGGTGAGCGGCTTGAATGGGTGAAGAAGCCCACGCACATCCGCGACGTTTCCTTCAATCCGGAAGACCTGCACATCCGCTGGTATGACGATGGCGAGCTGAATGTCTCGGCCAACTGCCTGGATCGCCATCTGGCTACGCGTGGCGACAAGACGGCGATTATCTTCGAAGGCGATGACCCGGCCGATTCGCGCCGCATCACCTACCGAGAGCTGCACGCCGAGGTTTGCAAGTTTGCGAACACGCTCAAGCATCTTGGCGTAGCCAAGGGCGATCGCGTAGCGATCTACATGCCGATGATTCCCGAAGCGGCTGTGGCGATGCTCGCGTGTGCGCGTATCGGCGCTATTCATTCGGTGGTTTTCGGCGGCTTCTCGCCCGATTCGTTGGCGGGCCGCATTGCCGATTCCACTGCCAAACTGGTGGTGACGGCGGACGAAGGCGTACGTGGCGGCAAGAGGATTCCGCTCAAGGCGAATGTCGACGCCGCGCTGGAGCGCCCAGGTACGAACAGCGTGGAAACCGTCGTTGTCGTGCGCCGTACGGGCGCCGCAGTGCCGATGCAATCCCCACGCGACCGCTATTACCACGTGCTGATGGAAGGCCAGTCAGCCGATTGCCCGCCGGAACCGGTCGAAGCGGAACATCCGCTGTTCATCCTCTACACCTCCGGTTCGACCGGCCAGCCCAAGGGCGTGCTGCACACGTCCGGTGGCTATCTGGTGTATGCGAGCTTCACGCACGAGCTGGTGTTCGATCTGCGTGAGGAGGATGTCTATTGGTGCACCGCCGACGTCGGCTGGGTCACCGGACACAGCTATGTGGTCTACGGGCCGCTCGCCAATGGCGCGACCACCGTGATGTTCGACGGCGTGCCGAATTACCCCGATTTCAGCCGCTTCTGGCAGGTCGTCGACAAGCACAAGGTGACGTTGTTCTACACCGCGCCGACGGCGATTCGCGCGCTGATGCGCGAAGGCGAAGCGCCGGTGAAGAAATGTTCGCGCGCAAGCTTGCGCCTACTTGGATCGGTGGGTGAGCCGATCAACCCGGAGGCGTGGGAGTGGTATTACCGCGTGGTGGGCGACAGTCGTTGCCCGATCGTGGATACGTGGTGGCAAACCGAGACCGGCGGCATCCTGATCACGCCACTGGCGGGCGCCATCGATGCCAAGCCCGGCTCGGCCACCTTGCCGTTCTTCGGCATCAAGCCCGCCGTGGTGGACGCCGCAGGTACCGTGCTGGAGGGTGCAGCGGAAGGCAATTTGCTGATTACCGATTCGTGGCCAGGCCAGATGCGCACGGTCTATGGCGATCACCAGCGTTTCATCGATACGTATTTCAAGGCGTATCCAGGGAATTACTTCACCGGCGACGGCGCGCGCCGCGACGAAGACGGTTATTACTGGATCACCGGCCGCGTCGATGATGTGATCAACGTGTCGGGCCATCGCATCGGCACCGCCGAGGTCGAAAGCGCTCTGGTGGCACATCCGAAAGTCGCGGAAGCGGCGGTGGTTGGATGTCCGCACGAGATCAAGGGCCAGGGCATTTATGCTTATGTCACCTTGGTGGCCGGCGAGCAAGGCAACGACGATTTGCGCAAGGAGTTGGTCGCTTGGGTGCGCAAGGAAATCGGCCCGATCGCCACGCCCGATTACATCCAGTGGGCGCCGGGGCTGCCCAAGACGCGTTCGGGAAAGATCATGCGCCGCATCCTGCGCAAGATCGGCGAGAACCAGCCCGATCAACTCGGTGATATATCCACCTTGGCAGATCCTGGCGTGGTGAAGAACCTGGTCGACGAGCGCTTGATTCGCTAAGTCAGTGTTTGCCGCCGAGTGGTGATCGCTGCGCTTGTGTCGGGCAGCGGCGATCCGGCAGCATGTGCCCATGCGAACATCCCTCGGCCATGATGTCGCCGGCATCGCTGCCGGCCTTGGCAAAGACAGTATCCATCTGTGGCTGCTCGACTATCGTAGAGAGCAGCAACGAGAGCCGTTGCGCGCGTTGCTGGGCGTTTATCTTGGCTTGCCTGCCGATGCCGTGGTGTTGATTGACGACGAGCACGGGCGCCCGGAGTTGGCTGCTCCGTGGAATCAGTTCTTGCAGTTCAACTGGTCGCACAGTGTGGACAAGGCCATCATTGCGGTAGCGCATGGCGTTACACCGGGAATCGATATCGAGCGCATTCGACCGAGGCCGCGCGCCATGCTGTTGGCCGAGCGCTTCTTTCATCATGACGAAACTGCCGCTTTGCGCGCGCTCGACAGCACACAGCAAGAACGTGCATTTCTTGAGATCTGGACCTGTAAGGAGGCGGTGCTGAAAGCCGTGGGTCGAGGGATTGCTTTCGGCCTCGATCGTCTGTGCCTGCTCGCTACCCCAACTGCGCGTTTGCTATGGATTGACGGTGATGATGCCTCGCAATGGCAGCTCCGTCGTATCGACCTTGGCCCTGATCATGTTGCCAGCGTGGCGTGGCGTGGTTCGTCACGCAGCATCGACGTATGGACACTTGCCGCCAGCGCTTGAACGGCGCACTGTGTCCGACCCGTAACCTTTTCCTTCCCGATCCATGACCCTGCTCAGCGTCAATCTCAACAAGATCGCCGTATTGCGCAACTCGCGTGGTGGCAACGAGCCCGATATCGCGCGCGCCGCCATAACCTGCATCGAAGCGGGTTGCGGTGGGATTACTGTGCATCCGCGACCGGATCTGCGCCATGTACGACCCGACGATGTACGCGCGCTGGCCGCGCTATTACGCGGGCGCGTCGAGTACAACATCGAGGGCAACCCGTTCGCGCAGCCACGCGGCCCGTACCCGGGTCTGATTGCATTGGCAAGGGAAGTGCGCCCGACCCAGGTGACACTGGTGCCTGACAGCGACGGGCAGATCACTTCCGATCATGGATTCGACCTGGCCAAAGACGCAGAGCGGCTGCGTCCCCTGGTCGCGGAACTGCGCGAGCTAGGTTGCCGTGTGAGCTTGTTTGTAGATCCAGGCGCAGCCGGCTTTGAACATGCCGTCGCCATCGGCGCGCAGCGCATAGAAATCTACACCGGACCCTACGCAGAAGCCTTTGCTGAAGGCGACGCAGGCGAACAGCTTTCGTTGTGCGTGGATACCGCACGTCGCGCGCAACAAGCTGGGCTCGCGGTAAACGCTGGGCATGATCTCAGCCAGGCCAACCTCGGAACCTTGCGGGTCGCCATTCCTGGGCTAGCGGAAGTTTCGATTGGGCATGCCCTGATCGGCGAAGCGCTGTACGAGGGAATGTCGACCACCGTGCGTAATTATCTGCAAATTCTACGGTGATAATGGCCGTCTGGACGGCTATTTATAAAATCGGCTTCGATCCCTTTGACGCTTCAATCCTATAAACAGAAACCCCCGCCAGGGCGGGGGTTCTGTGGGTAACGCTTGGCTGCGATTGAATTGCTCCGGTCCAATCGCTGCTGTTACTGCCCGCTGCTGTCGGTGAAGCCGATCTTATTCAAGTTGTAGCTCTTGGCATCAGCCAACACGCGAGCAACGACCTGATAAGGAACTTCATCAGCCGCATCGATCTGTACTTCCGGCTGATCCGCATCACTCTTGGTCGCAATGATCGCGATCTGCGTCTTCAGCTGCTGCTCGTCCACCGGGGTGTCGTTCCAATAGAACGCGCCCGACTGGTCGATCTTCAGATGCACCGGTTCCGGTGGATTGGTCGGCGGAATTACGTTCGGGTTCGGCTGCGGCAGGTCGATCTTGATCTTGTGCGTCATTATCGGCGCCGTGATCATGAAAATGATCAGCAGCACCAGCATCACGTCGACCAGCGGCGTGACGTTGATGTCGGCCATCGGGCCTTTGCCACTTCCGGTACTAAATGCCATGGCTCGTCACTCCTTGCCGGTCGTCATGAAGCCGACATGGACCATACCCGCATCCTTCGCTTCACCGAGGGCTTTACGGACGGTTTTGAACTCCGTGTCCTTAGCCGCACGAATCTGCAATTCCGGTTGAGGCGTTCTTTGCGCAAACACTAGGAACTGCGCCTTCAGCTCGGCATCGGTAATCGGGTTCTGATTATCGTTGAGGTACATGCTGCCATCGTCCTTGATGGCGAGGTCAATCGGCTCAGTCTTCGGCGCTTCATCCTGGGTCTTAGGATTGGCCGTAGGCAGCTTCACCGTAATACGGTGCGACATCAGCGGAGCGGTGATCATGAAGATGATCAGCAACACCAACATCACGTCGACCAGCGGCGTGACGTTGATTTCCGACATCGGCGAGCCGGATTCGTTTCCGGAGCTCATCGCCATGGGTCAATCCTCACTTCTGAGTCGGAGCGACGCCTTCGACACGTGCGCCGGTAGCGAAGAAGTCGTGCAGGTCATGCGCGAATTCGTCGAAACGGGCGTACGTCAGGCGGTTCGAGCGGGTGAAGAAGTTGTAGGCGAGCACGGCCGGGATAGCGGTGAACAGACCGAACGCGGTCATGATCAGAGCTTCACCCACCGGACCTGCCACCGCTTCCATCGAAGCGTTACCGGAAGCCGCGATGCGGATCAGGGCGTGATAGATGCCCCACACCGTACCGAGCAGACCGATGAACGGTGCCGAGGAACCAACCGTGGCGAGCAAGGTCATGCCACCTTCCAGACGCAGGCTCTCGCGAGCAACGGCCTGACGCAGGGCGCGATCGATGAATTCCGAACGGCTCAACGATTCAGCCAAGCGACCGCCACCGGCAGCAGCTTGCTGATGGTGGGCAACCGCCGAGGCGGCATCCAGAGCGATCTTCGAGAAGGGTTCACCCTTGGGCTGGGCTTCCAGCTCACGGATGGCGTCCTGGGTCGAATTGTTGGACCAGAAACTGTTGATCACGCCGTCGGCGCGACCGCGCACCATCGAATTACGGATGGCGTTGGCGATGATGAAGTACCACGAGGCGAACGACATGATGACGAGCACCACGAAAACGATCCAACCCAGAAAATCAAAATTCTGGAGAAGGTCGTGGAAGCCCATTTGTTGCATCGCCATGGCGTTGGCGTTGCCACCCAGAGCCGGAGCGGCATCGGAAGCAGGAGTTTGTTGGAACATAAACGCTACCCTTGGAAGTCAAGCGTGAACTGTAACTGTAATAGGTATTACAGCTGATTGAGATTGAAATTGACGGGTACGCGCACGTATCCCTCAACTTTCTTGCCGTTTTTCGATTCTGCGTTGAAGCGCCAGTGTTGCGCCGCTTCAACTGCCGCACGATCAAGCTCGCGGAAGCCACTGGACTGGTCGACCTTGATGTCCTTCGGCGTGCCATCGACAGCTACCAGGATGATCAGTGTCACCGTGCCTTCGTGCCGCTGGCGAATAGCCTGGGGCGGGTACTTGGGCTGCATGCGACTGTTGTAGCTGATGTCCTGGCTTGCCGTGATGTCAGCTGGCGGCGCCGGTGGTGCTGGCGGCGCCGGCGGCGGCGATGCCACGGCGTTGGTCGATTGCTCTTCCACAGCCGGCGGCGGAGCAGGCGGAGGCGGCGTCGGCGGCGGGATCACCTGTTTGACGATCTTCGGCGGCGGCTGCTTCGGCGGTTCCGGCGGCGGCGGCGGCGGGGGAGGCGGTGGCGGCGGAGGTTCGATGAAGTTCACCTGCACGATCTTGTCTTTCTGAACTTCCGCCGTCTTCGGGGGCGCCATCGGCGCGATCAGTATCAGGAAAGCAAACGCATGCAGCGCAATGGCTACCGCCAGCGCCCATGTGCGTCCCCAACTGAACGGCTTGACGCCGGTTTCTTCGTTACTTGAGGCCATCTGTCGCTTTCAATCAGGAGCTAGTCAATCGAGTGACGTGGTCGCAGCACCCAGCGGCAAAGTTGTTCCCTAAATAGGGTGACATTTGCCACTGGACAATGCGGGAAAAGTCCAACGGTACAACAGCACATGGCGTTTGTATAGCGTTTATATTGGCTTGGGATGGCAATCTTATGGACGTCCATCTAGCCGGCTAAACATCCGACACGTGATTACAAACTAGTTACCCACTCCGGCCTTCTGCAACCAAGCTGAGGCTTGAGCAGCAGTCTCCGGATCCTTCTTCGCTTCCAGCATTGCTTCGGCCGCTGCGGCCTTATCCTTAAGGCCTACGTTCGCTTGGGCGAGGTCCATATAGGCCCTACCCTTATGCTGCACGCCTTTGCTGATAGCCTGCTGGATAAGCGGCTTGGCGGCGCTGTACTCGTTCTGGGTAAGAAGCGCCACGCCGGCTTTGAGTGCCGGTTCGCCATTGGTCGCAAGCGGGATGGCTTTTTTGTACGCCGCTGTTGCAGCGTCCGTGTCACCACCAACCATGTTCGCATCGCCCAACAGGACGTAGTTGTCAGCGGTCGGTTTCACTACGCCCTTGCTCATGCCGTCTTGCAGCACTTGCACGGCCTTGCCCGAATCGACTGCCGGATCGGATGCGTCCTGAGCGCTGTTCGTGTAAAGCTTGGCCATGGTCACGTAGTCGTTTTCCGTCGTGATCATACCGTTCGCTTTGCCCTGCTCCATCAGCTGTAAGGCTTCAGCATATTTCTGCGACTGGATCAGCAGGCTAAGCGAGTTGTGGAATGCGGTCGAATCCGTCGGCGCCGCATTGACCTGCTGCTTCGCGAGCGCAGTGGCCTGGTCTTTCTGACCTGAATCGTTGTAGTCCAGCATTAGCAGCTGGTTCCAGCGCGGATCGGGCTTGTCCGTCATCGACTGCGCTTTCTTGATCGCTGCAATCGATTCCGGGTACTTCTGCATGCGGTAGTAAGCCTCGCCTTCCAGCGCATACGACTCAGGCGTTTCCTTCTTGCCTTCGGCGCGCCACTTCTCGACGGTGTCGATCGACGGCTGGTACTGCTGGTTGAGTAGATAGAACGTAGCCAGTTCGTATTGAAGCTGGAAATACGCATCGTTCGGCAACACGCCATTGTCGATCGAGCGCTTCAGAAGATCGATGCCACCCGGCAGATCGTTGCTGGTCGCGTGGATACGTGCCAGCCCCTGCAACGCCATGGCTTGTACGTACTTGCTCTTGCTGTTGTCGACAAGCGGTTGCAGCAGCTGCGTGGCCTTGTCCTTGTCATTTGCCGCGACAGCATCGATACCTTCGTTGAGCGTCTTCTGCTCTTTGGCATCGGTCAAATCGAGCTTGGGTTCCTTGCGGGTCGCGTTGGGATACAGCGGTGCCGCTTTTTGATCGCTCGACGACGAGTTGTCGCTCGCTAGCGCCGGAGTGCTTGCCAACATCAACGCAAACGCTGCGCCGGCCAGCATCTTCAGGGAAGCGTGTTTCATAGCGTTCCTCAAAATGAAAGGAGTCGGGTTTCACGCACTAGCTGTGCGGGGGATCACTGAGAGTAACCCGAGGGGACCTTCGATAACAAGTCGCAATGCCGCATAAAAGGCACATTCAAATCAAGGGCTTATGATGTTCTTGCCATACGCCCGCGCATTTTGTGCCATTCGCGCGGCGATATGCCTTTCACAAGTCGCGTCTTGCGCATGTGAAGCGCGCCCAGATGCTTGTACGCTTGTGTTAATGCATTAATGCGTCAGCCAAACGACAAGTGCACGGGGTGGACTAACTTCCACCCCGTGTGATGACTTAGATGTCGAGATTGGCAACCTTCAACGCGTTCGCTTCGATGAAATCGCGACGCGGCTCGACCGCTTCGCCCATCAGCATCGAGAACATTTGATCCGCGGCGATGGCATCTTCGATGCCAACTTGGAGCATGCGACGGGTCTCGGGATTCACGGTGGTTTCCCACAGCTGTTCCGGGTTCATTTCACCCAGACCCTTGAAGCGCTGGATAGTGCGGCCCTTCTTGGCCTCTTCCAGCAACCAGCTGCGTACTTCGGCAAAGCGCGTGACGCCGCGCGAAGCATTGCCGCGCCGCACGACAGCGTCGGCTTGAACCAGACCAGCCAGCTGCTGGCTGATGTTGAGAATCGGCCGAAATTCCGAGCCATTGAAGAAGGGTTGCGGCAGCAGCCAGGTGTGGCTGAGGCCGTGCTGATCGCGGATCACTTCGATGGCCGCGGGATGTTCCGCGTCCGCCGGGCGCAACGCCAGACGATAGCGCGGCTTGCCGAGTCCGCTGGTCGCCAGATTCAGCGCAACACCGTCCAGCCATGCCTGCATGGCGGCCGGATCGTTCCAATGGTCCGCGCCGATGGCGGGGTGCTCGAGCATGGCGGTCAGGACGTTGGCGTCGAAGCGATGACCTAGTCGCTCGATCTGGTCCAGGGCGAGCTGGTAGTCGCGCAGCAGCTTCTCAAGAGCCTCACCAGTGATCGCCGGTGCTGCAGGCGTGTAGGTCAATTCGGCATTGTCGACGGCGCTGGAAATCAGGTAAGCGTTGAGTGCCGTGTCGTCCTTCAGATACAGCTCCTGCTTGCCCTGCTTCAATTTATAGAGCGGCGGCAGGCCGATGTAGACATGGCCGCGCTCGATCAATTCCGGCATCTGGCGGTAGAAGAATGTGAGCAGCAGCGTGCGAATGTGCGAGCCGTCCACGTCCGCGTCGGTCATGATGATGATGCGGTGGTAGCGCAGCTTGTCGGGGTTGTAGTCCTCTTTGCCGATGCCGGTGCCCAGCGCGGTAATCAGCGTGCCCACCTCGGCCGAGGAAAGCATCTTGTCGAAGCGTGCCTTCTCGACGTTGAGGATCTTGCCCTTCAGCGGCAGCACGGCCTGCGTCTTACGGTTGCGCCCCTGCTTGGCCGAACCCCCGGCGGAGTCACCCTCGACCAGGAACAGTTCGCACAGCGAAGGATCTTTTTCCTGGCAATCGGCGAGCTTGCCTGGCAGGCCGGCGATATCCAGCGCGCCCTTGCGGCGGGTCATCTCGCGGGCCTTACGCGCGGCTTCGCGGGCACGGGCAGCGTCGACAACTTTCGATGCGATAGCCCTTGCCTCATTCGGGTGCTCCAACAGGAATTCGCCGAGCTTCTCGTAAACCACCTGCTCCACCACCGTTTTCACCTCGGACGAGACCAGCTTGTCCTTGGTCTGGGAGGAGAACTTCGGATCTGGCACTTTCACCGACAGCACGGCGATCATGCCCTCGCGCATGTCGTCACCCGACAAGGTGACTTTGGCGGTCTTGGCCAGGCCTTCTTTTTCGATATAGGCCTGAATGGCGCGCGTCAGCGCCGCACGGAAACCGGTGAGATGGGTACCACCATCGCGCTGCGGGATGTTGTTGGTGAAGCAGAACATCGTCTCCTGGTAGGAGTCGGTCCACTGCATCGCCAGTTCTACCGTGATGCCATCCTGCTGCGCGCTGAGGCTGATCACGTTCGGATGCAGCGCGGTCTTCAGCTGCGCCAGATGCTGCACGAAGGAGCGAATGCCGCCTTCGTAGGCGAACGTGTCGTGGCGCCCTTCCCCGCGTTCATCGCGCAGATCAATGGTGACGCCGGAGTTGAGGAAGGCCAGTTCGCGCAGGCGTTTGGCCAGGATGTCGTAGTGGAATTCGATGTTGTGGGTGAAGGTCAGCGGGCTGGGCAGGAAGCGCACCATGGTGCCGCGCTTTTCCGAGGGCCCGACCATCTTCACCGGATACAACGGCTCACCCAGGGAGTATTCCTGGTGATATTCGTGGCCATCGCGGTAGATCGTCAGCCACAAGTGTTCGCTGAGCGCGTTCACCACCGATACGCCCACACCATGCAGGCCGCCTGAGACTTTGTACGAGTTCGCATCGAACTTGCCGCCGGCGTGGAGCACCGTCATCACCACTTCGGCAGTGGAACGGCCCTCTTCCGGATGGGTGTCGACGGGAATGCCGCGACCGTTGTCGATAACGCTGACCGAGCCGTCTTCGTGGATGGTCACCGTGACGTGGTCGCAGTAGCCGGCCAACGCTTCGTCGATGGAGTTATCGACGACTTCGAACACCATGTGGTGGAGGCCGGTGCCGTCATCGGTATCGCCGATGTACATGCCGGGGCGCTTGCGCACCGCTTCCAAGCCCTTGAGTACCTTGATGCTGTTCGAATCGTAAGATGCGTTCATGCAGTAACCGTTTCCCGACGCCAATAATCCGCCCGGGTCGGCGTCATAGGAGCCGGGCAGGATACAACCTTGCAATTATAGCAGGGGCGACACAGACCCCTGTTCCACGTGGAACACTTTAGCTTGAGACGGCTGCAAGGGTCTCGGAATCTCAGTGCCGGTGACGAGCACCTGCGCCGGCGCAGCCAGCAGGGTGTCCACGACGGCTCGTTGATGGTCCAGATCGAGTTCAGAGGCCAAGTCATCGAGGCAGATGATTGGCCACTCTCCCCTCACCTCGGCATCTAGTCGAGCCTGGGCAAGCAGGCAGATCAAGGCGACCAGCTTCTCTTGCCCGCGGGAGAAGTGCTCCCGTTGCGGCGCCTGCACGAAGGACAGTGACCAATCGGCGCGGTGAACGCCTGATGTCGTGTGGCCTCTGCCTTGGTCGCGCATCCGTTGGGCACCAAGCACGCTAGCCAGATCCTCACCCTCAGCCCATCCCTGCCGGTAGCGCAGTTCGACGCCACCGAGCTCCGGCAGCAATAGTTGGGCTTGGTTACGTAGATGAGGGAGCAATGCGTCGAAATACGAACGGCGCCATTGGTCAATCAAAGTGCCGCACCGGGCAAGCTCAAGTTCCCAGGGGGTAAAGAGCTCGTCGTCGGCAAAACCATCGGAGCGAAGCAAGCTGTTCCTCTGCTTTAACGCCCTCTGGTAGCGCCGCCATATAGGCAGGAAATCCTGTTCCACGTGGAACACGCCCCAATCCAGGAAACGGCGGCGTTCATCCGCAGCCCCGGCGATCAACGCGTGCGATCCGGGTTCGAAGCAAACAACGGCGCATTCGCGGACAAGCTGACCGATCAAGACATCCTGTCCTTCCACCCGCGCCTCCCAACGAGCCCCTTCCCGGCCCAAGCCAAGCCGAACCAATCGATCATCTTCGTGGCGAACGGTTGAAAAAATGCTCAAGTCGGAAGCGCCACGCTGTAACAGCGCATCGCGAGCTCCGCTGCGAAACGAACGACCATGCGAGAGCAAGAACGCCGCTTCCAGAACCGAGGTTTTGCCGGCGCCGTTTGCACCGGTCAACACATTGAACCCAGGGGCCAGATCCAGAGACATCTCGCGGATGCAACGCAATCCGCGTAGCTGAAAACGTTCCAGCCTCACGGTAAAGGAACTCCCAAACGACAACGCCGGAGCTCAGGGCTCCGGCGTTGCGAGATCAAAAACAGACAGGAATCGGGCATGCCTGGGGTCAGAGCCGCAACGGCATGATCACGTGACGCGACTGCTCGTTGTCGTCCTCTTGCACCAAGCAGCTGGATTGCGCATCGCGCAGGCTGAGTCGTGCCTTGTCACCACGCAAAGCCGCCAAGGCGTCGAGCAAGTAACCGACATTGAAGCCCACCGTCAGATCAGAAACATTGGTCTCGGCTTCGACTTCTTCGACCGCCTCTTCCTGTTCCGGGTTGTGCGCCACGATCCGCAGCTTGCCGGGTGAGAATTCCAGCTTCACGCCGCGATACTTCTCGTTGGAAAGAATCGCCGCACGCTGCAAGGCACCACGCAGTACTTCGCGATCGAGTGTCGCCCTTTTGTCAGCGCCTAGTGGAATGACCGCTTCGTAATCAGGGAAACGGCCATCGATCAGTTTTGAGGTGAAAACCACCTGTCCGCGACGAACGCGCAGATGGTTACGACCAAATTCGAGTTCGACCGTGCCATCACCGGATTCCAACAGGCCAACCAACTCATTGACGCCCTTACGCGGAATGATGATCTGACGGCGCGAGGAAACCTTGCTGTCCAGATGCGTTTCCTTCAACGCAAGTCGATGGCCATCCGTGGCAACGCAACGCAGCGCGTGCTCCTGAAGATCCAGCAGCATGCCGTTGAGGTAGTAGCGCACATCTTGGTTCGCCATCGCGAAGGATGTGCGATCCATCAGATCACGCAGCACTTCTTCGGGAAGGCTAACGCGCTCGACCAATTCGATCTCGTCGATGGTCGGAAACTCGGTTGCAGGCAACGTGGCAAGCGTGAAGCGGCTGCGACCTGCATTCAAAGCGACGCGATCGCCGTTCTGCTTCAGTTCGATCTTCGCGCCGTCGGGAAGTGCACGCACGATGTCGAACAATTTGCGCGCTGGGATGGTGACTTCGCCATCGACCAATTTGTCGGCGTCGGTAGAAGCGACCATTTCGACTTCGAGGTCGGTGCCGGTGAAAGAGAGCTTGCCGTCGCTCACTTTGACCAAAAGGTTGGCGAGTACAGGCAGCGTCTGGCGACGTTCGACTACTCCGACGACCTGCTGCAAGGGTTTAAGCAGAGCTTCTCGTTGGATGCTGAATTGCATGTGTGTGCTTTCCCTATCCTGCAGTTCTGTTTTTAAAAGAAGAGTAGTGGTTGTAGCAGGCGCAGTGGATAACTCGATAAACGAAAATTATCCTTTGAAAACAATAATTTACAGTGAAATTCCCTTGTGCCCAGAGCCACCTGCGATCTGTGTATCGTTGGTGGATAACTTTTGGGCCTCAAAGTGTCTTCATATTATCCACAGGATACCCTGCCGGTTTTCAAGCGCTTATTCAACGTGCGCGATCAACCGGTCAAGGTGCGGATCAATTGCTCCCAGTCCTGCCGCATCCGGGTATCGGTCTCGCACAGCTTGCGGATGGTGCGGCAGGCATGCAGCACGGTCGTGTGATCGCGACCGCCGAAGGCCTCGCCGATCTCGGGCAAGCTGTGTTCGGTCAATTCTTTGGATAACGCCATCGCGATCTGCCGTGGGCGAGCCAACGAACGCACGCGACGTTTGGAAAGCAGATCCTGCAAGCGCACACCGAAATACTCGGCGACGATCTTCTGGATGTTCGGCACCGTCACCGCCTGTGCATGCGTGGCGAGCAGATCGCGCAAGGTTTCTTCTGCGAAATCGGTGGTGATCGGTTTGCCGTAGAAATTGGCGCGCGCGGCGAGCGTGTTGAGCGCGCCTTCCAGATCGCGCACGTTGGAGCGAATGCGCTTGGCCAACAGCATCGCGACGTTCTCGCTCACCAGCACGCCCTTGTCGTGCGCTTTGGCTAGCAAGATCGCAGCACGCGTTTCGAAATCCGGCGGTTCAATGGCTACCGACAAACCCCAACCCAGACGCGACTTAAGGCGCGGCTCAAGTTTGTCCACTTCTTTCGGATAACGATCGCAGGTCAGGATGATCTGCTGTTTGGATTCGAACAACGCGTTGAAGGTGTGGAAGAACTCTTCCTGGGTGGTGTCTTTTCCCGCGAAAAACTGGATATCGTCGATCAGCAGCGCGTCCACCGAACGGAAGCGGCGCTTGAATTCATCCATGCTCTTGGTGCGCAGCGCTTCGATCATCGAACCGACGAATTGCTCCGAGCGCAAATACATCACTTTGAAGTTCGGATTGTGTTCGCGCATCAAATTGCCGGCCGCATGCATCAAATGCGTCTTGCCCAGGCCGGTGCCGCCGTAAAGCAGCAACGGGTTGTAGGCACGGCCAGGATTCTGTGCAACCTGCATCGCCGCCGCTTTGCCCAACTGGTTAGACTTGCCCTCGACGAAGGTCTCGAAGGTGTAGTGCGGATCCAGGTTGTGGTTGAAATTGACCGCCACCGGCTCAGGTGCATTGGCCGGACGGGCCATCGACGGAGGCCGAAGATTAGGCACGGCCGCGGCGCTGGAACCGACCTCCAGCTTCACCGGCGTCTTGTGACCGTGAATAAGGGTAAGCACCGCCTCGATACGAGGCAGGTACCGCTCGCGAACAGCATCCAATGTGTAAGAGTTAGGCGCAAAAAGTTGTAGGCCGTCCGCATCGTCGCGTGCCTGCAAAGGCATCAGCCAGGTATGCAGGTCTTCGGCGCTCAACTCAGCTTCCAGACGCTCAAGACAGCGCCGCCACAAGTCACTCATGGATACTATTCAGCCACAGCTAGGGGCGCTTTCGCGCAGGGTGGACCGGGAAGTCTAGCAGCACCCACATGGCAACTATCCACATGGATATCCACAAGTTGCCACCATAGCCCCATTTGACAGGGGCCGTCTCTACTCCGCATAATCTCCAACCTTTTTCACCCATACCTTTAGGAGGAAGCCATGAAGCGGACCTTCCAGCCCAGCAAGCTCAAGCGCGCCCGCACGCACGGCTTTCGTGCCCGCATGGCCACGGCCGACGGTCGCAAGATTCTCAATGCGCGCCGCGCCAAGGGCCGCAAGCGCCTGATCCCGTAAGCATCCACGTATATGGATGCCGCCGGCCTGCCGCGCGAGGCGCGGATTCGCCGAGCCGGTGATTTCGCCGCCTTGCGTCAAGCCAGCGGTCGCCTCGGCGGCCGCTGTTTTTCTGTGCGCTATCGCCAGAACGAACTGGGCCACGCCCGGCTAGGGTTGGCCATCTCCAAGCGGGTCTCCAAGCGCGCCGTGGAGCGCAACCGCATCAAGCGGCTGCTACGTGAGTCCTTTCGCCGTGTCCGCAGCCAGCTTCCGCCGCTAGATCTTGTTGTAATGGCCCGCGAACAAGCCGCTGGCGTGCCCGGCCCGGAGCTACTGGCCGAGATCGACGCCCTCTGGCGCAGGCTGCCACCGTTGAAGCGCGGCGACGACACCTCCACAATCGCGTGCTGACCTTTCCTTTTCCACTTTTCTCGGCCCGCCATCGCGGCGCCCTGCATCGGATCGCTACGCGATGAATCAAACGCGCACCTTCCTTCTGTTCGCCCTGATGGCCGTGGCCTTCATGCTGTGGCAGTCCTGGGAGCAAGATTACGCACCGCATCCGGTCGAAACGCCGGCCGCGACGACATCGACCACGGGCGCAGGCTCCGCGCCAGGGACGACACCCGGTATCGCCAATAGCGGTCCGGAGAGCGCGGCAACCAGCGCGCAGCTGATAACCGTCACCACCGATGTGCTGCGTCTGACCATCGATACGCGTGGTGGCAGCATCGTGCGATCGGAACTGCTGAAGTATCCGGTCGCGCCGCGCACCAAGAAGGATCCGGATCCCGCACCGATTCGCTTGCTCGACGACAGCGCGACCGATTACTTCGCCGCGCAGAGCGGTCTGGTCAGCGCCGATGGCGCCGCACCCGACCACCGCACCGTGTTCCAGGCTGCGCAGACCAGTTACGAGCTGGCAACCGGCCAGGATGCGTTGAACGTCGATCTGACGTGGACCGACGCGTCCGGTGTGAAAGTGGTCAAGCGCTACACCTTGCATCGCGGCAGCTACGTGATCGATCTCGATCAGCAGATCGATAACGGCAGCGGTAAAACCTGGGATGGCAACGCGTATCGTCAGCTCCAGCGCGTGAATCGCCCAGCGCCGGTGTATAGCAACTTCCTGCAGCGCATCTCCGATCAATCGCGCTACGGCTTCTTCGGCGCCGTCTGGTACAGCCCCGAAGAGAAGTTCAACAAGCTCGATTACGACAAGTTCATCAAAGATCCGCTGCAGAAAGAGAAGGTCACCGGCGGTTGGGTGGCGATGATGCAGCAGTACTTCCTTGGCGCGTGGATTCCGCCGGCGAAGGAAGCCAATAGCTTTTCCAGCACCGTGGTCGACCCCGAAAGCAGCACGCCGCATTACGTGATTCGCAGCGTTGGCCCGCAAATTAGCGTGGCACCGGGTCAACAGGCCAGCAGCACGGCGCAGCTCTATCTTGGGCCGAAGCTTCCCGAGCAGCTGCAAACCGTCGCGCCGGGCCTTGAGCTGACCATCGACTACGGCATGCTCAAGATCTTCGCCGAGCCGCTGCATTGGGTGCTATCCCAGTTGGACAAGCTCACCAACAATTGGGGTGTATCGATCATCCTGCTGGTGCTGCTGATCAATCTGGTCACCTTCCACTTTACCAACGCGCAGTTCGAATCCGCGGCCAAGATGCGTAAGCTCAAGCCGCGCATGGATGCCTTGAAGGAGCGTTACGGCGACGACCGCCAGAAAATGCAGCAGGCGATGATGGAGCTGTACAAGAAGGAAAAAGTGAATCCGGCGGCTGGCTGCTTGCCGCTGCTGATCACCATTCCGATCTTCTACGGTCTGTACTACGTACTGCGCGACAGCGTCGAATTGCGCCAGGCGCCCTTCTTCGGCTGGATCCACGATCTGTCCGCCGCGGACCCGTACTTCGTGTTGCCGGTGCTTTACACAATCGTGATGCTGGCCCAGCAGTGGCTGATGCCGCCGGCTGCAGGCATGGATCCGACGCAAGCGAAGATGATGAAATTCATGCCGCTGATGTTTGCGGTGATCTTCCTGTTCTTCCCATCCGGCCTGGTGCTGTACTACGTCGTCAACGGCGTATGCCGCCTGCTGCAGCAATGGTGGGTCACGCGCCGAAGCGAAGCGAAGCAAGCCAAGGCCGCTGCCTGATCTACGCGCGGGCGGCCACGCGCCGCCCGCCGCGGTTATGCTGATACGCGATGACCGCTCACGCACCGCATGAAGACACGATAGCCGCCATCGCCAGTGCGCCTGGCGCTGCCGGCGTGGGCATCGTGCGTGTTTCCGGGCCGCATGTACCGGCCATTGCACACGCACTGCTTGGTCGATCACCCGAACCGCGCCACGCACATTTTGCGGCGTTCCGCGATGCAAGCGGGCAATTGATCGATCGCGGTCTACTGCTGTATTTCCCTGCCCCTGCTTCTTACACCGGCGAGCATGTGCTCGAACTCCAGGGCCATGGTAGTGCGGTGTTACTGGACACCTTGTTGCGCCGGGTCTGTGGGCTTGGTGCACGCCTTGCGCGACCTGGCGAATTTACCGAGCGGGCTTTTCTCAACGGCAAGCTTGATCTCGCTCAAGCCGAAGCCGTGGCCGATCTCATCGCCGCACGATCGCAGGCCGGTGCGCGCGCCGCACTGCAGTCGATGGAAGGCGTGTTCTCACGCAAGGTCGAGGCCTTGCTGCAATCCCTGATTGCATTGCGCGTACACATCGAAGCGGCGATCGATTTTCCCGAAGAAGAAATCGATTTTCTGGCCGACCCCGCGATAGCGCAACAACTGACGACCTTGCGCGCCAAACTCGACGACTTGCTGCGCGAGGCCCAACGCGGTGTGCGACTCAATGACGGTTTGCGCGTAGCGATTGTCGGTCGCCCCAACGCGGGCAAGTCCAGCTTGCTCAACGCACTTGCAGGCAGCGATCGTGCCATCGTCACCGATATCGCCGGCACCACGCGCGACGTATTGCGTGAAAGCATCAGTCTCGATGGCATCACGCTGGAATTGGCCGACACCGCAGGCCTGCGCGATACGCATGATCCGGTGGAGCGCGAAGGCGTACGCCGTGCACATGGCGAGCGCGAGCGTGCCGATGTGGTGATACTGGTTACCGACGCGCAGCATGCCGACGCCGATCTCGCGTGGTTGCGCGATCTGCCGCCTGCAGTTGAACGCATCGTTGTCGTCAACAAGATCGATCTCGACACCGTTACGGCGCACGTTGAACAACGCACCGATGCGCACTGGCTATGGCTATCGGTCAAAACGGGCGTGGGTCTCGACGCCTTGCGCGAACGTCTCAAGCAACTTGCCGGCGCGGGCAGCGGCGAGGGCGCTTTCAGTGCGCGTCGACGCCATGTGCTTGCGCTCGAACAAGTCTCCGAGCACCACGCGCGCACCGCTCATGTACTTGCCGTTACGCACGCGGGTGAACTGGCTGCCGAAGAACTGCGTCAGGCGCAACATGCTCTCGGTGAAATCACCGGAACCTACAGCAGCGACGACTTGCTTGGAGCGATCTTCAGTTCGTTCTGTATCGGCAAGTGATCAATCGCGCTGCCTTGCCAACAACGCGTCGACTTCCGCCGGATGCGGCATCCCGCCCCGAGCACCTAAACGTGTGACGGATAACGCGGCGGCCGCACAGGCTTTACGCACGGCAAGGGGCAAACCCTCGTGCAAAAACACAGCGAGCGCTGCGTTGAAGGTGTCGCCGGCGCCCGTGCTGTCGACCGCTTCCACGTTGAAGCCTCGTTGATGCTGCGGTTCACCCTCCTCTCGGAACCACGCACCTTCGGCGCCATGTGTCAGCACGACCGGGCAAGGGGAACGGCGCATCAGCGCGCGGAAGTCTTCCGATGGATCGGCACCGAGCAGTATCGCCAGTTCGTGTTGATTGGGTGTGATGTATCGCGCGAGCTGTAACCATTCTGCCTGTAACCGCTGCGCCGGTGCTGGATTGAGAATCACCGGCACGTGTCGATCGTGCGCGAGGCGCAATGTTGCTTCGACAGTTTCGAGCGGAATTTCCATCTGCACCAAAACGGCGTCGGCACGTGAGATCAAATCTTGCGCGTTCATCACATGACGCGGCGTCAACTGGGCATTCGCGCCGGGCACAACGATGATCTGGTTTTCGCCACCGGAAACGGTGATGGATGCGGTCCCGCTGCTGCAATCATCGATATGCGCGACATGTTCAACATCGATGCCCTCTGCAGCCAGCGCATCGCACAAAGGCTGCGCGAAATCATCATCTCCAACGGCGCCAACCATATGCACGTCGGCACCCAAGCGCGCAGCAGCAACGGCCTGGTTGCCGCCTTTGCCACCATGCACGGAAAGAAAGCGCTCGCCGAGCAGGGTTTCACCGGGCGCGGGAAAACGCTGCGCTACGGTGACCAGATCCATGTTGATGCTGCCGACGACGACGAGACGAGTCATAAGTGCTCACGCAAGGGTGTTTGTCGATATGTACCCGCAGAGCGTAAAGGCAGATGCGATGCAGTGGTAGTTCATGGCAACGATACGTACCGGCAAAGTACCGGTACGTATCGGCAGTAGCGATCAGTTGCTGTTGTTATCCGAGCTGCCAGCGGAGCCAGATGGCGAACCGGAGCCACCATGTCCGTTCTGCCAACGATTCATCATGTTCTGCTTCATGGTCGCGTATTGCTTCTGCTGGTCGGGCGTGAGCACCGCGTTAATCTGCGAATCGGTGCTTTGCTGGATCGAGCGCACTTTGGCGCGGCGGTCCTGCTGCGAAAGCGACGAATCGCCGCGCGCGGCGGTCATCTGTTGCTGACGATCCTGCAGAATCGCCATGATCTTGGTCGATTGAGCATCGCTCAAGCCCAGCTTCTTGCTCAGCCTTTCGGCCTGCTTCTGGGGATCGGGCGCGGCATGTTGCGGTGCTGCGGACGGCGAGCTGCTGGAGCTCATGGGCGTGCTGTCCTGGGCAAAAGCAACAGGGGTCAGCGTGACGGCACTGAGCGCGAGGCCGAGCAGGGCGAAGCGCGAGGCGAGCTTGTTCATGCGATTTCTCCAGGATCCGTGGGTGAGCAATGCCGGGGCCGGCACACTGGAAACGGTAAAAGCCGCGCGCCGTTTACTTGCGTGCCTGCACTCGCTCGACGCCTGGTGGGAACGATGACGGAAAGCTTGCTGGTGCGTGAGCGCGTCGCCAAGCCTTGAAAGGGTTCGCCACGACCCCGACGCTCTGGGTTTGCGCCCCGGAGTTCCCCATGATCGAGCTGTACTACTGGCCCACCCCGAACGGTCACAAGATCACGTTGTTCCTGGAAGAAAGCGGCCTGCCGTACACCGTCAACCCAGTGAACATCGGCAAAGGCGAGCAATTCGAGCCGTCGTTCCTGGCGATCTCTCCCAACAATCGCATGCCTGCCATCGTCGATACGGCACCGGCCGATGGCGGCAACGCAATCAGCGTGTTCGAATCGGGTGCGATCCTGCAGTACCTGGCCGAGAAGACGGGTCGTTTCTTGCCCACCGATGTGCGAGGTCGTACCACGGTGATGGAATGGCTTTTCTGGCAGGTCGGTGGATTAGGTCCGATGCTTGGCCAGAACCATCACTTCAATCGCTATGCGCCGGAAAAAATTCCCTACGCGATCGATCGTTATGTGCGCGAGACGCGCCGTCTGTACGGCGTGTTGGACAAACGCTTGAACAGCCGTGCCTTCATTGCCGGCGACGACTACACCATCGCCGACATGGCGGCGTATCCGTGGACCGTGCCCTACGCCGACCAAGGCATGGACATCGATGATTTCCCGCATTTCAAGCGCTGGTTCGAACATATCCGCGATCGTGAAGCGACGCGTCGCGCCTACGCGTTGGCCGACACCATCAAGGGCAGAGCCGATCTGCGCACGGATGAAGAAGCGCGGCGCCATTTGTTCAATCGCTGAAGCCTTCCTGCGGTTTGGCAGAAAGCAAAAGCCCGCCGAAAGGCGGGCTTTTTTGATCAATGCGCGCGACCGACGCCGGAGTCGCCCTGCACCAACGGCGGTGGCGCGCCGGCCACTGCGAGCAGCGACGTGGCGTAACCGTCCTCGATGGTCACCGTGGACACTTCATCCCATGCGAAGAACGACGCCTCGTGTAGCCACTCCGCATCGGGTGTGATTTCCTGCATGTTGAAACCGTCTTCCTCAACGCTGACCAGCCGGCCGATGTAGCAGACCTCCGCTTCGTCCTCGCTATCCACATGCACGCCGATCACGGTAGCCATCGCGCTGGCGGCCTGTATGACGTCGCGGATGTTGTCGAGCGGGAAGGCGTGCGGCGGCTGCGGCAGGATCTGTTTCAGCACCAACGCCTTTTGCATGAAGTCGTTGTGCTTGTCCGGCGCTTCCAGCTCGCTGATATCGCGATGTCGCATGACATACATGCCGTCGTAGGTGATGCCGTCGCCGACTACCCACAACAGAAGGAATTCCCGACCCACGCCACCGACATAACCGCAGAAGCTGCCGTGTTCGAGTTCGCCGCGCCATAACCGCACCAGATGCTGCTTTTGCTGCGCTTCACGAAGCTGCGCACGCTGGCCGGTGGTCTTCAATTCAATAATCGTACCCATGGTCAATATTTTACCAGAGGGGGTCCAGGCCCATTGTTTAGAGCGTGCTAAGTGCTGACAGAATGATCACTTTATCCTTTACAAACAAGCGGTTAAGGATATTCACCCTGTCAGAGGATATATCGGCTCAGGTCTTCGTCCTTGACCAGGCTACCGAGGTTTTTATCGACATATTCGGCGTTGATCAGATAGTTTTCGCCGGATTTATCCGCAGCTTCGTAGGAGATCCGCTCCAGAAGCCGCTCCATCACCGTATGCAGGCGGCGGGCGCCGATGTTTTCAGTGCGCTCGTTAACCTGGAAGGCCACCTCGGCCAGCCGGTCGACACCCGACTCGTCAAACGTCAGCGTCACGCCCTCGGTGCCCAGCAGGGCAACGTACTGCTTGGTCAGCGCGTTGTGAGGTTCACGCAGGATGCGTTTGAAGTCGTCGACCGACAGCGCCGAGAGCTCGACGCGAATCGGCAAGCGGCCCTGCAACTCCGGAATCAGATCCGACGGCTTGGCCAGCGAGAACGCACCGGAGGCGATGAACAGCATGTGGTCGGTCTTGATGGGGCCGTACTTGGTGGACACGGTGGATCCTTCCACCAGCGGCAGCAGGTCGCGCTGCACACCTTCGCGGCTGACGCCCGCGCCGCCCCATTCGGAGCGTTGCGCGATCTTGTCGATCTCGTCGATGAAGACGATGCCGTTCTGTTCGGCCGCTTCCATCGCCTGCGCGCGCAGCTCCTCATCGTTGAGCAAGCGGGAGGCTTCTTCTTCGACCAGCAGCGGACGCGCGGCCTTGATCGCTAGCTTGCGCTTTTGCGTCTTGTTGCCGCCGAGGTTCTGGAACATCTGGCGCAACTGCTGACCCATTTCCTCCATGCCGGGCGGTGACATGATTTCCACCCCGACGTTCAAGTTGACGTCGAGTTCGATCTCGCGATCATCCAACGCACCTTCGCGCAGCTGCTTGCGCAGTTTCTGGCGCGTATCGCTTTCAATGGATGACGCGGGTGCTGGATCGTGGCTCCAGTCACTCGCCGCCTGACGGCGCGGTAGCAGTGCGTCGAGGATGCGATCTTCGGCGCGATCTTCCGCCTGCGTACGCACGCGCTTCATTGCTTGCTCGCGGGTCAGTTTGTAGGCGACGTCCGCCAGATCGCGCACGATCGACTCCACATCCTTGCCGACGTAACCGACTTCGGTGAACTTGGTCGCTTCCACCTTCACGAATGGCGCATTGGCCAAGCTGGCGAGGCGGCGCGCGATCTCGGTTTTACCCACGCCGGTGGGGCCGATCATCAAGATGTTTTTCGGCGTCACTTCCTCGCGCAGCGCCGGCTCCAGCTGCATGCGACGCCAGCGATTGCGCAGCGCGATGGCAACGGCGCGCTTGGCGTCGTGCTGGCCGATGATATAGCGATCGAGTTCGTTGACGATTTCGCGTGGGGTGAGTTCGGACATGATGTCACCGGAAAAAGATAATGTGCTTCGTCCTCCCGGCGTTTGCCGGAATGACGGTGTCTGGGTGAGCGAAGCGGGTGCTTACAGCTCTTCGATGGTGGTGTTGTGATTGGTGTAGATGCAGATGTCGCCGGCGATCTTCAATGCACGCTCGACAATGGCGAGCGCATCCAGATCGGTGTTTTCCATCAACGCCAACGCCGCCGATTGCGCATACGGTCCACCGGAGCCAATCGCGATCAGGCCGTGCTCGGGTTCCAGCACGTCGCCGTTGCCGGAGATCAGCAGCGAGGCTTCCTTGTCGGCGACGGCAAGCATCGCTTCCAGGCGACCCAGTCGGCGGTCGGTGCGCCATTCCTTTGCCATTTCGACGGCGGCGCGGGTGAGGTTGCCGCCATGCTTGTCCAGCTTCTGCTCGAACAGTTCGAACAATGTGAACGCATCGGCGGTGGCACCGGCGAAACCGGCCAGCACATCGCCCTTGCCGAGGCGACGGATCTTGCGCGCGTTGGCCTTCATCACGGTATTGCCGAGCGTGACCTGACCGTCGCCGCCGATCACGACGCGGCCGTGGCGGCGCACCGAGATGATGGTGGTGGCATGGAACGATTCCATGGAAATCTCCGAAAGAAGCCTAGTCCGGAAACGTGGGGCCGCTGCGTCCAATTCCAAGCCGATCTCAGGATCATCTGGTCTTTTTGCCCGTCATCCCGGCGCAGGCCGGGATCCAGCGAGGTACGCGTGCGCAGCACACAAAATCGGTCTTGAGTGCTTCGCACGTTCAATTGACACTCGATCCCCGCCTGCGCCGGGATGACGAGCAAAAGCGCGGGACTAGCTAAAGATCACGACCCTTTGCGCCGCGCGCGCGGATGCGCGGCGTCGTACACCTTGGCCAGGTGCTGGAAATCCAGATGCGTGTAGATCTGCGTGGTGGCGATATCGGCGTGGCCGAGCAACTCCTGCACTGCGCGCAAATCGCCGGACGATTCCAGCATGTGACTGGCGAAGGTATGACGCAGCAAATGCGGATGCACGTGCTTGGCGAAACCCTGGCGCATGGCGAGTGTTTTCATGCGCGTTTGCACGGTACGCGGGCTGATCGGCGCGCCATGGCGGCCACGAAAAACCGGCGATTCCGATTCGCGACCTTCCGCCTCGCCCAGCGCGCGCAATGCCGTAATGGCATGACGCCCTACGGGCACAATGCGCGTCTTACGGCCTTTGCCCAGCACGCGCACTTCACCGGCGTCCAGATCCAAATCCAGCCAGCGCAAGCCGATCAATTCGGAAAGACGCAGGCCGGACGAATAGAACAACTCCAGCATCGCGCGATCGCGCACGGCAAGCCCATCGTCGCCATCGCCTTCCACCAGCGCGGTGGCTTCGTCGACATCGAGTACTTGCGGTAGTTTGCGATGCACCTTCGGACCGCGCACGCCGGCGAGCGGATCGTGTGCCAACAAACCTTCGCGCGTAAGTTGACGGAACAAGCTTCGGCACGATGAGAGCAACCGCTGCAAACTCTTCGGCGACAATCCCGCGCGATGTTCGGCCGCGACAAAGCCGCGCATGCGGTTGGGTTCCAGCGCGGCAAACGAAGCGATTTGCTGCGCTTGCATGAAGCGCAACAATTTGGACAAGTCACGGCGATAACCGTCGATCGTATGCGGTGAAGCTTTGCGTTCACTGGCTAGCCGCGCGAGCCATGTGTCGATCTGGTTTTGAGCGTCCACCAATGCGCTCAGGCGCCGTCGTGCAGACGCGCCAATGCCGCCGCGACGGTCGCGGCGATCATCTTAAGGAACGTCGTGCCCATGCCTGGCTGGAAGTGATCCGGATCATGGCTGCCAATCGCCAGCAGGCCGTATTCGCCGAGCGGCATCACCGCGGCGGAACGAATTTCCGGCGCATTCTGGCCGAACAGTCGATACAGGCGTTCGGCCGAAAGCCGTCCCGAGATCGGTTCGTGATGGGCAATGAAATCGGCGAACTCGGGGATAGCTGCGCGACCGTTCGGTTCGTGCAGCAGCCAATCCGCCGGCGGTAGTGCAATATCGCCGAACAGCACCAGACGGATCTGATCGGTTCCGAAATCGTCGGAAAGCTTGGCGACCACGCTACGTGCTGCAATGGCCGGCGTATTGGCGCGCAGTATCGCGACGTTGAGATCGTGCACGCGTTGCATCAAGCGCTCGTTCTCGGCGGCGATCGCGGTCAGGTCGACCAGTTTTCGTTCCAGCTCGCTGTTCTTGTCGCGCAGCGTCTGCAGTTGATAGGCCGCCAGGGAAGCCACCGCCCCTTGCTCGCGCGGCATGGTCAGCAGCGCGGCTAGCTCCGGGTAGCTGCTGAGAAAGTCAGGATGCCGGCGCAGGTACGCGGCCACATCGCTGGCTTTGATCGTGTCGTCGAGCAGGGCGTTGGTCATGCGCGAAACCTCAAGCCGGAAACGTAGGGCGGCGAGCCGCTAGGCCCGAGTGTGCGATGGACGCGCCTGCGCATCAATCACCGCGTTATAGACCCAACCACTCGCCGTCGAATACAAACGCGGCCGGGCCGGTCATCCACAAGCGTTCGCCCGGTCCGTTCCAATCGATACGCAGGCTGCCGCCGGGCAGATCGACCTGCACCCGCGCGTCTACCTCGCCACGCTGACGCAGCACGGCCATGGCGGCACAGGCGCCGGTTCCGCAGGCCTGTGTCCAGCCGGCGCCGCGCTCGTGCACAAATAAACGAAGATGCTGCGGGCCCAGCTTCTCCACGAAACCGGTGTTGGCGCCTTCGCGGAAACGCGCGTGGCCGGTCAAATCAGGTCCCAGGCTCAACATGGCCTCGGAAGGCACCTTGTCCACGACCACGACGGCGTGCGGATTACCCATGGAGACCGCGCCGATAGCCACCGGCTGGCCGTTCACGTCGAGCATGTAGCGGTCGGCGGCCTGCGGTGCGTCGAACGGAATGCGGCTCGGATCGAAGATCGGCTCGCCCATATCCACGGTGACCTGGTCGGTGCCGAGCAAACGCACCAGGACGGGTCCCGAAGGGCTCTCGATCTGCACTGTCTCGCCAATGGCCAACGCACCGGCGCGATGCAACCACGCCGCCACGCAGCGCACGCCGTTGCCGCATTGGCCCGACGGCGAACCGTCAGCGTTCCAGATGCCGTAATAGAAGGCGCTGACGCCATCGCGCGGAGGTTCCACGCTCAGCAGCTGATCGAAACCGATGCCGGTGTAACGATCGGCCATCGCGCGAATGATGGACGGGTCCAGCGCAAGCGGACCGTCACGGCTTTCGACCACGACGAAATCGTTGCCGTTGCCATGCATCTTGGAAAAACGCAGGGTCATTGCATGCGGCCGCTAACGTTAGCCACCGTTGAGCGGCTTGGTCATCACGCTGCTTGAGCTAGCTGGCGCGTCGGCCGTGCTTGTGGACGCCGGCGCCACCGTGCTCGCATGCGCCGGCTCAGGCGTCGATGCAGGGCGTGCTGGCGCGGGGGCCGGCGCTGGAGCGGGCCGTGGCATGTACAACGGACCTTTGTTGCCGCAACCGGCGATCGCGACAAGAGCGAGGCAAGCCGGTAGCAGAAGGATCGATCGGCGCATGATGCAAAATCCTCGGGGAACCACCGCAGTATAGCCAAGCCGTTCGGATACGACCGCCGCACCGTTATCATGTGCGCCTGACCGCAAAGGGATGTGCGGCACGTGGAGTACCCGATGAACTGGAACGAATTACTACGTTTGCCGACCACCTTGCTGGCCATCCTGGCCGGGGTGATCCTGCTTATTGCGCTGGTCCAGCTGATGGCGGCGCGCCAACACGTGCAACAGCGCCGCCCCCTCGCCGCGACGGGACACACGCTGCTGCTGTTGGTCTTTACCGCGTTGGGCCTGCTTCTGGCCGGCGTGGCGGTCTCGCTGCGCGGCTACCGCTTCCTCAGCGAGGAAGCGCCCGTGGTGCAGATCGATTCGCGCATTCTTTCGCCGCAACGCTGGGCACTCACCCTCACCTGGCCCGATGGCGACACGCGCGAAGTGATGCTCGCGGGCGACGACTTCCGGATCGAGGCCATCGTGCTGAAGTGGAAGCTGCCCGCCATGCTGGCTGGCTTGCCGCCGCTTTATCGGCTCGATCGTGTGTCTGGCCGCTACGACGACGCCAGCCAGGAAATGAACGCGCCGCGCACCGTGATCGATTTCAACCAGGCCGGCTCGACCGACCTGCTGGACCTGAGAAAGCAGTACCCGCGCTGGGTACCCGGCGTGGATACGCTGTTCGGCAGCGGCGCCTATTTGCCGCTGATCGATGGTGGGCACTACAGCGTGGATTTGATGCGCACCGGTGCGCTGGTAGCGCGCCCGGACGACGCAACCGAGCAACGCATCGGTCAGCCGCTGGGTGGCTGATATCTACGCCCGACTACCGAGGACCTCTGAAGTCATCCCTTTGCGAGGGCTTTAAGCCAGTGCCTTGAGGAAACGGAAAGCGTCGGTGCCGTCCTCGTAGAAGCCCTTCTCGATCGCACCGACGCGGTGATAGCCCAAGCGCTCATAGAGACGGATCGCGCTCTCGTTGTCAGTGCGCACTTCCAGCCGCAACGCTTGACAACGCCGCTGGCGTGCAGCGGCCTCCGCCGCCTCGATCAGCGCCGTGCCGACGCCCTTACCGCGCGCTTCGGGCAGGCTGGCGATCGAATACAGCCGTGCGCTGCGACTGCCTTTGCGGAAAAACACCAGGGCCGTGCCGAGAAAGCGGCGACGGTTGGCGCTGGCAACCAGCACGAGCGCCGAGTCGCTATCCAGGTGACGTCGAAATTGCGCGCGACTCACCCGGTCGCTATCGAAAGTGGCTTGCTCCAGCGCGACCAGATCATCGAGATCGGAAAGTTCGGCTCTGCGCACCCGCACGGCGGCGGTGGCTGGCGATGGGGTCATCAGGGGCTCTCGTCTTGCGCGCCGGTAGCGGGCCGGACGCGGGTAAGCGGATGGGTAGGATTCGAATTAGCGCGGCACTGTAGTGCACCGAGCGCGGGAAAGCATCCCGCCAAGGTCATTGGCGACGCGATAGCCGCCGTCGCCGGGCCCGACGTTTACGTCAGCTTCAGTGCTTGCCCTTGTGCACCTCGCCTTGGTGCAAGACACTGCCGCCTTGCGCTGCGCCGCCTCGTTCCCCTACGCGACGACGTTTTTCCTGCCGGTCCACACTTGAGGTGTCATGACCCGACTCGTCATCGTCGTCGAGAAAGCTTCCGATTGGGGCTCTTACTATCCGTCCGTCGACGTGGTTACCGCGATGGACTACCTACGCGAACCGGTGGGGGGCGACGATGAGCGCACCCATGTGATCAACCTGTGCCGCAGCTACAAGTACCTGGGCACCGGTTATTACGTCTCGCTGCTGGCTGAAGCGCGCGGGCATCGCGTGATGCCTTCCGTGCGCACGGTGAACGATCTGCGCCGACGTTCGCTCTATGGCCTGGCCATCGACGACCTCAACGCCAAGCTCACCCACTTCCTGCCAGCGGGCGGGCGCGACACCACCGACTTCGGCACCTTGGTCTATTTCGGTGAGACCGCCTACCCCGCGCTGCAGGACTTAGCGCGGCAGGTGTTCGAAATGTATCCCTGCCCGCTGCTGCGTATCGAATTTGAGCGCGAGCGTGTGTGGCAGATCGCGTCGATCAAGCCGGTCGGCCTGCACACACTTGATGATGCGCAGGAAGACGCCTTCGCCACGGAGCTGGACCGCTTCTCCAAGAAGCTATGGCGCAAGCCTCGTACAAGGCGCCTGTATCGCTACGACCTCGCCATGCTGGTGGACCCGAACGAAGCCATGCCGCCGTCGAACAAGAAGGCGCTGAAGTCCTTCATCTCGGCGGGCAAGGAACTCGGCATCGAGGTCGATCCGATCGGCAAGAACGATTACCAGCGGCTGGCCGAATACGACGGCCTGTTCATTCGTGAGACGACCGCCAGCGACAACCACACCTACAGCTTCGCGCATCGCGCAGAACGCGAAGGCATGGTGGTGATGGACGATCCCAGTTCGATCCTGCGCTGCACTAACAAGATCTTCCTCAACGACCTGATGGTGTCGCGCAAGCTCGCGGTGCCGCGCACTGAAATTCTCTATCGCGATGACACCAAAGGCCTGAAAGAAGTCGCCACCAAACTGGGTTTTCCGTTGGTGCTGAAAATTCCCGACGGTTCGTTCTCGCGCGGCGTGGTCAAAGTGGAAAGCGAAAACGAGCTGGAAAAAGCCACCGGCGAATTGTTCCAGCACAGCGCGCTGTTGCTGGCGCAGGAATTCGTCTACACCGAATTCGACTGGCGCGTGGGGGTGCTCAATCGCGAACCGTTGTACGCGTGCAAGTACTACATGTCGCGCGGCCACTGGCAGATCTACAACCACGGCGCGAAAGGCACGGCGAAATCGGGCGGTTTCGAAACCATTCCGGCACGCGATGCGCCTGCAGAAGTGGTCAAGCTTGCGTTGAAGGCCACCAGCGCCGTTGGCGACGGTTTGTACGGCGTGGATCTCAAACAGGTTGGCGATAAGCCCGTGGTGATCGAGGTGAACGACAACCCGTCGATCGATGCCGGTGTCGAGGACGCGTATCTCGGCGAAGATCTTTACCGACGCATCATGCAGGAGTTCCTGCGCCGCATGGAACGCAAGCGGCTGGGCATTACCAACTAATCGGGTTGTTCCGGCCCACTCATCCTTGAGCAAACCGGAACCGTGTGCGCGATCCATCGCGCCGGTCACCGACAAGCGACCTGTCCCTTACCAAGCCGGTGAACATCCCTCTGCGGCACTCCGGCCGCACCTAGCTCCACTGCCAAGCGGAAGACGTTTAATTCCAGATCAAATGCGCTGTATTGCGACGGCGCGAGCGGCGCAGCGCCAGCAACTGGCGCGGCAGCTTCGGTTCCAGCGTCAACGTCACGGCCAGCGGTGCCCACAGCAGCCAGAACATCGGCGCCCATCCAAACAACGCGGTATGCGCAGGCACCAAGGTGCTCAGCAGCAACAGGCTGCCGCCGCACAGCCATAGCAACGAAGCGGCCAGCAGCCGCGAGCGACGATCGGTATCAATGATGGGTTGACGCATGAGAGGACTCCGTCTCGGGCATGGACAAAGCTTGCCGGCCGTCGATCTCACAGATTGCGATTGCGCAGAAACTCCCTCCCCTGCGACGTAGGGGAGGGCTGGGGACGGGTTGGCTCTCGACCCCGAGCTTTCCTGCAAGTGTGTTTACCCCTCCCGGCCTCTCCTTGGCTTTACAAGGCAAATAGCTGAGCTTCTCGGCCAAGTACAATGGAGGGCCCGTAGGAGCCCCGCATGTCCCAACGCAGCCAATTCGCCGTCTTCGGTCATCCGATCGCGCATAGTCTTTCGCCGCAGATCCATCAGGCGTTTGCGCAGCAATTCGGCATCGCGCTGGACTACCGCACGATCGATGCATCACCCGCCGATTTCGCCGAGACGGTGCGGCGTTTCTTCGACGACGAAGAAGGCCGTGGCGCGAATGTGACGTTGCCACATAAAGCCGCCGCGTTTGCGCTGGCCAGCGAACGCACGGAGGCTGCGCTGCGTGTCGGCACCGCCAACGTGCTCACGCGTCTTGCCGACGGCCGCCTTGCCGCGCACAACACCGACGGCGCTGGCATGGTGCGCGATCTCACCGACCGCCACAGCATCGATCTGCGCGGTCACGATGCCTTGATGCTCGGCGCTGGTGGCGCGGCGCGTGGCGTGGCGTGGTCGCTGCTCGATGCGGGCGTGGCCACGCTGACCATCGTCAATCGTTCGCCCGATCCGGCTGATGCGCTGGCTGACGCAATTGGCGAACCAGCGCGCGTGCATACGCGTTATTGGGAAGATCTGGGCAACATCGGCAGCTACGACCTGATCGTCAATGCCACCTCGGCCGGCACCCTGGGGCAATCGCTCACGCTGCCGTTTTCGCTGGCCGCATCGCGGGCGCTTTGTTACGACCTGGGCTACGGCAAATCCGCATTCGGCTTCCTGGCCTGGGCGCAGGCGGCCGGTGCGCGTTACGCCTACGACGGCCTGGGCATGCTGGTGGAAACCGCGGCCGATGCGTTCGAACTGTGGCATGGCAGACGGCCCGATACCGAGCCGGTCTATCAGTCGTTGCTTGCGCGCAGCGCGTGAGCATGCATTGTCGTGCCGGCTGCGGAGCGTGCTGTATCGCTCCATCCATCAGCTCGCCGATTCCGGGCATGCCTAATGGCAAGCCAGCCGGTGTTCGATGCATCCAATTGACCGACGACAACCGTTGCCAGATCTTCGGCAAACCTGAGCGTCCAGGCTTCTGCGGCCGCCTACAACCGTCAGCGGAGATGTGTGGCAATGACCGCGAACAGGCCATGCTTTGGCTGAACAAAATGGAGAAGCTCACTGCGCCATAAAAAACGGGAGGCCAGACGCCTCCCGCTTTTCATCGGCTTTTACGCCCGGCCAAAACCGGCCCGGTAGGCTTCGGCCGCATCCTCCCGCGTATTGATTTCAACCAAGACGCCGCCAGGAATCTGGCAGAAGAAGCGCGAACCCCGCACGTGTTGGATCACGTCGGTCTCGAACACGACGCCAGCCACTTTGAAATCTTCATACATGGCGGCGACATCGGCAGCACTGGGCAATTCGAACCCGATATGGAAGTTCTCGGGCCATTGCACGGCGCGATCGGTAGCGTCTTCGACGACGATATCGAAATCGTGTCGCTTCAGGATCTTGCTAGTGCCGAAGCCCGAAACGGAACAACCCAGATGACGGACAAAAAATGATGCAGTCGCATCCACATCATGCGAAGGAAAGCTGATGTGATTGAACTTCATTGTGCTGGAAACAGTAAGCATTGCAGACTCCACAGAGAGAGAGCCGCTTCGATTCCCGAGCATGGTCGCAGGATGTATCGCATTGCAGACGCCACACAACACCCAGCAACCACGGCTCGAACGAGCAGCGGCTGAATTGGGCGTTGGTTGACGTGAACGCTTACGGCCACCGAACGGTAGCAGGCCAAATGGTATATCAGTCGGGGGCCTGATCGTGTCCATTGGCAAGCCGCTGGTGTGCGCTGCATCCAGCCCACCGATGAAAACCGCTGCAGTCTTTTCGGCGATCCGCGCCGTCTGAATCGCCTTGCGCCGGTCGTCGACTGCCGGGTCTGGCAATTTGGCATCTCTAAATTTCAGATCGTGCTAGCGTGATTGGACAGGGGGCACCATTTGCGGGGGTAAGCGCATGTTGCCGAAGGGGAAATTCAGTCGCTGCCTGGCGTTTGCCGGGTTCTCATTGTTTTTAGCCGGTGCCGTCGAAGCCGCGCCACCTAGCAGTCCCGTGGGTTCGACCAATGTCACCGTCGCCGATCCCACCGTGCCGCGCCCGCCGGGCCAGCCTTGCGTGGTGCAGCTTTTCAGCAATGACACGTTCAACGATTACAGTCCGCGACCTTTCAGTTACACGCCGCCCGCCAGTTGCGGCACGCATTGGTCGAAGGTGGTGCTGGAAGGGGATTTCTCGGTCACCGCTGGTATCCAGTACGACCGCACGGCCACCATTTTCCTGGGTGGCGTGAACCTTTATTTCGGTACCACGCAGGAGCCCGATCCCACGGAAGCGCAGAGCTGGCATGTGGAGCGTGACCTCACCGACTACACCGCGTTGTTCCGCAGCGCGGGTCAGGGCCAGGTCTTCATCGGCAACATCGTCAACAGTACCTATACCGGCGTGATCAACGGCAGCGCGCGCCTGCTGTTCTATCCGGCGTCTGCCGTGGCGCCCGCCGCGCAAGTGCCCGATGCGGTGTATCCGTTGGGCAGCGATCCGATCGGCAGCACGGTGGCGTTGAACGATTCGACCAGCCAGCTCACGGCAACGTTGACGCTACCGCGCAACGTGGAGCGCGCATATCTGGATGTGTTCACGCAAAGCCAGAACGACGATGAGTTCTGGTACACCTGCGTGCCTGACCAGTACACCAGCGAAACGCAAGAATGCGGTGGCGGCAATTTCCGCGAAGCGGAGATCAGCATCGACGGCCAACCGGCAGGCGTAGCGCCGGTGTATCCGTGGATCTACACCGGTGGCATTGACCTGTTCATGTGGGAACCGACGCCTGGCGTGCAGACGCTGAACTTTATGCCGTACCGCGTCGACCTCACGCCGTTTGCAGGTGTGCTGAGCAACGGTTCGCCGCATCAGGTTGCGGTAAGCGTGCAAGGGGCCAACAACTATTTTTCCGCCACGGCGAGCTTGCTGGTTTATGAGGATGCGCACGCCAAACAGGTTAGCGGTCAGATCGTACGCAACACCTTGGTCAGCCAGCCGCCCACACCAACCATTGGCAGCACGCTCAGCCAGGATTCGTCCGGCAATGTCACCGGCAATATCACCACGGATTTGAGTCGCCACTTCGTGATCGAAGGCTATGTGAATACCTCGCACGGCCGCGTGGATACCACGGTGAATCAGACCGTGTCTTTCGCCGACACGCAGGGTTTCGACATCACTTCGGCCGCTTACGATCAGACCAGCGATCAGTTGACATCCGTGGACGGGGTGAGCCGCAGCACGGTGGGTCCATTTGTCACCGGTCAATTCAGTTCGCACTATCGGTATCCGCTACATGTGGATGTGGATGAGCTTTTTCCGGCGAGCGGTGGCGTAACCTTGGTGACCACGGTGCATCAGGGCTATCAGCAGCACACAGCCTTGGGAGTGGGCGGCCTTTCGCTCTATTCGGCCGACGTGCATGACCATGTGGACGCCGCCGACACCCTGAACCTGGACGCCAACTTCAACATCACCAGTCACAGCGGCCAGAAGACATCGCAAACCTTTACGTTTGGCGACTCGCTGGGCGGTTGCTACCGCAGCAGCGTCACGACGGCAAACAACACGGTCACCGCCTACAGCAGTGGCCAGGGTTGCCCGGGTCAGCGCAACCGGGTGTTCTGGTTTACCCATCCAGACGGTTCGCCCTACAACGGCGACACCTTGCTGGGCTGGTGATGAACGGCCAGCGCCCCCTCCAATAGGCGAGGGGGCGTCGGCATGTTAGTTTTATCGGTAGCTGACCTAAGTATTTTTCGTTCCACGGAGTCTTACCGATGCGTACCCGTTTGCTTGCATTTTCCGTCCTTGGCGTGGCTGTCGCGCTTGGCGGCTGTCATCACGCCACGCGTCCGGACGGAACGCGGGTCGATAAGAAAGGCGTCACCGATATGGGTGGCTTCGAGGCGTTTGTCGCCACGCATCCGACGCAGGAACAGTTCAAGGCGATGTATCCGGGCGTGCAACTGATGCTGCCGGGCACCATCAGCACAATGGAAATCCGTTACGACAACACGCGCTTCTTTCCGCAGCTCGATAGCACCGGGCACATCATCGGTGGCGACTTCCACTGACACGCGGCGTAGCTGTCACAATCGACAGTCTCAGTCATTTTGCTGACATCTGACACCATTAACCTCGCGCGATAGCGGCAGTCGTCCTAACCCAGGCGGCTGCCTTTCAAGCCCACGTAAGCGCGCAGGTGTCATGTCTTCTTCCCTTTTCTCCGCACCGAATCGGCGCGGGTTGTTGTTTGTCGCGCTGGCCGCTGTCGTGCTGATCGTCATCGGCGGCTTCTGGTACGCCCATGCATCCATGAGCGCCAAGCCGACCGGCCACACGGCTAACGACGGCAGCGATGTAGGCATCATGTTGGGGCTGGCCGACGCCGCGTATCACGACCAGCATCTGGTCGCGCCCGTCGGCAGCAACGTGTACGAATTCTATTTCAGCGTGCTGCAGCTCGATCCGAGCAATGTGATTGCCCTACAGCGCATGCGCGACGCGTTCAAGCCTGCCTGCGATGTTGTCGAAAGCACCATCAACTCCGGCGATCTCGACGAAGCGCAACGCGAGCTATTGCTGTTGCGCATGTACGACGCGCACAACTACAAGCTGGCCTTGCTGGGCAGCGTGCTCGATGCGCAACGGGTGATCGAACGCCGCGCGCATGAAGCCGAAGCGGCGCGCATCCAGGCGCAGCAAGCCTCGGGCGGCCAGGGCGCCAACTAAGCGCCATCGTCATTCCGGCCCGCGCTGCAATGACGAGCTAAAAACGCGCTTATCCGGCGAGATAGACGTCCTTCAGGCGCACGTAATGATCGGCTGAGTAATGCAATTGCTCGATTTGCTTATCAGTGAGCAATCGCACGCGCTGGGCCGGATTGCCGAGCCATAACTCGCGCTCGCCCACCACCTTGCCGGGCGGTACCACGCTGCCCGCGCCGACGAAACCATATTTCTTCACCACGGCGCCATCGAGCACGGTGGCATGCATGCCGATCAAGCAGTAATCCTCGATCGTGCAGGCGTGAATCACCGCGGCGTGGCCGATCGTGACGCCTTCGCCGACAATGGTAGGAAAGCCACCAGGCGAATACGGTCCATCGTGTGTGACGTGCACCACCGCGCCGTCCTGCACATTGCTGCGCGCACCGATGCGGATGTAATGCACATCGCCGCGCAGCACCGCGCCGGGCCAGATCGAAGCGTCTTCGCCCAACACCACATCGCCAATCACCGTGGCGGCCGGGTCGACATAGGCGCGAGCGCCGAGCGTGGGCATGATGCCCTTGAAACTACGTAGATGGTTCATGCGCGCATTCTATCCGGCGACTGTAAGGTTCTCGTTGTCGCCAGGCAGGCCTCCGCGTTCGCGCGCTTCAAGTACACGCAGCGTTTCCTGGTAGCCGGAATCCACCGCGCGCTGCCAATCCTTCCAGTCAAGCATGCCGACATGCTCCAGCGGCGGGGTGATCAGCAGATCCGCATATTCGTGACAGCGCACGGCGGCTTCCTCATTGTTGACCATCGCCGCGCGGGTCAACGTGGAAACCAGACCGGGCCAGCCGATGCCGCGACGCTGGCGCATCCACAACCGCCACCACGGCGGCGTGGCGAATTCTTCTGTCTGGGCGTGCAAGTGGATGTCGGCGCGAATGCTTACCGCCGTGATGTGCGCAATGCCATCGTCGGCCATTACATCGGTGGGCAGATTGTCGACCAGTGCGCCATCCACGTAGACATGCCCGTGGTGCAACACCGGCGGCAAAATGCCGGGAATGGAGCTGCTCGCACGTAGCCACAGCCACAACGGGCCATGCCGATGCACCACCCTGCCCTCGCCGGAAAGATTGGTGGTGACGCAGAAGAACGGGCGCTCCAGATCTTCGATATCGATCGCGCCAAATGCACGCCGCAACATCATCGCGGCACGCCGCCCACGCGTTAGGGCGACGAATGGCAGCGTCCAATCGGACAGCGGTTTACCGCGCACGAAGGCTTCGTAGAAGATGCGCGACATCGTGTCGGTGTCCCACATGTTGGCGACGCCGGCGCCGATGATCGCGCCGATACTGGTGCCGCCGACGGCATCGAACTCGTGTCCTGCTTCGCGCAGCGCGCGTAGTGCGCCAAGGTGTGCGAGGCCACGCGCACCGCCGCCCGCCAGAACGAGGCCGCGACCATGGCCGCTGATCAGCCTGGCAATACGTGGAATATCCGCCTCGCCGCAGACGTGGTGATGCTCCAGTTCGCCACTGAACTGCGCCCGCCAGCGGCGCGCTGAGCCGGGCATCACCCGATGAGCGGGATGTATCAGCAATAGATGACGCGGACGATGCCGCACCCTGGCCGGATGCCCTGGTGCAGCCTCCGGCCAGGGTCGTGCCGCTTGCGCCGCTGGCGCGGGCAGCAGCAATACATCGGCTTGGCGCAAGCAGCGCAGTCGCCACGAGACGTCGCCGGTGCTGTCCAGGTAGATCACGAAACGCGCCTGCGCCTCGCGTTCGGCAAACCAATCGCTGCCGCGGTTGGCGCCGTGCTCCGCGTCGATCACGACACAGCTGCCATACGCTTCCAGCGCCTGCGCCAGCTGGATAGCCAGGCCGCGTACCGGCACGGTGTTGTCGACCGGCAGGATGGCGAAGGTGCGTGGCTTGTCCGGCGGTTCCACATGGCGTTCGCGACGCAGCAATCGATCCATCGCCTGCCGCGCCACGCCGAGCATGGCGCGCGGGTGGCGCTCGATCAGGTGCTCGAACAGATCGCGGTCCAGACGCAGCAATTCCGAATCGCGCAACGCACGCACGCTATAGCGCAAGGCCTCGCCGCTGAGCAGGCTCACCTCGCCCACGCAATCGTCCGCGGAAACCTGGCGCACCATGTGGGTGGGGCCGTCGAACACGCCCAGGCTGCCGCTGCGCAACAAATACAGCGCCTCGGCCACCTCCCCGGCCTTGAACAGGTATTGGCCGCCGGGCAGGCAGATCCAGCGCAGGTGTCCGGCCAGCGTCGCCCGTTGCGCGTCGTTCAGATGCGCGAATAGGGGGATGCGACCGACTAGGGCGGGGATATCGGCAGGCAGCATGCGCGCGATGGTACGACGCTTGCGATGACGCGGTCTGCCTCGCCCGCGCCCGATGACGATCGTGACGTCTTCCCGCTTGATTTCGGTACAGGGCGCCAGCACGCTGTCAGGTCTAGAGGAGTTCCCATGAGCCAAGACAACCCGCTACTGGCCGAAACCGCGCTGCCCGCGTTTTCGCAGATCAACCCCGAGCAGGTGACGCCGGCGATCGACGCGCTGCTGGCCGACAGCCGCGCTGGCATCGAGGCACTAACCGCGCCAGGGGCTCGGCACGATTTCGCGTCGGTGATGCTGCCGCAGGAGCGGCTTGAGCAGCGTATCGCGCGCGCCTGGTCGCCGGTCTCGCATCTGCACGCGGTGGCCGATAGCGAGGCCTTGCGCAAGGTATATGGGCCGGCCGAGGAAAAGCTCACCGACCATGCCATCGAAGTGGGACAGAACCGCGATCTTTACGCTGCCGTGCAGGCGGTGGCCGATGCGCCGGACTTCGCCACGCTAACCCGCCCGCAACGCGCACTGGTCGAACACGCGCTGCGCGACTTCAAGCTCTCCGGCGTAGCGTTGGAAGAACCCGCGCGCTCGCGCTTCCGCGAAATCGGCGTGGAGCTGAGCAAGCTGTCCACCGAGTTTTCCAACGCGGTGCTCGATGCCACCGATGCGTGGTACGAACAAATCACCGACGAACGCGATCTGGCCGGTATTCCCGAATCCGGCCGTGCGGTGCTGCGCCAGTACGCCAAGGAAAAACAACTGGAAGGCTATCTCGTCACGCTCAAGCAACCGAGCGTGCAGGCGGTGATGACGTATGCCGACAACCGTGGGCTGCGCGAGCGCGTCTACTGGGCTTATCAGACCCGCGCGTCCGACCAGGGCCCGCACGCCGGCAAATACGACAACACCGCACGTATCGAACAGATCATGGCATTGCGGCATGAAGCGGCACAGCTGCTCGGCTTCGCCAATGCCGCGGAAGAGTCGCTTGCCACCAAGATGGCCAGTGCGCCTAACGACGTGTTGACCTTCCTGCGCGATCTGGCCGCACGCGCAAAACCTGTCGCGCAGCAGGAACTCGTTACCTTGCGTGATTTCGCATCGACCGAACTCAAGCTCGACAACATCGAATCCTGGGATATCGCGTACGCGTCGGAAAAACTGCGTCAGAAGCAATACACGCTGGACGAAGAACAACTTAAGCCGTATTTCCCGCTGCCTGCTGTCATCGACGGTCTGTTCGGTTTAGTGCATCGGTTGTACGGCATCACGCTTAGTCCGCGCGACGGCGTTGATGTGTGGCATCCCGACGTGCGCTACTACGACGTCACCGATGCGGACGGGCGCGTGTTCGCCGGTGCCTATATCGACCTTTACGCACGCAGCGGCAAACGCGGTGGCGCGTGGATGGATGTATGCCGTGCGCGTTTCGACGACGGCGCGCAATCGGAGTTGCCGGTGGCATTCCTCACCTGCAACTTCGCACCGCCTACCGAAGGACGCCCCGCGCTGCTCACGCACGACGACGTGCTGACGCTGTTCCACGAATTCGGCCACGGCTTCCATCATCTGCTCACCGAAGTGCCGCTGCCTTCCGTCGGCGGCATCGATGGGGTTGAATGGGATGCGGTAGAACTGCCCAGCCAGTTCATGGAGAACTTCGGTTGGAACCGCGAGGCACTGGATCTGTTCGCCAAGCATTGGGAAACCGGCGAGCGCCTGCCCGACGAGTTGTTCGAACGCATGCTGGCGGCGCGACACTTCCATGCCGGCCTGTTCCTGGTACGTCAGCTCGAATTCGCCCTGTTCGATTTCTTGCTGCACCTGGAATACGACCCGGCCAAGGGCGCACGCACGCTTGAAGTGCTGGAAGAAGCGCGACGCGAAGTGGCCGTGCTGCATCCGCCGGCGTGGCAGCGTTTTCCGCATGCTTTCAGCCATATTTTCGCGGGCGGCTACGCCGCCGGTTACTACAGCTATCTGTGGGCCGAGCTGCTCAGCGCGGATGCCTTCGGGGCTTTCGAGGAGCAGGCCATCAACGGCCGCAGCGTGATCGATGCGGCCACCGGCGAGCGCTTCCGCCAGGAAATCCTGGCCGTGGGCGCCAGTCGCCCCGCGCTAGAAAGCTTTGTGGCCTTCCGCGGCCGCAAGCCCGAACCGGAAGCCTTGCTGCGCAGCCACGGCCTGGCCTGAGCGCTTTTGCCCCCTCCCCTTGCTACGCAGGGGAGGGGGCGATCTGGCAAGCTCGCGCGCAGGCGGCAAACGGAGTCACAATCGGGCCCGTGGCGCCCTGCCAGTATGGTCGTCGGCAGCGTGAGGCCACCGAATCGACACCACTGTGGACTGGGGAGTCTGCAATGAATGCCATCACCCACTTGCCATCCGAATGGCAAAATTGGATCCGCGAAAATCTGGCGCGCGGCTGCGCACCGCAATCGCTGATCGACGACATGGTGCGCAACCGCTTCGATCCCGTGTTCGCGCGCGCGGCGGTGAACGGCGTGATGACCAACAACGCTCCGGCCACCGCACCGTTCGAATCACAGCCCAAAGTTGCCGCCGGTTACGTCTACGAAAAACAGCGCCTGCCTGAAGGCAATCTAATCCGCACGTCCGATCGCGACGTGCGTGTGGTCACGCGGGTAAATCGCCCTGTGGTTGCGGTGCTCGAGGGCGTGCTCAGCGACGACGAATGCGATCAGCTCATTCGTCTATCCGCCGACAAGATGCATCGTTCCACCACGGTCGATCCGATCAGCGGCAAGCACGAAGTAATCGCCGACCGCAGCAGCGAAGGCACCTTCTTCGCGCTCAACGCCGATCCTTTCATCACGCGCCTCGACCGGCGCATTTCCGAGATCATGAATTGGCCCGTCGATCACGGCGAAGGCTTGCAAGTCCTTCACTACGGCACGGGCGGCGAATACAAGCCGCACTTCGACTATTTCCCGCCGGATGAACCTGGCAGCCACGTGCAGATGACCATCGGCGGCCAGCGCATCTCCACGCTCGTGATGTACTTGAACGACGTGGAAGAGGGCGGCACCACCATCTTCCCCGAGATCGGCCTGGAAGTCGTACCGAAAAAAGGTTCAGCCGTCTATTTCGAATACACCAATAGCAAGAACCAACTCGACCGCATGACTTTACATGGCGGCTCGCCGGTGACGCGTGGTGAGAAGTGGATCGTCACGAAGTGGATGCGACAGCGGCGTTATGGGGAAGCCGTTACATCGACCGCAACGGCAGCCGCGGGCCAATGACATAGTTGCATGAAGCGCGATGCGTTGAGTCGCGCTTCATGCAACGACAGGCTCACGCCTGCGCACCATCCGCCACTAGGTGATAGTGTGTGGCGACTTCGACCTCCTTCTTTGAACCCAGGAACACCGGCACGCGCTGGTGCAGGCCCGTCGGCTGCAGTTCGAGAAGGCGCTCGCGCCCTGTGGTCGCGGCGCCGCCAGCCTGTTCAATGATGAAGGCCATCGGATTGGCTTCGTACATCAGGCGCAGTTTGCCGCCTTTGCTTTTCATCTTCGCGTCGAGCGGGTAATAGAACACGCCGCCGCGAGTAACGATGCGGTGCACGTCAGCCACCATCGAAGCGACCCAGCGCATGTTGAAATCCTTACCGCGCGGACCGTCCTTGCCGGCCAGCAGTTCGCCGATGTAGCGCTGCATCGGCGGTTCCCAGTGACGCTGGTTGGACATGTTGATGGCGAATTCGGCGGTCTCTTCCGGAATGCGAATATCGCGGCGGCTAAGGGTGAAGCTACCCACTTCGCGATCGAGCGTGAACTCGTGCGTGCCGTGACCGAAGGTCAGCACCAACAACGTTGCCGGGCCATAGACCACATAGCCGGCGGCTAGCTGGGTGGTGCCTGGCTGCAGGAAGTGTTCGGCCTTAGGCTCGGTGATGCCGTCGGGGCAGCGAAGCACGGAGAAGATCGTACCCACCGAGATATTCACATCAATGTTCGAGCTGCCATCGAGCGGATCAAACAACAGCAGGTGATGGCCCTTCGGATACATGTCTGGGATCGGCTGCGGATCTTCCATTTCCTCCGACGCGCAGGCTGCGAGCTGGCCGCCCCAGGCGTTGGCTTCCAGCAGGATCTCGTTGGAGATCACGTCCAGCTTCTTCTGCGCCTCGCCTTGCACGTTGTCGCTGCCGGCGTTGCCCAGCACGCCGCCCAAGGCACCCTTGTTCGTCGCCACCGCGATGCGCTTGCAGGCGCGTGCGACCACTTCGATCAGCAGCGAGAGTTCGGCGTTCACGCGGCCGGCGCGGCGTTCCTCGATCAGGAACTGGATCAGCGAAATGGGCTTCATGGCGAATCTGCTGGCAAAGGGACAGCCATTTTCGCGGGTCCGCCTTACGGAAGCCAGTCGTGTGCCTGAACCGGTCGCCACGCTGCTGCTGACAACACGCTGGCAGTAGCAGGCGCGCAAGCTCACATCATCGAAAGGGAGGAACGATCATGCGCGATACGGTTCATGTAGTGGTTTTCGAGGGATTTGCCGACTGGCAGGTGGCGCTGGCCTTGAGCGAGATCCGTCGGCCCGGGGAGTGGGAGGTGCGCACCATGGGATTCACCCGCGAGTCGGTCACGTCGATGAGCGGACTGCGGGTGCTGCCCGATGACACCTTGGAGCAGGTCGATCTCGACGTCACGGCTTTGCTGATTCTCCCTGGTGGCCATCTATGGCTGCCTGCGCATGCCGAGCGAATTGCCGCGCTCACGCGTCGGGTACATGAGGCTGGCGCACCAGTGGCTGCCATTGATGAGGGCGTGCTTGCCGTGGCGCGTGCCGGCCTGATCGACCACTGCCGACACACCGGCAACTGGGTCGGTCAAATCGGTCGCGAAGTGCCGAGTTACAGCGGACGTGAGCAGTACGACGCGAACGTGCTCGCCGTAAGCGATGGCGGCGTGATTACCGCAAGTCATCTAGGTAGTGTGGAGTTCGCACGCGAAGTCATCCACACGCTGGATCTCTACAGCAGCAGCGATCGCGATCATTGGTATCGCCTCTTCAAGCACGCCATTCCCCCGCCGTGGTTTCCCGGCGTGGCTACTGAAACCATCCGGGCTGCTTAAGGAATTGGTCATGAACGATTTAGTCAATCGCATCCTGGCCGCCTATCGGCCTCTCTATCTTCGCGGCTTGCTAATGGATGGGCAGTACCGCCTGCCGCAACCGCAGAAAACACAACCCCCGAGCGGCCGCAAAGTGATCCACCTCAGGTCTGCTTTCGAGCCCGGTCGCCGACGCATCCTGGTTGCCACGGCGACGGCAGCAGTGGTGGGTTTGTGCGTTCGCTCATCGTTGCCAGCAGCGGATGAACCCGCTGCCGCATCGATGGATCAAGCGAGCAAGCATTCATTGAAGAAGTAATGACACGAAATAAGCCGACCAGAGTTCACCTCCGCGTTTGTGATGCAAGGAACTGCCATGCGTCCAACTATCTCCGACTGCGCTGACCGCAAAATCACTTTCTTCCACGCACCGAGAAGCCGCTCTGGCGGCACCCTCTCGTTGCTGGAAGAACTCGATGCCGACTATGAATTGCATCTGCTCAACTTCAAGACGGGCGAACAGCGTCAGTCGGCGTATCGAGCGATCAATCCGATGGGCAAGGTACCGGCGATCCGTCACCGCGATGCACTGATCACCGAGCAGCCGGCCGTGTTTCTCTATCTGGCAGATCTCTATGCGGAAGCACGGCTGGCGCCGCCTATGGGCGATCCGTTGCGCGGACCGTATCTGCGCTGGCTGGTTTATTACGGCTCATCGTTTGAACCGGCTGTCGTCGATCGCTCGTCGAAGCGTGATGCCGTGCCGCCTTCCACCTCTCCCTACGGAACATGGGATGACGTGTTCAACACGCTCACCGCTCAACTTGCTCAAGGGCCTTACATGCTCGGCGAGCGGTTCACCTCGGTGGATGTGTTGTGGGGCGGCGCCTTGCACTGGATGACGATGTTCAAGATCGTGCAGGAAACACCGGATATCCGCGCATACATCGACCGCGTGATCACGCGCCCCGCCATGCAGCGTGCAGCGGCCAAAGATGCCGAACTTGCCGCGCAACAGGCGGCCTGAGCGCCGCAGACGAATCGACGCTCATGCTTTCCGCTGGCTTGTCCATGTCCGTCTCACGCGCTGCGATTGTCGTGCATGACTTTGGATGCTGGTCTGCGCCGGCTGCGTGGGCGATCATCTATCCATGCGTCGAGCAGACCGCCTCTTCCTTATCATCAACGCCTTGCGCGGTCGCCGGACTGCGCTGCAGGCGCGCCAGCTCGCGGAGACACTGGGCGTCTCGCTGCGAACCGTCTATCGCGACGTGGCCGACCTGCAACTCTCGGGCGTGCCGATCGAAGGCGAGGCTGGCGTGGGCTATGTGCTGCGCAAGGGCTCGGACATTCCCCCGCTGATGTTTACCGCCGACGAGCTCGAATCGCTGGTGGTCGGCACGCGCTTCGTACGTGCCTTTGCCGGTGAGCGGCTGGCGGCCGGCGCGCAGGCGGCGCTGGTGAAGATCGAAGCGGTATTGCCGCCCGAATTGCGTGAGCGTTCTTCGCGCACGCGCATCTACGCGCCGATCTGGCGCGATGAAGAATCGATCGCTTTCGCCGCCCGCATCGATCAGTTGCATGCATCGATCGAGGCGCAGCATGTTTTGCGGCTGCGCTATCGCGACGAAGTGGGCCGCGAAAGCGAGCGCGAGGTGGAGCCGTTATGCCTGGCCTTCTGGGGCGGCAAATGGACTTTGGGCACCTGGTGCCGTTTGCGGCGCGATTTCCGCAATTTCCGCCCGGACCGCATTGCACAGATCGAGCAGACCGGCGAAGTGTTCGACAGCCCGCCCGATCGCAACCTCACCTCGTACCTGCAAGCCATGCGTGGCTATTACTCGGGGCTGGAATAAGCAATACGTGGCGTCTGTCCCGGGAGAGGCAGTGACCGCAACGCCCACGCTTCGGGTACCCTGCGCGAACCAGGGCTACCCAAGGAGTTAGGTCATGTCGTCAGGCGTGCGTCACCCTCTTTTGTCGATTGCACCGGGCAAGCTGCGCCCTACTCAGATGACCGTCGGCAAGGCCGAAGTGGTAGAGAAGCGCGGGATATGGGAAAAACTCGGGAAAAAGAAGCGCAAGGAAATGCTCGCCGAGCATTGGTTTCCTGGCGTGCTGGGCCCGAAGAACCAGGTATTTATCGTCGATCACCATCACCTTGGCCTGGCTCTGCTCGAAGAAGGCGTGAAATCGGTACCGGTGATGATCCAGCGCGATTTTTCCTGGCTGGAGTTGCCGGTGTTCTGGCACACCATGGAGTTCAACCGTTGGGCGCATCCGTATGACGAACATGGCCAGCGGCAGGATTACAGCGCCATCCCGGGCACGCTGAAAACCATGGTGGACGATCCATTCCGCACGCTCGCCGCGCGCGTGCGCATGGCCGGTGGATACTCCAAGGACGCCACGCCTTATTCGGAATTTCTCTGGGCCGATTTCTATCGGCGCCATATGAAACTCAAGAACGGCCGCATTACCGCCAAGGTGGTGCAGGACGCGTTGCTGCTGGCACACGCGCATGAAACGGCGTATTTGCCGGGCTGGAGTGGCGTCATCATCCAATGAACGCCACCTCCGCCCCAACCTCGGCGCGTGTCGCCGATTTGCTGGCGGGCCTGGCGATTGCGGGTCTGCTGGTGCCCGAAGCGGTGGCCTACTCCGGCATTGCCGGCATGCCGCCGCAAGCAGGCGTCATCGCGCTTTTCATTGGCCTGGTCTGTTATGGGCTGCTCGGGCGAAGCCGCTTTGCGATTGTGTCATCGACTTCATCATCGGCTGCCGTGCTGGCCGCCGGAACGTTGGCGCTGGCGGGCAATGACATCGTTTCGCGAGTGGCGATCGGTGCGACGTTGGTGCTGTTCGGCGGTGTCTGTTTTCTGATCGCCGGCTTTGCGCGCCTGGGAAGTCTGTCGCATCTCATTGCACGACCAGTGTTGCGCGGATACACCTTCGGCCTGGCGATCGTAATCGCGTTGAAGCAGTTGCCGCATCTGGGTGGCTGGCCCGATCTGCGCGGTGATTTCGTGCCGCTGTTGGTGGCGGAGTTGGTGCGAACGTCGAATCAGGTTCACATCATCACGCTCTGCGCCGGGCTCATAGCGCTCGCGTTGCTGTTCTTGTGCGAGCGGGTGCGCCGCCTGCCGGGCAGCTTGTTGGTCATTGCGCTGGGCGTGATCGCATCGGGCTGGCTGTCCGCGCATAACGTGTCGCTGACCGGTGCCATCAATTTGCATATGGCGCTTGGCGTGCCGACGTGGCCGGCGAGCGGTCAGTGGCTGCCGAGCGTGGAACTGGCGGCTGCGTTGTTGCTGATTCTCTACGCCGAGTCGTACAGCTCCATTCGCGGTTTCGCACTTAAGCACAACGATCCGGTGCAACCGAACCGCGATCTGCTGGTGTTGGGCGTGGCAAACGTGCTGAGCGGCCTGCTGCATGGCATGCCTGTGGGCGCGGGTTATTCGGGCACGTCGGCCAATGAAGCCGCGGGTGCGCAATCGCGTTGGTCTGGACTGATTGCTGGCGCCGCCGTGCTGTTGATGGTGCTGTTGCTTCTGCGTTGGATCGAGCGCATTCCGCAGGCGGTATTGGCTGCCATCGTGATTCACGCGGTGAGCAAGTCATGGCGCTTGTCGGTGTTTCGTCCTTATCTTGTCTGGAAGCGCGATCGCTTGTTGGCGCTTGCTGCTGTGCTTGCGGTGCTGTCGCTGGGCATTCTCAACGGCCTGCTGGTAGCGATTGCCTTCAGCCTGGTATTGCTGTTGCGCCAGCTCTCTGTGGCGCGATTGAGCGTGCTTGGCCGTCTCGCTGGCGGTCACGATTTCGTCGACATCGCGCAGCACCCCGATGCCGTGCAGCCTCCGGGTGTCCTGATCCTGCGTCCGGAGGAGCCGCTTTTTTTTGCGAACGCCGAATCTGTGCTGACGCTGGCGCGCGAGCAGGTGCAAAAGAAGAGCGGAGTGAAGCAGGTGATCCTGAGCCTGGAAGAATCGCCGGATTTGGACAGCACGGCACTGGAATCGCTCGGCGATTTTTCGAGCTGGCTGCAATCTCTCGGTATCAGCTTGCGCGTGGCGCGGCTGAAAGACGACACACGTGCCCTGCTCCTGCGTGCCGCGTTACCCCAGCTTTCGCCACAGGCGCTCAATAACTGGAGCGTGGAAGATGCCGTGTCGGCATGTTCGGCGCCGTCGTCAACGGGGAATCCAACGTAGTGAATACTGCAACACGTATCGGTTGTATGGCTTTGGGCTTGGCGCTGACCCTACCGGCATGGGCGCAGCAGGACGCCGACGCACGCTTCAAGCAGATCTACCAGCAGGAGTGGGCGTGGCGTAACGGCCAGTCCGGCATCAGCACATCGGGCGAATCGCAACCCAACAATGGGCGGCTGGATCAGGTCGATGCGAAGAGCCAGCAAGAACGTCTCGATGAGTGGCGCAAGGTGATGAGCCAGCTCGACGCCATCGACGTAAAGCAACTCTCGGCCGCCGAACAGGTGAATTACGCGGTCTATCGCGAGCAGATCCGCAACTTCATTGCCGATCAGCAATTCCAGCAGTGGCAGATGCCATTCAACAGCGATTCGGCGTTTTGGAGCGAACTGAACGACGACCTCGGCAGTGACGAGCTTCGTACCGAAAGCGACTATCGCCGCTACGTGGATCGTCTCGGCCAGGTGCCGGCGTACTTCGACCAGCAGATCGCCAATATGCGCGCTGGTTTGAAGCGCGGCTTCAGCGTGCCGCGTGCGGTGTTGGCCGGGCGCGATGTGTCGATCGCCGCCGTGGCCGATGTGAAGGATCCGACGCAAACCAGTTTCTACGCGCCACTGCAGCACATGCCAGCGGACATTCCCGCAGCGACCGCAGCGGCCATCCAGGCCGATGCACGCGCGAAGATCAGCGGTGGCGTGATTCCTGCCTATACAAAACTGCTGGCCTTCTTCCGCGGCGAATACGTGCCGCAGGCGCGCACCACGCTAGCCGCGGAGTCGCTTCCGGACGGCAAGGATTACTACCGACAACAGATCCGCGAATACACCACGCTCGATCTCGATCCCGATGCGATTCACACCATCGGCCTGCAACAGGTGGCGAAGATCCACGCGCAGATGTTGCAAGTCATGCAGGAAACCGCCTTCAAGGGCAGCTTCGACGATTTCCTGCATTTCCTGCGCACCGATCCGCAGTTCTACGCCAAGACGCCGCAGGAGTTGCTCGATCGCACAGCGTGGGTGGCGAAAGAAGTGGATGGCCAAGTCGGCAAATTCTTCGGTCATCTGCCGCGCAAGCGTTTCACCATCGTGCCGGTGCCTGCGGATATCGCGCCGTACTACACCTCAGGCCGTGGCGGTCCGGATGTCTATCTGGTCAACACCTACGACCTGCCCTCACGACCGCTGTACAACATGCCCGCGCTTACCTTGCACGAGTCGTATCCGGGTCATGCGTTGCAATTGGAGCTGGCCGAAGAGGAGCACGATCAACCCGCGTTTCGTCGTAACGGCTATATCTCTGCCTATGGCGAAGGCTGGGGTTTGTACTCGGAGTTTCTCGGCAACGAGATGGGCATCTATAAAACGCCCTATCAACGTTTCGGTTATCTCACGTATCAAATGTGGCGCGCCTGTCGCTTGGTGGTCGACACCGGCATCCATCATCTCGGTTGGACGCGGCAGCAGGCGATCGATTACATGACGCAGAACACGGCGCTGTCCGATCGTGAAATCGCCAACGAGGTTGATCGCTATATCAGCTGGCCGGGCCAGGCGCTGTCGTACGAATTGGGTTATCTCAAGATCCTGGAACTGCGTGCGAAGGCGGAGAAGGCGCTTGGATCGAAATTCGATATTCGCGCCTTTCACGACACGATTCTCGCCACCGGCTCCGTACCGTTACCCGTATTGGAACAGCGCATCGAACGCTTTATCGCAGAAGGCGGCCCTGAACCGTACTTCGGCAATGCCGCGAGTTCCGGCAACAGCATGCAGCGATAAAGCGGCGGGATAACCGCGCAAATATCCACCAAACAGGGGAGTGTGGAATGTCTGAGGGAGCAGTCTGGGGCGGTCAGTATTCGGCGACGCGTTATCCCATTGTCTATCGCGTAGTGACGTGGGTGCGTATTGCTTCCCTTGTCGTTGCGCTGTTCATCGCCGGAGGCTTTAGCGCGATGGCATTCCAACCCTTGCTGGCGGCGCCGAATGTGCCACTCAGCCCGGTATTGGTTTGCATAGACGTCTGTCTGACGTCGTTGATGTTGTATCTGGTGTGGTGGGCGTTCACGGCGCAGATCGTGCTGCGCGAAGATGCGATTGAGCAATCCAAGCCATTTTTCCGCCGCGTGCTTCGTGTCAGTGACATCAAAGGGCGACGCTACACGACAAAGGGCAACTGCCCCATGATCTTCCCGAGAATCGGGGGGGCCTTTTCCATCGATCCCTCATCCTATGGACTCGATAGCCGTTTCGATGAGTGGTTCGCGAAGCTGCCAGATCTCAAGCAGATCGACGCTAAAGAGGACATGGAGCGCGTCCGCAACGATCCCACGCTCGGGGCTACGCCATCGGAACGCATCGCCGAAGATGCCAGGCGTCGCAAAGCTTTTACAACCGCTGGTGGTTGTCTGACGGTCGTCTCGATGATCGTGTTCTTCGCGGGGATGATGTTTCCAGGCCTATCAATGTCCGCGGTTATCCTCGCCGCGGTCGTTCCTTGGTGTGCGGTCTTGCTTGGGCGCGTATACAAAGACCAATGGTTCCGCGCGAACAATAACAACGCCGCTGTCGCCGTGTTGCCAATGATGATGCCCATCTTCACCTTGGTGCTGCTCGCGTTGAATTCATCGGGCCTGCTCGACTCGAGCGGCGTCATTGTTTGGGGTGGTTTCGTGGGCCTGCCGCTATGGCTGGCCGGCATGGGTTTGTTTGCTAAGCCATCCGCATCGACACAACAAGCGTTAGTGGCGGCCCTGATCTTTGTGCCGTTTGCGTGGTTGTACGGCGGGAGTCTCCTGGCGCTCGGCAACCGTATGCTCGATCAGCAGCCACCGCAGGTCTTTCAAACCGAAGTGTTGGGCAAGCATCTTGTACGCGGCAAGGGCGGACCCTCGCATTACCTGGAACTGGCCGGCTGGGGTCCGGAAACTCAGGGCACCAATCTGCGGGTGGATAGCGAGCGCTACTTCGAGGCCAAGCGCGGCGATGTGGTTTGTATGGGCCTGCACCCTGGAAAGTTTGGTTTTCCCTGGATGCACAGCATCGCCTGCTCGGGCACGCCCAGCGCCGCCCACTGACGACGGGTAGGCTGGCTAAAACTTCACCAATAAAGTAGACTTACGTCAAGCTTTATAGGGAGAGTTAGCCATGAGTGCCCACGCCCTACCCCGCACGGCACCTACCGAAGAACTCGGCGGCCCCGCCTTGCGGACATTCTTCAAGCTTGCCGACCGCTGGAATCTGCGCATCGCCGAGCAGCGCAAACTGTTGGGCGATCCGCCCGAATCCACCTTCTACAAGTGGAAGCGCCAGCAGGACGGCATGTTGGCGCGCGACACCTTGGAGCGCATCAGTTACCTACTGGGCATCTACAAGGCGTTGCAGATCCTGTTTCCGGATCCGGAGCAGGCCGATGCGTGGCTGCGCAAACCGAATCAGTCGGCATTGTTTGGTGGTCATTCCGCGCTGGAGCGCATGTTGTCGGGCAATGTGGCCGACTTGTATGTGGTGCGTCAGTACCTGGATGCGCAACGCGGCGGCCATTGATCCATCGTTCCGAACGGTGTCGACCGTCGCAGTCGGCGAGAACATGCTGCGGCACCATTGAAAGGCAAACAGGGAAGAACAAAACGGCGCGGTTCGCGCCTCGGAATACCCCATGCCTATCGACACGCCTCCCATTCGACGCATTCGCTGGAGCCAGGCCTATCGCATCGTTCCCAGCCGGTTTCCGCCGGCCGGGTTGTTTGATCGTATCGCCGACCCCGCGGACATGGATGCGGTGTTCGCGATCGAAGCGATGACCAATCCGCGTCTGCGTGAAGAAGCCAACACGTTGCGACTGGTGCCGTCGGAGCGCCGCATCAGCGGCCCAGGTTCCACGCCGGTGATGGCAGCGTTCACGCATCTCAATCCGGAAGGAAGCCGTTTTTCCGACGGGACATGGGGCGTGTTTTATGCAGCGCGCACGGTCATCACCGCGGTGGAAGAGACTGTGTATCACCGCGAACGGTTTCTTGCTGCCACGGCCGAGCCGGCGTGCGATATCGAGATGCGCTGCTATCGCACCAGCGTCGATTGCAAACTGCACGATCTGCGCGGCGGCTGGCCCGAGGCGCATGATCCAGACAGTTATGTCGCAAGCATCAAGCTAGCTCGTGAACTTCGCAACGATGATTCCAACGGTGTCGTCTACGACAGCGTGCGGCATGCAGGTGGCGAATGTCTCGCGGCTTTTTACCCTGATGTGGTCGCGCCCTGCGTGCAGGCACAACACCTGATCTATCGGTGGGATGGCAAGCGCATCGCTCAGGTGCTTGAAGTGAGCGAAGTGAAACGTAGCCAGCCGTGAACGACTCATCCTCGCTAGATTCATCGAGCGTTGACGACTGCGCCGACACCGCCATGCAACAAGTGCTGCGCATGTGCAAATTCGTCGCAATCACAGCATGATGCGATCCGAAGAACTATGATCGGAAGCATAAATGGCTGTTGCGTGAGTATTTACGATATGGCTGCCGCCTCACGCATCGTTGTCAACGAGAGCCCTTCACGGGAAGCATCATGAAAATCCTGCTATCGCTATTGTTTGTTTTGGTGTCATGCGTTGTTTGCGCGGGCGAATCCCCGCATTCGTATTGGAATCCGGCGATTGCCGCCTTCGAGGCATCCGATCGCGCCAATCCGCCGCCGCAAGGGGCGGTGCTTTTCATCGGCAGTTCCTCGATTGAACATTGGAAGTCCGTAGCTGCGGATTTTCCGGAAGTGAAAGTGATCAATCGCGGCTTCGGCGGTTCCGAGTTGGGTGATTCCACCTATTTCGCCGATCGTATCGTGGCGCCGTATCACCCGCGCGCCATCGTGTTGTACGCCGGCGACAATGATCTGTATTACGGCCATACGCCGCAGCAGGTGCGCGATGATTTCGCGGCCTTCGTCAACAAGGTGCGTTCGTTCGATCCGCACGTGTCGATCGCCTTCGTATCGATTAAGCCCAGCGTGGCGCGCCAATCGTTGCTGGCGCAGATCAAGCAGTCGAATGAGCTCATTCGCGCGTATGCGGCCACGCAGAAGAATGTGACTTACATCGATACGTTTACGCCGATGCTAGGCGCGGACGGCCAGCCACAGCAGAAATGGTTTGGACCGGACGGCCTGCATATGAACCGCAGCGGTTATGCGCTGTGGATCGGCATTCTCAAACCCTGGGTGGATGCGCACGCGCGTTGATGGGCGCTTGCGTTGATCCGACATCACAGCAAACGCTGGGATGTCGGATCGTTGATTACCGATTACGCATCCGCGTTGCTTGCAAACCCTTCACGCGTGCCGCGATTGAACACGCGATCGTTGACGAGCACATCCGCTGCCGCATGAGCCGCGCCTTGCTTGAGCTTCGCGTAGATCGGCGTGAAGTCCGGCCGCGTCGCCTCGAACAACTGCTCGAAGCTATCGATCACGAAATAGGTTTGCTGATAGGTGTCAATGCGGTAGCGCGTATCCATCACGCGCTCCAGGCCAAAACCGATGCGGTTGGGCGCGGGCGAATCCAGGCAGTAGATTGACTCGCCTTTGGAGCTGACGATGCCGGCGCCGTAGATGCGCATGCCTTCGTCGGTGTTGATCAAGCCGAATTCCACCGTGTACCAGTACAGGCGCGTCAGGTTCATCAGCGCCTCGGGACCAATGCCGAACGCCTTCATGCCGCCGCGTCCATACGCCTGCATGTAATCGGCGAAGACCGGATTGAGCAGCAACGGCACATGGCCGAACAGGTCGTGGAACAGATCGGGTTCGCTGAGGTAGTCCAGCTGATCGGGCTTGCGGATCCACCAGCTGACCGGGAAGCGACGGTTGGCGAGGTGATCGAAGAACAGCTCATCCGGCAGCAGGCCTTCGACCGCGACCAGCTCCCAGCCGGTGGTCTCGCCCAGCACTTTGTTGAGATCGGCGAACTTGGGGATGCCGCCGTCGCCAAGGCCGAAGCGTTCCACGCCGGCCAGGAATTCCTTGCAGGCGCGCCCAGGCAGTAGCTCGCGCTGGCGCTTGTAGAGAGTGTCCCAGACTTCGTGGTCGGTGCGGCTGTAGTCCGCCCATGGCTGTTCCACCACGCCGGTGGCATAGACCGGCACGTAACCGCGATCAGTCTGCTGGTGTTCGACGCGGCGGGGGGTGTTGTTTTCCATGGGGACTCCGGCGGTGCTCCGGGGCATGTCGGAGCTGCGTGCAAAAGCATACGACTCGCACACCGCATGGTGGTTGTTTTATTGTTGACTTTATGGCCAACCATGCAATATTCATTCGCCTTAAAGAGCTTTTGTAGAGGAATCGTGCAATGGCTGAGCTCGATCGCACCGATCTGCGCATGCTCGCCGTCCTGCAGGCCGAGGGCCGGATCACCAATGCGGAGCTCGCGGAGCGGATCAGCCTCTCGCCCTCCGCCTGCCTGCGTCGCCTGCAGCGATTGGAGTCCGAAAAGGTGATCAGCGGTTACGCCGCCCAGATCGACCCGCAGGCGGTCGGCCTGGGCCTGCAGGCCTTTGTCCGGGTTCAGCTGGCGCGTCACGAGGGGGCGGAGATTGAACGCTTCGTGCAGCGCCTGGCCGCCTGGGACGAAGTGGTGGCCTGCCACGCGCTCACCGGCGATATGGACTACCTGATGCACATCTATGTGGCCGACCTGGAACACTTTTCGCGCTTCCTGCTCGACCAGCTGTTGAACGATGCCGCCGTGGCCGACGTCAATTCCAGCTTCGTTCTGCGCACGGTTAAGCGCTCGCCTTCGCTTCCGTTGCAACAACTGGAACGCTAGTACCCCCGAAGCGGCCGACTAACGTTAAAATGATGTACTGATGAGTATCGAAGCCGTATCTACCCCGGACCGGGACCTGCTGCGCCCGTTGCGCTACCTGTGGCGCATCCCGCTGCTGCTGCTGCACGTCGTGCTCGGCATCATGCTGTGTGGGTTCATCCTGACCTGGAATCGCCATGCCGTGATGAAAGACGACCGCGAGCCCTTCACCCATCGCATGATCCGCGCCTGGTCCACTGGGCTGATGCGCATCTTCGGATTGCGGTCCGTGCGGGTGGGGCAACCGGCGGCCGATCCGGTGCTGTTCGTCGCCAATCACACCTCCTGGATCGACATCGAGCTGCTACACAGCCAGCGCGCCGCGTGTTTCGTGGCCAAGGCGGAAATCGCCGACTGGCCGTTGGTGGGCTGGCTCGCTGCCAGCGGTGGCACGATCTTTCACCGGCGCGGCAGCAATCACTCGCTCGCCGCGGTGATGCAATTGATGGTCGAGCGCCTGCGCGAAGGCCGTTCCGTGGCGGTGTTTCCCGAAGGGGGCACCGGACACAACGGTGTGCTGAAGGTATTCCACGCGCGCATCTTTCAGGCCGCGGTGGACGCCGAAGTGCCGGTGCAACCGGTTGCGCTGCGTTTCGCTCGCGATGGCAAGCGGTTGATCGATGCCGGTTTCCGCGAAGACGAAAACTTCATGCAGAACTTCCTGCGTATGCTTGGTGGCGCGCCGATGGATGCCGAAGTGCATTTCCTCGAGCCCGTGCCCATGAATTCCGACGGTCGACGCCGCATGGCGGACCTGGCACGCGAGCGTATCGCCGTTGCGCTGGAGGATCGCACCGCATGACGTTGCCCTCGGGGCGGGATTTCCGCCCGCCCTGGCCGCTCACTAGCGGTCATATCCAAACGATGCTTTCCTCCAGCGGCGTGCGCCGCACCTTGCTGCCTCGTCATGCGTACAAGGTGCTGGATGGTGCGCAGTCGGTAGTGGTCGACGGCGGTGACGGCGTGCGCCTCACCGGTGCGTATACGCCGCAAAAAGATCACGCTAGCGCGCGCGGTCTGGCGGTGCTGTTTCACGGTTGGGAAGGCAGCGTCGATTCCACCTACGTGCTGCAGACCGGCAGCCGTTTGCTGGCGGATGGTTGGGACGTTTTCCGGCTCAATTTCCGTGACCACGGTGATAGCCACGGGCTCAACGAAGCGCTGTTCCACTCGTGCCGCATCGATGAAGTGGTGCATGCCGTTGGCGACATCGCGCAGCGCTGGCCGTCGCGTCCGATGGCGCTGGCGGGGTTTTCGCTGGGCGGCAATTTCGCGCTGCGAGTCGCGCTGCGAGCCCCGGCGTTAGGCATTCCGCTGAGCTACGCGCTGGCGGTGTGCCCGATCATCGATCCGGGCGAAGGCCTGTTCTCGCTCGAAGAAACCGCGCCGTGGTTCTACCAGGCGTATTTCATGAACAAGTGGCGTCATTCGCTGCGCGCGAAACAGGCCGCTTTTCCGCAACGCGAATATTTCGAGCTGCAGGAACTGAAGCAGAACCTGCGCGGCCTCACCGAAGCGTTGGTGCTGCGCCATACCAATTTTGGTTCGCTGCAGGCGTATCTGGATGGCTACTCGGTCGCGGGCAACGCGCTGGCCGCGATGCAGATTCCGGCCACCATCCTCACTGCGCGTGACGATCCCGTCATTCCCGTGGACGCGTTCGAAAAGCTCGAGCTGCCGCCGAACATCGAGTTGGACATCGCCAACTATGGCGGCCACTGCGGCTTTATCCGCGGCTGGGACATGACAAGTTTTTGCGACGATTACATCGCCGCGCGCTTCAACGCCATCGCTAATGCGTAACGACGGGTCGGCCTCTTCTTCAGGATAGAAGAGAACCACGCCACGCACGCTATGCTTGGGAACAACCGTTCCGGCCATTCCGAGCATGCGAACCGCCCATATCGTCATCACCACCTTCGGTTCGCTCGGCGACTTGTTTCCGTTCCTGGCGGTGGGGCAGGCGCTGCATGCGCGCGGACATCGCGTCACCATCGCCACGCACGCGATGCATCGCGAGACCGTCGAGCAGGCGGCGCTGTGTTTTGCCGACGCCAGTGACATGCCGCAACCGGAAGATCAGGCCCAATTCGTCGCGCGCGCCTTCCATCCTCGGCATGGGCCGCATTTTGTCGTGCGCGAGTTGGCCGCGGCCGACGTGCGTGCCAGTTACTTCAAACTGCTCACTGTCTGTCAGGACGCGGATGTACTCGTGACATCCAGCCTCGCGTTCGGTGGCCAGATCCTCGGCGAGACGCTAAGCACGGCAAACAAGCTGCAATGGATTTCCGCGGTGCTGGCGCCAGCGAGCTTCGTCTCCGCATACGATCCGCCGACCACGGGCATGCATGCGGTCGATGCGTTCACGCGTCATGCGCCGTGGCGCGTGCGTTTGCTGAGACACGTGTTTGAGCTGGGTACACGGCATTGGACTGCGCCGGTGCGTGCGTTCCGGCGCGAGTTGGGTTTGCCGGCCGTGTCATCGGGCGGCGATCCGTTTCATCGCGGGCAGCATTCGCCGGACTGCGTGCTGGCGCTGTTTTCGCCGCTGATCGGTCGCGCGCAGCCCGACTGGCCGATGCACACGCACATCACCGGCTTTGCGCATTACGCACAACCCGGTGCAAAGGTCGATGCGGGACTCGATGCGTTTCTCCGCGAAGGACCACCACCACTCGTATTCACGCTGGGCTCGGCGGCTGTGCACATCGGTGCGGGCTTCTTGCGCGCCAGCATCAACGCGGCCGAACGATTGAATCAACGCGCTGTGCTGTTCACAGGCACGCCAGCCGTGCGCGCGCAATTGCCGGCGCAACTGCGGGCGACAATAAGGATCGTCGACTACGCGCCGCACGCAGCGGTGTGCCCGCATGCAGCCGCCATCGTGCACCATGGCGGTATCGGCACGAGTACGGAGGCCTTGCGCGCCGGACGCCCCATGCTGGTTGTGCCGCATGGCTTCGACCAATTCGACAACGCGGCCAGGTTGCAGCGTCTGGGCGTAGGGCAGGTATTGCACGCGAGCTGTTATAACGCCGACACGGCGATACCGTTGTTGCGCGATTTGCTCGAAGACGCACACTACAGCCAGTGTGCGTGGCGATGCGCGGAAGCCGTGCGTTCCGAACACGGCGCGATCGTCACTGCCGACCTGATCGAAGCGCAATTGCGTGTGCGTCGCTAAGCCATCCTGCACCGGATGGCTTAGCGAGGAAGTCCCTGAAATAAATCAACGCAAGCCGAAATCAGTCTGCCGGCACGCAACGCCCGTTGGCCCATTCGCGCAGCGCGGCGACTTGCTCGTGCATCAACACGGAAAGCGGTTTGGTACCGTGCAGCGCATTGAGTAGCGTCGCTTGATCGAGCGAGGAACCGTTGCCGCCGGCATCGTAAAGCGCGCTGACCACGGCCTGTTCGATTTCCGCACCCGAGAAACCGTCGCTCGCTTCCGCCAGTGCGTTCAAATCGAAGGATTCGACCGCGAGTTTGCGGCGCGTCAAATGCATCGCAAAGATCGCTGCGCGCACCTCGGTGCGGGGCAGGTCGACGAAAAAGATTTCATCGAAGCGCCCTTTGCGCAGCAGCTCCGCCGGCAATTCGTTCACCGCATTGGCGGTCGCCACCACAAACACCTTGGCCTTGCGCTCGGCCATCCAGGTGAGCAGGTAGCCGAGCACGCGGCGTGAGACACCGCCATCGTCGCCGCCACCAGCTAGCCCCTTTTCGATCTCATCGATCCACAGCACGCATGGTGCCAGCACTTCGCAGCTGGAAAGCGCTTCGCGCAGGTTTTTTTCCGTTTCGCCCTGGTACTTGTCGTACAACGAGCCGAAATCCAATCGAATCAGCGGCACGCCGAAACCACCGGCAATGGCTTTCGACGCCAGGCTCTTGCCGCAGCCCTGCACGCCGAGCAGCAAAACGCCTTTGGGCGGATCGAGTGCAGGCGTCGGGCTGGGATCGAGAAAGACCGCGCGCCGCCGTTGCACCCAATCGCGCACGTGGCTGACGCCGGCCACATCGGCGAAGCTGGCGGTGGCGTATTCGTAGTGCAGCAGGCCGGAACGATTGAGCAGGTCGAACTTGGCCTGCATCAAATCGGGCAAATCGTTGGCGTTGAGCGCGCCATCGTTGTAGATCAACTTGCGCACGATGCGTCGCGCATCCTGCGCCGTAAGGCCGACCAGGTTGCGCACGATGGTGCGTGCTGCATCGTTGTCCACGGGTAGCGGGCGGTTGTTCTCGCGCTGCCACGCGGCAGCTTCGCCGCGAAGAATGCCGGCCAGTTCCTTGATGTCAGGCAATGCCAGCGGTACGCGCGTGGCCAATGCGTCGAGTTCCGGCGGCAGCTCGACTTTCGCGCCCACCAGCACCAACGTGTGAGCGGCCGAACGTTCGCGCTGCACGATCTCGCGCATCTGCCGCTGCGCCATCGCGTATTGCAGGCAGGTTTGGAAATCGAACAGCAGATAGATGCCGCGTTGCTCAGCATCGCGGATCGCCGTCAACGTGGCGGTGGCATCAGGTGCGATCTGCTGATCCCTGGGGCCGTTGAAGTCCAGCCGTTCCAGGCCGTCCGTCAACGTCCAGCGCCAGAGCGGGTAGAGCGCCTGGGCGATCACATGCTGGAAGCAGTCGATAACCCGTTGTTCGTCTACCGTTTCAATTACCAGCAAGGGTGTCGCGGCACGCACCAGCGTGCTCAGGTCATCCAGTTCGCTCATGCATCCTCCTGCGAGGCCGCTACCTTAGCAGGGCTGTCACGACGGGATCATGGCCTGGGCATAAGCTGGCGCTCATACTGCGACATGCCCCGACTTGCGGCGCCTGCGCGGCGTCCCCAGTTGAGGAGCTTCCCCCGCACTTCCCGGAGATTCCCCATGCAGTTACGCAGCGACAACTTCCAGCACGGCAAGCCGATTCCCACCGAGTTTGCATTCTGCAAGCCGGGCAAGCCGGTGGCGTTGTCGGACAACCACAATCCGCATCTGGCCTGGAAGGATGCGCCGGCGGGAACGCGCTCCTTCGTGCTTACCTGCATCGATACCGACGTGCCGACCAAGCTGGACGACGTCAACAAAGAAGGCCGTACCGTGCCTGCCGATCTGCCGCGTGGGGAATTCGTGCATTGGCTGATGGCGAATATTCCAGCCGAGTGCGGCGAATTGTCGAACGGCTCCTGCAGCGACGAGATCACGCCGCACGGCAAACAGCAGCCCTTCGGTCCGCCCGGCAGCGTGCAGGGCGTGAACGACTACACCGGCTGGTTCGCCGGCGATGCGGACATGGGCGGCACCTATCTGGGGTACGACGGCCCGTGCCCGCCGTGGAACGATTCACTGGTGCATCACTACCACTTCCGCGTCTATGCGCTGGATACGCAGAGCCTTTCGTTGCAACCGGGTTTCACGCTCGCCGAACTGCGCGCGGCCATTGCCGGACACGTACTGGCCGAAGCGGTACTCACGGGGACATACAGTCTCAATCCCAGCGTGCCAGCCTGAACGTGGTCGCGTTGTAACGTAATCGTAAGGTGTAAACCGCTCTGGGCTGCCTTCACGCCCAGACGGCACGAGATGTGGCACATGATGCTCGGGGCGCGCGTTATCGGCGCCCCCGTTTCGCGAGGAGCGCCGTCATGCTGCATTACGCCTTGGTTTTTCTGGTTATCGCTGTCATCGCCGCACTCCTTGGTTTTACCGGCATCGCCGGTACCGCCGCGTGGATCGCCAAGGTACTGTTCGTGCTGTTCCTGATCCTGGCTGTGATCGCATTCTTGCGGCGGGCTAGCTGAACGGCGTAGCGACCGTTCAGCCTACGGCGCAGTAACCCGCTAGAGTGAAGACCTTGCCATCGGAGAACGTCATGAGCAAAGAAGTCCAAGCGCAGGAAGACGGCATCCACGGACGCATCGACCAGGGTGCCGAACGCATCAAGCAGGCTACGTCCGAAGCCGTCGCTACCAGCAAGGAAAAATTCGACCGCGCCGCCGACCATGTAGAAGAAGGTCTGCACCGCGCCACCGACAAGGCCGCCGATGCCGCCAACCGCACCACCGACAAGGTGGTCGAGGCCAAAGAGCGCGGCCGTGCCGCCATCGATCAAGCGAAGGATCGCGCCGACGAATGGCTGGACGAAGTGCGCGATTACGTGCGCGAAAAGCCCGTGCAAGCGGTGGCGATCGCGCTGGGCGCCGGCTGGCTACTTGGCCGCGTCCTGCGTCGTTAAGCTAACCATTGGCACGGGGGCGGGCGATGCACGATTCCGTGCGCGATGACGAAACGGCTGGGCCATCGGAGCCATCATCCGTGCCGCCACCGAGCGGCGTGCTTGATGAACTCAACCAGGTTGCACGCGCGCTGCCCAAGTTGTTCGGCGCGCAGTTGCAGCTGCTGGCTGCCGAGCTCGGGTTGGCGCGCAGCGCCGTCTCGTGGCTGCTGGCGGCGGGCTTGGTCGCCACCGTGGCCGGCGTCGGTTTCGGCCTGACGCTACTGGGTTTGGTCGGGCTACTGTTGGCCAAATGGCTCCATTCCTGGATCCTCGCGTTTGCCGTCCTGGCCCTGCTGGAAGCTTTGATCCTGTTCGGAGCGATCATGCTGTTTCGCCACTTCATGCACTGGATGAGCCTTCCTGCCACGCGACATGAGTGGCGTGCGATCATGAACGACACCCTGCAAAAGGCCGAACAGGACGTCGATGCCGGCAAAGGGCAGGACTAGGAAGGGGATGAGCGGTCATGAGCCTGTTCAAAAAGATCGAGAACGTAAAAAAGGCACGCGAACGTGTGGCGGCTCACCGCGATGAGCTAGCGACGCCGGCCGCCGCACTGCTGCAGCGCGGTTATCGTCATCCGCTGACCACGGTCGGCACGGCAGCCGGCGCGGGTTTCGTGCTGGGCAGTCTTGGTGTCGGCCCATTGCGCGTGCCGGGATTGGTGTCGATGCTCAGCGGCGGCCTCGCGGAAATCGTGGCGCACGGCACGCGCCTGATCGCCGAATTGGGCATGGACGAGGGCGGCAACGATAACGACAGCAGCGATACATGAGCGGCGTCGAATCCGCGACGCCACCAGGCAACGCGTCGGCGGCGGCAGGAGCACAGGCCAAGGCCACCGCTGCGATCACTTCCAAACAGCTCAAGCAAACCACCCAGGGCGTCTATCGCCTGCGCAGGCATTTGCGCGCAATTCGGATGATGCTCAATGCCCTGCTGATACTGGCATTGATGTACACCGTCACGCTCGTGCGCGCCTTGGTGATCCCGCTTGTGCTGGCGGCCTTTCTCGGGCTTGCGCTCAATCCGATCGTGGTCGCCGGCACACGCCATCGCGTACCTCGGTGGCTCGGCGCCAGCGTGTTGATGATTTCCCTGATTGCAGCCATCGGTGCCGGCATCAGTATGCTCGCGCAGCCCGCCGTGACGTGGTTGCATAGCGCGCCGACGGCGATTCGCAGTTTCATTCCCAAGCTCGAACACATCACCCGGCCTCTCGAAGCCGCGGGCCGCGCAACGCAGACGCTGGTAAATGGCCATCCGGCGCAGGCCAGCTCAGGGCAAAACCCAGGCGATGTCGCCATCAGCGTGTGGGATGTGTTGGCGAATGCGCCGAAAGTATTGGCGGCGATACTTACGGTTGTGTTGTTGGTGTATTTCTTCCTGGTCTATGGCGATCTGATCTTGCGTCGCCTGGTCGAGATCGCGCCAAACTTTGGATACAAGCGTCACGCTGTGACCATCGTGCGCGGTATCCAGACCGAAGTGTCGCGCTACATTCTCACTACCGTCGTGATCAACGCGACGCTCGGCCTGACCACGGCCGGCATGTTGTTTCTTTTGCATATGCCCGATCCGCTTTTATGGGGATCGGTCGCGATGCTCGCCAACTTCATTCCGTACGTAGGTGCCATCGTCACGACCACCACCTTGCTGCTCGTGGGCCTGATTCATTTCGAAGACGTAGCGCATGCATTGCTGCCTGCACTGTGTTTTGCGGTTGTCACCGCGTTCGAAGGTAACCTGATTACGCCGATGATCCTTGGCCGGCGCATGCGTATCAGCCCGATCGCGATTTTGATCTGGCTGCTGGTGTGGGGATGGCTGTGGGGCGTTCCCGGCGCGTTGCTGGCGGTGCCGATGCTGACGAGCGCGAAGCTGATTGCCGAGCGCGTGCGTGGCTGGGAGTGGTTCGCGCGGATGGTGCAGCGTTGAAGACAGTTGGCGGATAGAACGCGTTAAACCGCCCAACCCCGTCGTCCCGGCTTTCGCCGGGACGACGGGGTTGGGGTTTCACGTGCGTCTTACTGCTTGCGTTACGGCGCAGTGGCGACAGCCTCCGCAACCTGCGTGCATTGAGCATCGTTACAGGCCTGCCAACCGCCGCCGAGCGCCTTGTAAATCGACACCGCGCGCGTATCGATCGCAGCTTCGGATTGGGCGAGATCATCCTCGGCCGCCAGCTGCACACGTTCGGCATCGAGCAGTTCGAGATAACCCGTAGCGCCTTCCTGATAGCGAATACGCGCCAGATCAGCCGCGCGACGGCTTTGCGCGGCTTGGGCGATCAACTGCTCGACGCGCGCATGTTCGGCGTTGTAACCGATCACGGCGTTATCGACATCTTCGATCGCGCTTAGCACGGTGCGTTGGTAATTCGCCTCTGCAGCATCGGCGCGTGCTTCGCTTGCGTGCAGATTGGAACGTACACGTTCCACGTTCAGGCCATTCCAGGTAATGCTGGGCCCGAACGAGAAAGCACGCGTAGCAGGGCTGCCGAAGTTGTTGCTCTGCCCGGCCAGAAAGCCCACAAAACCGCCGAGCGAAATATGCGGAAAGAAATCCGCCTTGGCGACACCGATCCGCGCAGTCGCTGCCGCATATTGGCGCTCGGCGATGCGCACATCGGGACGGCGCGACAGGACATCGCCGGCATCGCCGATCGGTAGCACAGTTGCAATCGGTTTGAACGTGGTCGGCGAGACATCGACATCCAGTTCACCGGGACGTTCTCCCAGCAGCACGGCTAGGCGGTATTCGTAGCCTTGCGCCTGCGTATCCAGCACCGGCAACTGTGCCTTGGCAGCGCTTAGCTGCGCGCTGGCACTGGCGACATCTTGCTCGGATGCCGTACCGATTTGCGCACGCGCTTGGATCAGCTTCAGCGTATCGGCCTGATTGTTGATATTGCGTTGGGCGATCGCCAGGCGTTGCTGCGTGCCGCGTAACGCGAAGTAGTTGCGCGCGACTTCGGCGAACAAACTCACTTGCGCATCGCGCAAGGACGCTTCACTGGCACCGAGGTCGGCACGCGCTGCTTCCACCGAGCGACGCACGCCGCCGAATACATCCACTTCCCAGGACGCATCAAACCCGGCCTGATAGGTATCGTATGCCACGCGCTGAGTGCCGAACCCCGGTTCCTGCTCGATCGCGCGGCTATAGCTGACGTCGGTACTAATGGTTGGCAGCTGATCGGACTTGGCGCTGCCGAGCAAAGCGCGCGACTCTTTCAGACGTGCTTCGGCGATACGCAAATCCAGGCTGCCTTTCGCGGAACGCTGGATCAGCGTATCCAACACAGGGTCGTTGAATTGCTTCCACCATGCAGCCTGGAATTGCGCCGCGCTTTCACGCGCCGCGTCCACGCCCTGCACCGTCGCCGCTGGCGTGGCCGGTGTCTTGTAGTCCGGACCCACGCTGGCGCATCCGGCCAGCGCGAGTGCGGCAAACAGGGCGGTATTACGAATAAATCGTGTCATCTCAATGGCCCTCCAAAGCGGGCACTACCGATGCATGTTGCTTCTTGCGCGCTTCGCGGCGTTCGACCACCGCGCGTATCAGTACGTAGAACAGCGGGGTATAGATCAGGCCGAAGATGGTGACGCCGAGCATGCCGGAGAACACCGCCACGCCCATCGCATGACGCATCTCCGCACCTGCACCGTGCGAGGTAACCAGCGGCACCACGCCCATGATGAAAGCGATCGAGGTCATCAAGATCGGGCGCAGTCGCAGGCGAGCGGCTTCCAGCACCGCATCGTGACGGCTCATGCCTTCATGCTGACGTTCGCGGGCGAATTCCACGATCAGGATCGCGTTCTTGCACGCCAGGCCAACGAGAACGATCAAGCCGATCTGGGCGAAGATGTTGTTGTCGCCACCGGACATCCACACGCCGGCAATCGCGGACAGCAGCACCATCGGCACGATCAAGATCACCGCCAACGGCAGCGACCAGCTCTCATACAGCGACGACAACACCAGGAACACCAGCAGCACGCACAACGGGAACACCAGTATGGCCGTGTTGCCAGCGAGGATCTGCTGATAGGTCAGCTCGGTCCACTCGTAGCTCATGCCATTAGGCAAGTTGTCCGCGGCAAGTTTTTCCATCGCTGCCTGCGCCTGACCGGAACTGAAGCCCGGCGCAGGACCGCCGTTGATTTCCGCCGTGGCATAGCCGTTGTAATGCATCACGCGCTCCAGGCCCGCCGTGCGACGCACGTTCACGAACGAACCCAGCGGCACCATGTCGCCCTTCGCGTTGCGCGTCTTCAACTGCAGGATGTCCTGCGGCTCATGACGGAAACCCGGTTCGGCCGACACGTTCACCTGATAGATGCGCCCGAAGCGATTGAAGTCGTTGACGTAGAGCGAACCCAGATAGGCCTGCATCGTTTCATCGACGTCGGCCAGATCCACGCCTTCGGCTTTCGCCTTTTCGCGATCCACATCGGCATCGATCTGCGGCACGCTGACCTGATAGCTGGAGAACAATCCAGCCAATGCCGGCACCTTTTGACTTTGCGCGATCAGGTTCTGCGTCTGCTTGTACAACTCGTCGAAACCAAGCTGACCGCGATCTTCGACCTGGATGCGGAAACCGCCGATCGTGCCCAGGCCCTGTACCGGCGGCGGCGGGAAGATAGCGATGTACGCATCCTGGATCGACGCGAACTTCTGATTCAGCGCACCGGCAATCGCACCGGCCGACAGCGACGGATCACGACGTTCCTCGAACGGCTTCAACGTCACGAACACGATGCCCGCGTTGGTGCTGTTGGTGAAACCGTTGATCGACAGGCCGGGGAACGCCACGGCACTTTCGACACCAGGCTGTTTCAGCGCGATGGCCGACATGCGCTGGATCACGTCTTCCGTGCGATCGAGCGACGCCGCGTCGGGCAACTGCGCGAACGACACCAGGTACTGCTTGTCCTGCGCCGGCACGAAACCGAGCGGCACGTGGTTGAAGCCGAACCAGGTCAGGCCGATCAGGCCGGCATACAACACCAAGGCGACCGGACCTTTGCCAATCACGCGCCGTACGCCACCCACATAACGTTCCGAACCGCGATGGAACATCTTGTTGAATGGACGGAACAGCCAGCCGAATGCACGATCGATAAGCAGCGTGAAGCGATCCTTCGGTGCGTCATGGCCTTTCAGCAACACAGCGGCGAGCGCCGGGCTCAGGCTCAGCGAATTGAAGGCCGAGATAACGGTGGAGATCGCAATCGTCAGCGCGAACTGGCGATAGAACTCGCCCGTCAGGCCGCTGATGAAGGCGGTCGGGATGAACACCGCGCACAACACCAGCGCCGTCGCAACAATGGGACTGGTCACTTCGTTCATCGCGCGTCGCGTCGCATCGCGCGGCGAAAGTCCGAGCTCGATATTGCGCTCGACGTTTTCCACCACCACGATCGCGTCGTCCACCACGATACCAATGGCCAACACCAGGCCGAACAGCGACAACGCGTTGAGCGAGAAGCCCACCACGTACATCACTGCGAACGTACCGATCAGCGACACCGGCACCGACACCAACGGGATGATCGATGCGCGCCAAGTCTGCAGGAACAGGATCACCACCAGCACGACCAGGAAGATCGCTTCCAACAGCGTATGTGCTACCGCTTCGATCGAACCGCGCACGAACACGGTCGGGTCGTACACGATGCTGTAATCGACGCCCTGCGGGAACTCCTTCTTCAGCTCGGCCATGGTGGCGCGCACTTCGTTGGAGATCTGGATAGCGTTGGAGCCCGGGCGCGCGAAGATCGGAATCGCGACTGCCGGCTGGTTGTTCAATAAGCTGCGCAGTGCGTACTGGTTGGAGCCCAATTCCACCCGCGCCACATCGCGCAGATGCACCACGCTGCCGTTGGCATCGGTGCGCACGATGATGTTGCGGAAATCGTCAACCGTGCTCAGGCGGCCCTGCGTATTGATGTTGAGCTGGAAGTCGGTGTTGCCCGGCACTGGTGGTGCATTCAGCGCACCAGCAGCGACAGCGACGTTCTGCTCCTGAATCGCGTGCACGATGTCGCCGGTAGTCATGCTGCGCTGGGCTAGCTTCTGCGGATCCAGCCACACGCGCATGCTGTATTCACCGGCGCCGAAGATCTGCACGTCGCCCACGCCATCGAGACGGGCGAGCAGATCTTTTACGTGCAGGCGCGCGTAGTTCGACAGATACAACATGTCGTAACGCTTATCGGGCGAGGTGAGATGCACGACCATGGTGAGGTCGGGCGAGCTCTTTTGCGTGGTCACGCCAAGACGTTGCACTTCTTCGGGCAGCTTCGGCAACGCCTGCGACACGCGGTTCTGCACTTCCACCTGGGCGTTGTTGAGATCGGTGCCCAGTGCGAAGGTCACGGTCAGCGTCATGGTGCCGTCGCTGGTGGCCTGCGATGCGGTGTAGAGCATGCCTTCCACGCCGTTGATCTGTTCTTCCAGCGGCGTGGCGACGGTTTCGGCGATCACCTCGGGGTTGGCGCCGGGATAGCTGGCGTGCACCACAACGGTGGGCGGTACGACTTCGGGGTATTCGCTGATCGGCAATTTGAACACCGCGATGCTGCCCGCGATCACGAAGATCAGCGAGAGCACGGCGGCCATGATTGGCCGATCAACGAAAAACTGTGCAATGTTTTTCATGGTTTAACCTTGCGGGCGCTTCGGTGCAGACGTGTTGGCCTGCGCCGTGCGCGCATCATGTCCATCGGGATCGGTCGCGGCCGCGTCAACCAGCGCTTTGTCCTGCGCATCGAGACGGGAATCCATCGCAACCTGTTGTGGCGTTACTTCGGCACCGGGGCGCACGCGTTGCAGACCGTTGATCACCACCACGTCGCCCGCGTTCAGTCCGTCGTTGATCACGCGCAAGCCATGGAACAGCGCACCAGTGTCCACCTTGCGGTACTGCACTTTGTGCTGCGCATCCACGACATACACGAACTGGTTGCTGAGATCGGTGCCGACGGCGCGGTCGTCGATCAGCAAGCGCGGCCGCAGTTCGCCGCTCTGTAGGCGCACGTGCGCGTACAAACCGGGCGTCAGCAGGCCGTTTTCTTCGTCGAACACGGCGCGCAGGCGCATGGTGCCGGAGCCGACGTGCAACTGGTTGTCGACGAAGTCGATGCGGCCGATGTGCGGGTAGCCTTGCTCATCCGACAGTGCCATCGACGCTTCGATGCGCGGTGCGTGACCGTTCTTGATCGCATCGCGACGCAGGCGATCGAGCTTGAGCCAGGTCTGCTCATCCACATCGAAGTAGACGTAGATGGGATTGACCGACACCACGCTGGTGAGCACATCCGAACTGGTGACCAGGTTGCCCGGCATGATGCGGGCATTGCTGACGCGGCCGTCGATCGGCGCGCGTACCTGCGTCCAGTCGAGATTGAGCTTGGCCGATGCGAGTGCCGCCGTTGCCGCCGCGAGGGTGGCGTTGGCGCTTTGCTCGCCGGTGCTCATGCTGTCGGCGTCTTCCTGCGAGATCGCATGCGCGGCGAGCAGGCGCTTGGCACGCGCCGCGTTGGCCTGGGCCAGCCCCAGCTGCGCCTGCGCTTGCGCACGATTGGCGGTCAGCCGGTCGACCTCGGCCTGGAACGGACGCGGGTCGATGCGAAACAGCACATCGCCCTGGTGCACTTCGGCACCTTCCTTAAATTGGACGGCGTCCACATATCCACCCACGCGCGGCCGCACGTCGACGGTGTCGACGGCTTGGAGCTGGCCGGTGAATTCGGCGCTGTCGCTGACCGGCCGCACCATGGCCTGGGCCACGGTGACTTCGGGCAGGGCGCCGCCTGGTGCTGCGGACTGGGCCTGGGCGCCGTGGCTGTCTAGGACGGCCCAGCTGCCGGCAATGGCGGCCACAACGAGGCCGGCAAGAATGGCTTTCTTCAACATCACTTCGCTCCCTGGAAAAGGTCGTGCCGCAATGCAGCACGATTGAGGGGAACGAATATTAGGTATACCGTACAGTTTAGAAAATCCGTTTCTTGCGCATTCCACTCGTGACTCGCAATCACGAATGGGTGCATAATTTGCAGATCACGCTTTATAGAGGTGCGTAATGGAAGACTTTTCCGCGATATCCGCCTTCGTCCGCGTCGTCGAGGCGAAAAGTTTTGCGTCCGCCGCCGCCCAGTTGGGCATGACACCCTCTGGCGTCAGCCGTGCGGTGTCCCGATTGGAGGAAAACCTAGGCGCCCGGCTGTTGTTCCGCTCCACGCGAGCCCTGCGTTTGACCGACGATGGGGCCTCGTTCTATGCACGTTGCAAGGAGATCCTTGCCGACCTCACCGAAGCGACTGAGGCGCTGGGCTATGCCCATCGTAAGCCCACGGGCAAGCTGCGCGTAGGCATGTCGGTCTCCGTCGGACGGGCCGCGCTGATTCCCCAGCTGAGCGATTTCGAGCGTCGCTATCCCGATATCCGGCTCGAATTGATGATGTGCGACTACCCCTACGACCTCAATGAGGAAGGGGTGGACTGCGCCATTCGCCTGGGTGAGCTGGAGGATTCCAGCCTGATCGCACGCAAGATCGGTTACCTGCAGAACGTACTGCTGGCCTCGCCCGAATACCTGCAGCGCTACGGCGCGCCGACCAGCGTCGAGGATCTGAAGAACCATCGCTGCATCAACTATGTCTACGCGAACGGGCGCCCGCGCCAGTGGCAGTTCGATACGCCGAGCGGCAAGCTGGAAGTCGACATCGACGCGCATATGCTGATCAACGATGGCGAGTCGGTGATCCAGGCGGCCGTTGCGGGACTCGGCATTATCCAGGCGCCACACGTGCTGGCTGCGTGCATGCTGGACCTGGGCAAGCTCGAGCCGATCATGACCGACACGGTTTCCACCGGTAAAAGCGTATGGATCGTCTATCCGCAGAAGAAACATCTGTCGGCGCGCGTGCAGGCGTTCATCGAGTGGGCGCGGGAGTTGTTCGAGCGTCCCTTCGAATCCGTGTGCCAGGTGACGCCTATGCCCGTGGGTAAGCCCTTTCAGGCGGTCCGCGAAAAGCCGGTGACGCGTACGCAATGACTGCTTGTTCGGCGCCGGCTGGCATTTAGAGACAGCACTGCGCCGCGCATGATGCGATAGGCCGAAAACCGATTGCCGAGCGGAGTACCATCGCGCTGGATATCGGGGGGTCGTGATCGCATCGTCGTGATCACGGACTGTTTGGGAACGACGCAACACCGCGTTGCACCTGCGGGGGCCCATGGTTCATCTGCTCATTGCATTCGTCGTCTTCGTCTGGGTATTCGCCATGGCCATGCTGGGCCAGTGGTGGCGCATGCATTTGCCCGACCATCATCTGAGCGAAGAATCGACCAGCACCATCAAGCTGGCTACCGGCCTTATTGGTACGATCGCAGCGCTAGTGCTCGGTTTGCTGATCTCATCGGCGAAAAATTCCTTCGACACGGTCAATGCCGATCTCGTGCGCAACGCCGTCAAGATCATCCAGCTCGATCGCAATCTTGCCGAGTACGGTCCGGAAACGATGCCGTTGCGGCAAGAGTTGAAAATCAATTATGCGAAATGGATCGACGTGCTGGGGTCCGGCCGAGAGAGGCAGCTGATGCAGCTGGAAAATCCTGACATGGTTGGTGAGATCCACCGTTTCCAGCACGAGCTGGCGCAGCTTTCGCCAAAGACAACATTGCAAGAGCACTTGCAGTCGCGCTGCATGGAACTGGCTGACGATGTGTTCGCCGCGCGCTGGCTCGCGCTGCTGCAGCGGCGCGGCTCGATTCCCGCGGCGCTGTTGGTCGTGCTGGTGGCCTGGCTATCGATCATCTTCGCCGCATTCGGGCTGTTTTCGTCGCACAACAACACGCTGATCTTTTTCTTCGTGATGTGTGCGTTCTCAGCCGCGGGGGCGATCTATGTGATTCTGGAAATGGATACGCCGCTGGATGGCTTCATCAATATTTCGGTGGCACCGATGCGCGAGGCGTTGGCGCATATCGGGACATGAAGACCGGGTATAAACGAGTCCGTCGGGGGTTTTATCTGGATGGGCCTGAATCGCCCCAATTTCGAGCTTTCATTGCACCATATTGATGCAAAATAGACCCCTGGGAACCGGCTTGCTTTGATCTATCTATTTGATTCAAAGCACATTTTACAATTGGTACAAAGCTTGCCAATATGCACGCGTGCTGTCCAACCCATGTTGAGGTTTCCCCATGTCCGCCGCCAAAAAAGTACTCGACCTAATCCAGGAACATGACGTCGAGTTCGTCGATCTGCGTTTTGCCGACATGCTCGGCAAGCATCACCACGTGACCTTCCCCTCGCACACCATCGACGAGTCGACCTTCGAGGACGGCAAGATGTTCGACGGTTCGTCGATCTCGGGCTGGAAGGGCATCAACGAGTCGGACATGGTGTTGCTGCCTGATCCGGCCACTGCCTACCTCGATCCGTTCAGCGGTCACACGCAGTTGATCCTGCATTGCGACGTGCTGGAACCCAGCACCATGCAGGCCTACGGCCGCGACCCGCGCTCGATCGCCAAGCGCGGTGAGGCGTTCCTGAAATCCACGGGCATCGCCGACACTGCTTTCTTCGGTCCGGAGCCGGAATTCTTCATCTTCGACTCCGTGCGCTGGCAGAACGACATGGGCCGCGTGTTCTACGAAATCGAATCGCAGGAAGCCGCATGGAGCTCGCGCTTCAAGTACGACGAAGGCAATAGCGGTCATCGCCCGGGCGTGAAGGGCGGCTACTTCCCGGTGAGCCCGGTCGACTCGTTGGGCGATCTGCGCGCCGATATGTGCAAAGTGCTGGAATCGCTCGGCCAGAGCGTGGAAGTGCATCACCACGAAGTGGCGAATGCTGGCCAGTGCGAGATCGGCGTGAAGTTCAATACGCTGGTGCAGAAGGCCGACGAACTGATGACGATGAAGTACGTCGTCCGCAATGTGGCGCACCAGAACGGCAAGACCGTTACCTTCATGCCCAAGCCGATCGTCGGCGACAACGGCAGCGGCATGCACGTGCATCAGTCGTTGAGCAAGGATGGCAAGAACCTGTTCGCCGGCGATCTTTACGGCGGCCTGTCGCAGACGGCACTGTGGTACATCGGCGGTATCTTCAAGCACGCCAAGGCAATTAACGCGTTCGCCAACTCCACCACCAACAGCTACAAGCGCCTGGTGCCGGGCTTCGAGGCGCCGGTGATGCTGGCTTATTCGGCACGCAACCGTTCGGCGAGCTGCCGCATTCCGTTCGTATCCAATCCGAAGGGCCGCCGCATCGAAGTGCGCTTCCCCGATCCGATGCAGTCGGGCTACCTCACCTTCACCGCGCTAATGATGGCCGGTCTGGACGGCATCTTGAACAAGATCGATCCGGGTGCGCCGGCCGACAAGGATCTCTACGATCTGCCGCCGGAAGAAGAGAAGAACATTCCGCAGGTGTGCTCCAGCCTCGACGCGGCACTGGACGCGCTCGACAAGGATCGCGACTTCCTCAAGGCCGGCGGCGTGTTCAGCGACGACTTCATCGATGCGTATATTGAACTGAAGATGCAGGAAGTCACGCGTTACCGTGCCAGCACGCATCCGCTGGAATTCCAGATGTACTACGCGATCTGATCGCGCATACATCGTAATAGGTAAGACAACGGGCGCTTCGGCGTCCGTTGTTGTTCTAGCTCGTCATTCCGGCCTGCGCCGGAATGACGAGGGTAAGATTCACATATCGCGGCATGTGTGGCGCCTCTGCCACATTTTTGTCATCTGGCCTACGTAGGGTGCTTGAATGACTCACGCACTTCACGATCGCGGGCAGTCCGCTGCCTGCCGTTGCATTTTCGTCGCTGCGAATCGCAGCGAGCAGGTTGATCGGTCATGACGCTTACGCGGCGCGGATTCCTGCGCGGGGCCGGCACGGTGCTCGGAACCTACGCGTTTGCGGATATGTGGCACACGGCCCAGGCATTCTCATCGCCGCCGATGGTCATGCCGATGCGCACCACTATGCCAACGTTGGCGGCGCCGAAGGTTCCGCTGATCAATCCGACGTCGCTCGCGCGTTTCGTAGATCCACTACCTGTGCCGCCTATTGCGCGTGTTGCCGGACAGCGCGCGCATCCGGCATATCCGGGCCGCACTTTGCCTTACTACCGCATGGAAATGCGCGCGTTCAAGGCGCGTCTTCACCGCGATGTACCTGCTACGCCGCTATGGGGCTACGACGGGTCATTCCCCGGCCCGACTTTTGAAACCAAACGCGGCGAACCGCTGTTGGTCGAATGGGTCAATGCGCTGCCGACGAAACATTTTTTGCCGATTGACCACAACATCCACGGTGCCGAGCAAAGCAAACCCGAAGTACGCGTGGTGACACATGTGCATGGCGCGCGCGTGCCTGCAGGTGCCGATGGCTATCCGGAAAACTGGTATGAATCGGGCCAGTCCGCGCTCTATCACTACCCGAACGACCAGGATGCAGCCACGCTCTGGTACCACGATCATGCGATGGGCATTACGCGGCTCAACATTTACGCGGGGCTCGTCGGTGCGTTCATCGTGCGCGATGCGGAAGAGCAAGCGCTCGGTTTGCCAACCGGCGAGTACGACATACCGCTGATCCTTTGCGATCGCCTGGTCGCGCAGGACGGTCAGTTGTATTACCCCGTTTCCGATGATCCTTCGGCACCGTGGGTGATGCAGTGCCTGGGCAATCTCACGCTTTGCAATGGCAAGATCTTTCCGTATTTCGAGGTGGAACCACGGCGATACCGGTTTCGCTTGATCAATGTCGCCAATACCAGCTTCTTCGATCTATCGCTTTCGCACGATCGCGCATTTCAGCAAGTGGGTAGCGATCAAGGCTTGCTGTCAGCGCCGCTCGAGCGTGATCGCATCGAGCTGTATCCGGCCGAACGTGCCGATGTCGTTGTCGACTTCTCGAGTCTGGCCGGACAAACGGTGCAGTTGCGTCATCAGGCGCAAGGTATCGTCGAATTTCGCGTGCGCAACAAGGGTGGTCGCGATACCTCGGTGCTCCCGGCGAGTCTGCGTGCGGTGCCGCGCATCGATCCGGGCGGTGCAGTACGCGAGCGCGTGATGACCTTGAACGAAATCGACGATGCCAACGGCAACGCGATGACCATGTTGCTCGACGGCAAGCACTGGTCCGATCCGATCACTGAAAATCCGCGACAAAACACACTCGAGATCTGGAGCTTCGTCAATCTCACTGGCGATGCGCACCCGATTCACCTGCATCTGGTACGTTTTCAGATCATCGACCGACGCCCCTTCGATCTATTCGCGTGGAATGCGCACCGTACGCTGACATATACCGGCCCCGCAGAACCGCCGCCAGCGCATGAAGCGGGCTGGAAAGACACGGTACGCGCCGATCCGGGCATGGTCACGCGCATTGCGATGCGTTTCGAAGGCGAGCCCGGTCGCTACGTTTGGCACTGTCACTTCCTGGAGCACGAAGACAACGAAATGATGCGGCCTTACGAGGTCTTGCCGGCGCATACGTAAAGCGTGCGTCAACGAGTAGTGGTGCGCGGCGTCACGCTTGTCGCATCACTGTCATCACACAGGGTTCGAATGTCGCGCCCTTGCCAACGTTACGTCATGTACGAGGGTCACACTTCCGGCAGTCTGCGAGGGGAACACGCGCGTAGACAGTAATCAGGGGGATTACTCGATTGCAGGCCTTCTTGGAACGCCAGCAGGAGACACCAGTCATGCTTATGAAGTTTGGCCGTACAGGGTTAAAACCCCTTGCACTGTGTGCGCTCGCAACCGGCATTGTCGGTTTGGCGAATGCGCAAACCACCAGTCAACTCACTAACGATGCACGTCTCAGTGCGAATGCCGCGACGGCTCAAAGCACCCAGCCGGGCGGTGTTGTCACGCTATACAGCCCGAAGTCTGGGCCGAACGCCAGCAACAACACGCGCACCCCGATCAAGCATGTCATTTTGCTGATCGGTGAGAACCGCACTTTCGACCACGTCTTCGCCACCTATACGCCACCGGCGGGTCAGTCGGTGAATAACCTGCTGTCCGAAGGCATCGTGAAGGCCGATGGCACGCCCGGCCCTAATGTTGCCAAGGCTGAGCAATGGCAGGCCAGCGATACCGGCAACTACAGCGTGAATCCCACGCATACGAGCGCCTACGCCAACCTCCCTCAAATGAACACGGGCGGCGCACCGACCCAGCCGTACCTGCCCTCGACGGCAGCGGCGGAAGCCATCGAGCCTGCATTGCCGACGGCCTATTACCCGTATCTCGCCGAAGGCGGCACTGGCTTGCCGAACGATGTCGTCGACACGCGCTTCCCGGCCACGCTGCCGAATGCGCCGGTCAACATGCATGCGTCCATCAGCTACAACGATTACGCCAACAGCCCCGTGCACCGCTTCTTCCAGATGTGGCAGCAGCTCGATTGCAATGTGAGCCACGCCACGCGCGAAAATCCCAGCGGTTGTCGCGCCGACCTGTTCCCATGGGTGGAAGTGACCATGGGCGCCGGCAACAATGGCAAAACGCAACCGGCTGGATTCACGGATGAAACCACGGGCGAAGGCTCCACCTCGATGCAGTTCCTCAACATGGCCCAGGGCGATGCGCCCTACTTCAAGCAACTGGCCGAGCAGTATGCGTTGAGCGACAACTTCCACCAGTCAGTGATGGGTGGCACGGGTGCCAACCACATCATGCTGGGCTTCGGCGACGCGATCTATTACGCCGATGCAAACGGTGACCCGACCACGCCGCCGGAGAACCAGATCGAAAACCCGAACGCCCAGTCCGGCACCAACAACTGGTGGGTGCAGGATGGCTACAGCGGCGGCTCCTACGTTAACTGCGCGGATGACACGCAGCCTGGCGTGGCGGCGGTCAAGGGCTATCTGAAGAGCCTGCCGTATCGCACTTTCCGCGGCCTGGATTGCAAAGCGGGTGCGTATTACCTCGTCAACAATTACAACCCTGGGTATCTGGGCGATGGTACGCCCGCACCGCTGGGCGCCGATCAGTACACCATCCCGCCGACCAAGCAGCAGAACCTCGCGCTCTTGCTGACCCGTCATAACGTGAGCTGGAAATACTACGGCGAAGGCTTCTCCAACGGCACGGAAGCGGGCGAAGCGGGCACCTTCTGCAACATCTGCGATCCGTTCTTGTATTCCACGCAGGTCATGACCAACCCGACCCTGCGCGCGAACAACCAGGACATCAATAACCTGTATAGCGATATCCAGAACGGCACGCTGCCGGCAGTCTCCATCGCCAAACCAGATGGACTGCTGGACGGCCACCCGGCTTCGTCGAAGCTGGAACTGTTCGAAGGCTATGTGCAGAAGATCGTGCAGATGGTGCAGGCCAATCCGCAACTGTGGGACAACACCGCAGTGATGGTGACGTTTGACGAAGGCGGCGGTTACTACGACTCCGGTTACGTGCAGCCGATCGACTTCTTCGGCGACGGCACGCGTATCCCGCTGCTGGTGATCTCCAAGTACTCGACTGGTGGTCGCGTGGTGCACACGTACTACGACCATGTGTCCTTCGACAAATTCGTCGAAGCCAACTGGGGCTTGGACGAAACCATCTCGCGCCGTAGCCGCGACAACCTGCCGAACCCGATCGCGTTCCCGAACAATCCGTATGTGCCGGTCAACGCGCCGGCGATCGGCGATCTGATGGATATGTTCGACTTCGGTCGCGGTTGGCAGTACGGCCAAAATACTGCTGCAACACAGAACTGAGTATCCTGCTGTCCATACCCTGCCCGCTTCGGCGGGCAGGGTATGTCGTTTTTGGACCGGTCCAATCGGAAAATACCCACGATGAGCTTGTTCGCACGATCCGTCAGTCACCTGCACCGCTGGTCCAATCCGATTGCCGCCATGTTGCTGCTCGGCGCATCCAGCTCCATCAGTTCCAACGCGCATGCCGATCCGGCCGACTTTCAGGCGATGCCCGGCTTGTGGAAGATCACCTTGCACACCGTCAAGGACGGCCATCCCGGGCAGGTCACCGTGAAATGGAAATGCCTGTACGACGGCGCGGATCCGTGGGCAACCTTCGTGGACGTGATGGCGCCCGACCCGACATGCCAGCGTAGCGGCGAACATCGCACGAGTACGGCGCTGGCGTGGAACGTAAGCTGCGGCGCTGCGTCCAAACACACAGGCAACGGACACATCGACTTGGATTCACCCGAGCATTACATCGGCGGTGTCGCAGTGGATGGGCACGATGTATTACAGGTTGAAGGCAAACGCTACGCGGCGTGCACTGGTCCAAGCGACTGAAAAATTCCGTGAAGCGTCGAGTCGCCATCAGGGAATGTAAGTCAATCGCGTACACACGTAGCTCGCGCGAAATTCACGCGATCCCCACGCCTGAACAGTGATGTTATGCCTCGCTTAATCGCGAATGGTCAGTCCTGACGTTGTCGGATGAGCCACCGCACAGGGGCGTAACACTCGTGTGAGGGAATCACACGTTCAACAGGGGATACATCATGCTTTTCGAAAAAGGCAGGGTCATGAGTGCCGTTGCGGCGCTCGTGATGATGACGGGTGCCGCTCATGCAGGCACCTTCCCGGATTATGGATATCAGCCGCCCGCCAGCTACACAGGGCCGATTTTCCAACTAAGCCAGAGCTACCCGAAAACACTCCCAGCAGGGCCGCCTCCGGCGTTCTTCAAACTGCTGCCGGCAAAGCTCAGCAACGACTTCGAACAGTGGCGGCCATACGTAGAGGCCGTAAAGAAGTATTGCTTGGAAGGCAATGTCGAAAGCGATTGGTACGTGCAGAAGAATAAGGTTCGCAATTGGTATCACGCTCCGTGGCAGCACTATGGTCCGCTGGGACGCGAAGGCATACATGGGCTCACCAAAGAGGCGCAGATCCAGTCGCAACAATTGGCGCCGACGCAGGTGACCACGGGTCAGACGTTCGCGGTTGGTATCTATAACGACATCGGCGGATACACGATCGGTCAGGTGTGGAAAGATCCGCAGAATCCCGACCCGAGCGTAACGTCGCAACCGAACAGCTTTCACAACGGCACCGTGGTGTGTAAGCCGCTGTTCGCAGACGTCGATCTCACCCAGGTTCCGTTCCTGGTCAACCCAGTGCTGTGGCAGGCCTATGTAACCGACAGCTTCAATTCGGCCAATCGCGAGATCAAGAACGTGGCACTGATCCAAATGGACTTCGCCATTCGCGATACGCGTATCCCCGGCACGGGTTGGATATTCGGAACGTTCCAATACAACGGCAAGATGAGCGGCAAGCCGAGTTGGGACAATCTGGTACCGGTCGGCCTGATGTGGGGCAACGATCCGGAAAATACCGGCAACGACTACACCAACAAGCAGCCCACGGTGACCAAGATCAATCCGACCATCATGGAGTCGGCGATCAACGCCAAGACCTCTGAATTGCCACCGACACACCTCGGTTGGAATGGACGTCTGGACGGCCCGGTGGACAATCCCGTTAGCGCCTGCCTGAGTTGTCACATGACAGCAGAAAGTCCGCAGCTGTCACCGATGAATCCCACCTTCCAGGCGCCCAACAAAGTGCCGCCGGTGGGCTCTCCGGAGTGGATGCGCTGGTTCCAGAACGAAGAAGCTGGCACGCCGTTCGATGCGGGAGCACTCAGTACCGACTTCAGTCTGCAACTTGCCGGTGGTATCCAGAACTTCTACGACTGGAAGTGCACACAGGATGGCGTCTTCGTACAGGGCGGCAATGCCTGTCAACAGACGAACAACAAGCTGAAACTGATGAAGTCGATCACGCCGCCGGCCAAGGTGTTCAAGGTCGAACGCGATCAGACACTCAACGAATTGCATTGATCGCCTTAGCAGCATAACGGCACGAACCGGGCTGCTGGAGCAGCCCGGTTGGTGTGCGTTGCAACGATTGTTTGCACAATGGGCGATTGCCCTCTTTAGAATTTTGCTGTTTGCGAACGTATCGCGTGCCGCTGCGGCAACCCACTCGTTTCCCTACCGCTTTTCAAACCAGGCAGGGAGCGGACTTCTTGATTGCGCCTTAACAATCAGCCGAGTAGATTCCCGGGTTCAAGGGACAGGGGACGGGCTGCTTCCATGGGGATGGATGGCCGCAACGCTTGGTTGGATCGATCGGCCGGAAGCATGTCGGCGGACGGTGACGTTTGTGCGCCGCATGATGACATCGCGTTACGCGCCGCTACCGATGCGGACATGGATTTTCTTCGCGACGTGTTTTCATCCACGCGAATGCAGGAATTTGTAAGCGCGGGGATGCCGGTCGAACAGGTCGAGGCGTTGCTTGTCAGTCAGTTTTCGATTCAGCACGCGTATTACCGTCAGCATTACCCGCGCGGTCGCTTCGACATCATCATGCAGGGTACAAGCGGCATCGGCCGGCTTTATCACGACTGGCATGGTGACACCGTGCAGTTGATCGATATCGCGTTATTGCCGGCTTATCGCGGCGCGGGCATCGGTACGCGCTTGATGCGCGCGATTGTGGCCGAGGCGGCCCGCAAGCACATGCCGATGCGGTTGTATGTGGAATTCGACAATCCGGTCCGAAAGCTCTATCGCGCGCTCGGATTCGTGCCAGCCGGCGAGAATGGTGTCTACGAATTGATGCGCAGAGATGTCATGTCCTTTGACGATGATGAGGCGTGGGCATCGGTAAAAGGTTTAAGCAACCCTTTTCAATAATCGACGGTTGCATGGCGTTCGCAGCGTGGCCGCGAACGAAACAGGGAGAGGCAAATGCAGGCTGTTCCAACCCATGAGGCGCTCATTGCATCGCTGAACCAGCTATTCGTGCTGGAAACGACCGATGGTCACCGTGTCGAGGCGCGCCTGGTCGCTGCACCGGCCGGTATCGCGATGGATGCAAGCTTTATCAGTTTTTCGGCAACCTTCGAATTGCCCGCCGAGATCTGGCTTCCCCAGGATACCTATCGCTTCACGGCGCCCGATGGCGCGTCGTGGGATTTGTTTGCGACGCCGACCCGGCCCAGTGCCAATGGCCACGCCAACTTGACCGCAGTCATGCATTACCAACGCAGTGTGGAACCGTCGTCCATCGCAGCGACATAACCGTTCGATCCTTCACTACAAACAGGGGAACATCATGAGTGATCCGTATCTTGGAGAAATCCGCATGGTCGGTTTCAACTTCGCGCCGGTCGGCTGGGCTTTGTGTAACGGCGCCCTCGTGTCGATCAGCCAGAACAACGCGTTGTTCGCCTTGCTCGGTGTGACCTTTGGGGGCAACGGGGTAAACACTTTCGGTTTGCCCGATCTGCAGGGACGCTCACCGGTCGGCGCGGGCAGTGGCGCAGGGCTTAGTCCGATAGTGCAAGGCGATAAAAGCGGCAACGAATCCGTCGCGCTTCTCATCAACAACCTGCCCTCACACACACATACCGCGCAAGTCACCGGCGGCCTGTCGGTGAGCGGCACCCTATCGATCCCGGCTTGCTCAGCGCCGACCTCCGGTACTCTCACGGCAACACCCGGGCCGACGACGGTTCTGGGGCCGGTTAGCGCCGCTGGTCGAGCAGGGGAGCTGTACACCACGACCGCCTCCAACACCACGCTCGCGCCAGCGAATGTGCAGTTGAGCGGTCCGTCACCCGCTATCACCATCGGTCAGACGGGTAACAACCAGCCGGTCGCCCTACGCAATCCCTATCTCGGCCTGACGATGATCATCGCCATGCAGGGCATTTTCCCGTCTCGGCCCTGAGTCATGCGAACGGCTGGGGCAATGCACCGACAATCCCTCCTCCTTCGGGAGAGGGGTTGTTAAGCGCCAATGTCATTCGGATAAGGCGCTAGTCTTGGCAAGCGATCGTTGAGCAGTTCGCAGCGCTACGCTTGGGATCGTTGCGAACGAGAAACATTGGCACGGTAGCTGCTTGAAGTTTTTGGGGATCGCCGCTCGAAAATCGCATGGTTTACGCGAATCGCGCATGACGATGTCAGCCACGTAAACGGCACATGAAAACCGGCGCTCAGCCACGGGCGCCCCACAGGGGACAATCGAGTGAACCGTATCTATCGTCTGGTTTGGAACCGTGCGCTGTGCGTGCTCCAGGTAGCGTCCGAATTCACCCGTGGCCGCACCAAGGGTGGGCGCAATGCCAATGGTGGCAAGCGCCGCGCCGCGTGGTTGGCTGCCGTCCCCCTGAGCGTGCCTCTGTTAGCGCTGGCGGGGGCACCGCCCACCACCCCAACTGCTACCGCCGTGGCGGCGAATGCACTGCCCACCGGTGGTCAGGTCACCAGCGGCAGCGGTCATCTGGCGCAGCGTGGCGACACCCTTACCGTTACCCAGCAGAGCCAGAACCTCTCGCTCAACTGGCAGACATTCAATATTGGTAGCCAGTCCACCGTGGACTTTGTGCAGCCTGATGCCAGCGCGATTGCGGTCAACCGCATTGCCGATACCAACGGCAGCCAGATCTTCGGTCACCTCAATGCCAACGGCCAGGTGTTCCTGATCAATCCCAATGGCGTGTTGTTTGGCCAGGGCGCGCAGGTGAACGTAGGCGGCCTCGTCGCCTCGACGCTGAATGTCGACGACAGCGCGTTGGGCTCCGGCTCGCTGAGCTTCAGCGGCACTGGCAAGGGCAAAGTCACCAATCTGGGCACGATCAATGTCACTGGCGGTGGCTATGTAGCACTGCTCGCCAACCAGGTCAGCAACCAGGGAACCATTCATGCCCAGTTGGGCAGTGTGGCGCTGGCTGGCGGCAGCGCGGTGACGCTCAACTTCGGTGGCGACAAACTGGTGAGCGTGCGCGTGGACCAGAGCGCGCTCGACGCGCTAGCGCAGAACGGCCAGCTGATCGAAGCCGAGGGTGGCAATGTATGGATGACTGCCGGTGCGCGCGACAGCTTGCTCGCCAGTGCGGTGAACAACACCGGCACGATTGACGCGCAAACGGTGCAGAACCAGAACGGTCACATCCTGCTGCTGGGCGGCATGGATGCGGGCACTGTCACGGTGGGAGGCACGCTTGATGCCAGCGCGCCCAGCGGCGGAAACGGTGGCCAGATCGAAACGAGCGCGGCGAACGTCAATGTTGCGAATACCGCAAAGATCACTACGGCCGCGCAACTGGGCCTGTCTGGAACGTGGCTGATCGACCCGAATGATTTCACCATCGCGCCGTCAGGCGGCGATATTTCGGGCGCCACACTCAGCAGCGAACTGGCCAGCGGTAGTGTCATCATCCAGTCTAGCGCGGGTGGTACTGCCGGCAGCGGCAACGTGAACGTCGATGACCTGGTTAGCTGGAGTTCGCACACGCTGACGCTGGACGCGCAGAACAACATCAACATCAATGCGACGATGACCGCAAGCGGTACGGCAGATCTCGTACTGAACTACAGCGGCTCAGGCGTCAATGTGGGCCTGGGTAGCGCCGGTTTCGCTGGCCAAGTGAACTTCACGGGCAGCAGTACGCTGAGCATCAACAGTAGTAGCTATACGTTGATCAGTAGCACTACGGGGCTGGATAACATCTCAAGCGGGCTCGGCGGACATTATGCGCTGGCGAGCAATCTGAGTCTCTCTGGCAACTTCACGCCGATTGGAAGCACTACCACGGCGTTCTCAGGTGTGTTCGACGGCCTTGGTCACACCATCAGTGGCCTCACCATCACGAATTCTTCCGCCGTCGATGTAGGCCTGTTTGGAGCATCATCGGGCACGATTCGCAACGTTGGCTTGCTTGGGGGAAGCGTTTCAGGAACAGCTTCAGGCGCAGCTTTGGGCGTGCTAGTTAGCATCGGTGATCTGGTTGGCGATAACTCGGGCACCATCAACAATGTTTTCACAACGGGAACGGTTGGCGGTTCTGGTGGTGGTGAGAATATTGGCGGATTGGTTGGCTCTAACGAATCCAATGGCACTATCAGTAACGCTTATGCCAAGGGAGCAGTCAGCGGGTTGTCATTTAGCATCTTTCTCGGAGGTCTCGTCGGAAGCAACTACGGTTCGATTCGTAATGCTTATGCTACGGGGGCCGTGAGCGGCTCCTATGGCGGTGGGTTAGCTGATGACGATATTGGCGGGCTGGTCGGTTATAACGTAGGCACCATCCAGAATGCTTACGCAATGGGCAGTGCGTCGTGGAGTTCTGGTGGGAACAGTAACGGCAATTTCATTGGCGGACTGGTAGGTTACGATACCGGCTCGATTACAGATGCGTATGCCACTGGTAGCGTGTCTAGTGGGGATTTAAGCGATCAACTTGGCGGTTTGGTCGGGGATGCTTCCGGCGACACAATTACGGCCAGTTATTGGGATACTCAGACCAGCGGACAATCCAGCGGAACGGGCAGCGGGAGTACCACCACCACCGGGTTCACCGGCCTGACTAGCACACAGATGATGCAGCCGGGCAATTTCTCCTGGACCATCGCAACCAGCGGTGGCAGCAGCGACCCCTGGCGAATCTACACCGGCAACACGATGCCCTTGATCGAAAGCCTGCTGATTCCGCTCACGCTCCGCGCGAGCAATCAGACGGTGACGTATAACGGTGCCAATCAGGACGCTGGGGCATTGAGCTCGTCTTCGCTGGCATCGCCGAATCTTGCGGCGATCACAGGCTTGGGACTGACGACCGCGCAGCACGCCGGCAGTTACACCGAAACGATGTCGTCATCGGCTTATTCCACCAATTACGATCTGAGTTTTGGCACGTTGAGCGCAACGCTGACGATCGATCCGGCGATACTCACGGCAACCTTGACCAACAGCGGTGTGACCAAGACATATAACGGCACGACCGCTGCGCCTACCGGCTTTACACCGACATATAGCTATAGCGGACTGGTAGCAGGTGATACCGGCGCCAGCCTGACCGACACCGGTGCGTTGTACAACAGCGCGCATGTGGCCAGCGCTACCGACATCACTGTATCGGGCTTAAACATCTCCAGCATTACCGGCACCAATGGGTCGCTGGCCAGCGATTACATCTTGGCGTCCAACAGCGCCAGCGTGGCAGCGACCATCACACCAGCAACGCTCACGCCGACCCTGACCGACAGCGGCGTGACCAAGATATACAACGGTACAACCGCTGCACCGGTCGGCTTCACACCGACGTACAGCTACATCGGACTGGTATCGGGCGATACCAACGCCAGCTTTAACGACACCGGTGCGGCGTACAACAGTGCCCACGTGGCGAGTGCCACCGATGTCACCGTATCGGGGTTAAGCATCAACAGCATCACCGGCAGCAACGGTTCGTTGGCTAGCGACTACAGCTTGGCATCCAGCAGCGCAAGCGTAGCGGCGAGCATCACACCGGCGACGCTCACGCCGACGTTGACCAACAGCGGTGTGACGAAAACCTACGACGGCACCACCGACGCGCCGATCGGCTTCACACCGACGTACAGCTACATCGGACTGGTATCGGGCGATACCAACGCCAGCCTCAACGACACCGGTGTGGCCTACAACAGTGCGCACGTGGCGAGTGCCACCGATGTCACCGTATCGGGGTTAAGCATCAACAGCATTACCGGCAGCAACGGCTCTTTGGCCAGCGATTACAGCTTGGCGTCCAGCAGTGCGAACGTAGCGGCGACCATCACACCGGCACCATTGACAATCAGCCTGTCCAACGTCGTCGACGTCACCAAGACTTACGACGGCACTACGGCGGCACCGGGCGGCTTTAGCCCGACGTACAGTCTCGCCGGCCTGGTGGCAGGCGACAGCGCCACAGTGAGCAGTTCGGCGACGCCCGTATTCAACTCGTCACACGTCGTCTCGGCGACGGCAATCACGCAAGGCGGCCTGTCGCTGACATCGATTACCGGTAACGGCAGCGATAATTCTGTGTTGGGCGATTACACCTTGTCGAACACCACCGCATCCACCGGTGCGGGCGTGGCAAGCATCTCGCCGATCGTGTTGATGGCCACCGCACCGACGATCGGCGGCACGCTGACCAAGGTTTACGATGGCACTACTGCCGCGAACGGTGCCAGCCTGAATGGGGGCAGCGTCAGCGGTGCGCTGAGCGGCGATAGCCTGTCGCTCGATAGCAGCGGCATTGCGTTGGACTACAACAGCAGTCACGTCATAAGCGCCAGCAGCATCAGCGCCAGCGGCAGTCTCGCGGTGGATATTGTCTCCAGCACGAACGGTAGCCAGAGCACCGACTACAGCGTGGCGTTGCCGACCATCGCCGCGGTGGCCGGAACCATCACACCGGCGACATTGACACCGACACTGACCAATAGCGGCGTGACGAAGATCTACGACGGCACCACCAACGCGCCGGCCGGCTTTACACCGACATACAGCTACATCGGACTGGTATCGGGCGATACGAACGCCAACCTGACCGACACGAGTGCGGCTTACAACAGTGCGCATGTGGCTAGCGCCACCGATGTCACCGTATCGGGCTTAAGCATCAGCAGCATTACCGGCAGCAATGGTTCGCAGGCCAGCGATTACAGCTTGGCGTCCAGCAGCGTGAACACGGCGGCGACCATCACACCGGCGACCCTCACGCTGACCTTGACCAACAGCAGTGTGACGAAGATCTATGACGGCACCACCAACGTGCCGGCCGGCTTTACACCGACCTACAGCTACAGCGGACTGGTATCGGGCGATACCAGTGCTGCCGTGACCGACACGAGTGCGGCTTACAACAGCGCGGATGTTGTCAACGCCAGCAACGTCACCGTATCGGGCTTGAGCATCAGCGGCATTACCGGCAGCAACGGTTCGTTGACCAGCGATTACAGCTTGGCGTCCAGCAGCGCAAGCGTGGCGGCGAGCATCACACCGGCCGCGCTGACGGCCAGCCTTACCGGATCGATCAGCAAGGTGTACGACGGCACCACTACGGCGACACTCACCTCCGGCGACTACACGCTGAGCGGCTTTGTCAGTGGACAGGGCGCGACGGTGACGCAGACCAGCGGTCTCTACAACAGCAGCAACGTTGTCGGTGCAACCACGGTCACCGCAACGCTGGGCAGCGGTAACTTTAACGCCGACAGTGGCACGAGCCTGTCCAACTACACGCTGCCGACCAGCGCGAGCGGTGCAGCGAGCATCACGCCCGCGTCGCTGTTGGTGACGGCGAACAACGCTAGCAAGACCTATGACGGTGCGGCCTACAGCGGTGGCAATGGCGTGATCTACAGCGGCTTCGTCAATGGCGAAGGGACGTCGGTACTCGGTGGCACCCTGGCCTACGGAGGGAGCTCACAAGGTGCCATCAACGCGGGGTTCTACACCATCACGCCTTCAGGCCTGAGCTCGAGCAATTACACGATCAATTACGACAATGGCTTGCTGACGGTGAGCCCGGCCACGTTGACGGCCAGCCTCATTGGCACGACGAGCAAGGTGTACGACGGCACTACGGCGGCAACGCTCACTTCGAGCAACTACACGTTGACCGGCGTGATCGGCAGCGATGCGGTGAGCCTCAACGATCCCACGTCCGGCGTTTATGCCACCGCCAATGCCGGCAGCGGCATCAACGTACAGGTGAGCGGGCTGGTAATCAGTGGCAGTGGAGCCAGCAATTACCAATTGAGCAACAGCACCGCCACCGCCCCCATCGGCACGATTACTCCAGCCCCACTTACCATCACGGCCAACAACGCCAGCATCATTTACAACGCACAGGCATACAGCGGTGGCAACGGCGCGACCTATCACGGCTTCGTCGATGGACAGACGGCGGCGGTGCTCGGCGGTACGCTGACCTATGGCGGTAGCTCGCAAGGTGCCCTGAATGTTGGCAACTACACGCTAACGCCCGGAGGCCTCGCGTCGGGCAATTACGCCATCACCTACGACAGCGGCACGCTCGCGATATCGCCAGCCACGCTGACCTATGTGGCGACACCGGCGCATACATATGTCGGCCAACCGATTCCTACGCTCACTGGCACCGTCACCGGTTTCCAGGGCAGCGATACGCTAACCAGTGCCACCACCGGCACGCTGGCATTCACAACGCCGGCCACGACGCAAAGCATGGCTGGGCAATACGCCGTCGACGGCAGTGGTCTGGCCGCGAACGATGGGGATTACGTATTCGTGCAGGCCGCCGGCAATGCGCAGGCGCTCACGGTGATGGCCAGCGACTTGGCCACGTTGCCCGGCGTGGCGTATGTGCAGCAGCAGTTGGGTCAGCCAGCGTCCACAGCCACCATGTTGCCGCCGGGCAGTCTGTTGGCGTCGACGGTAACGGTGCCCTCAACGGCCGCCGCCTCGGATGAGGAGACTAGGGTACCGCTCCAGCCCTCCCTCTCGTCAGGTGCATCGGATCTCTACACGCCGGATGTGCATGTGATCGGCGGCGGTGTGCGCTTGCCATAACGAACCACGCCAATCTACTCACCTCACTTCTCGGATGCTTGCCTGTGACCCGATCCTCCGTGTTGCGTTTGTCGTCTCTCGCCCTGGCCATATTGGCTGCTCCCGTGTTCGCGCAGCAGGCGCCGCCCACCAGCGGCCAGCTACTGCAGCAGGCGCAACCGCCGCAGTCGTCGTTGCCTTCGCATGAGCCGGGGCTGCAGATCCAATCGCCGCCAGCTGCACGCATCACCGACAACACACCCTTTGCGGTGAAGCAGATTGTCCTTCGGGGCAACACCATCTTCGACACGAACACGCTGCATGCATTGGTCGCCGATGGTGAAGGCCGCACGCAGACACTCACCTCGCTCACCGAGCTGGCGCGGCGCATCACCGATTACTATCGCGCCCACGGTTATCCGCTGTCGCGCGCCAGCGTACCGACGCAGGATTTGAGTGACGGCGTGGTGCAGTTCAAGATCATCGAGGCGCGTTACGACCAGGTGCAGGTGGCCAACCACAGCCGCGTGCAGACGAGCCTTCTCAACGCCACGCTCAGCCCGCTGCAGAGCGGCCAGCCGGTGACGCAGCAGGCACTCGATCGTCAGCTGCTGCTGCTGAATGATCTGCCGGGAGTGCAATCGCACGCGGCGCTAGGCCCCGGAAGCGCGCCGGGCACCAGCGACCTCACTGTCGACGCCCAAGCGCTACCGCCCGTGACCGGTAATCTCACGCTGGACAATGGAGGGGATCGTTACACCGGCCGCATCCGTCTGGGTGGCAACGTTGCGGTGAACAACGTGACTGGCCTCGCCGATCAGCTAAGTGTGGGGCTGCTGGCCTCCGACGAGCACATGCACTATGGCCACATCGCTTATGACTTCGCACTCAATGGAACGGGTACCCGCTTCGGAGTGGCGTATTCGGCGCTGACCTACCAGTTGGGCGAACACCTGTCGGATCTGGACGCCAGGGGACATGCGAATGAGGCCAGCGCGTGGGTGTCGCAGCCCATCGTGCGTAGCCCCACGACGAATGTCAGTGCGCGGCTGGAAGTGGACAATCGCCACTTGGAAGACGATACCGGCGCCACCGATGTACACGATGACCGACACACGTGGGACTGGACGGCCAGCACCACCTTCGATCATCGCGATAGTTGGGAGGGTGGCGGCGTGACGCAGGCGCAAGTGTCGGTGACGCGCGGGCAACTGGGTTTTGACAATGCGGCAGCACAAGCCAGTGACGCCGTGACGGCCGATACGCAGGGGCACGAGCTGCATTGGGATGGCAGTGTGAGCCGCTTGCAGGCGATCACCGCGACAACCCGCTTGTATGTAGGCCTCAGTGGCCAATACAGCCACCGCAACCTGGACTCCTCCGAGCAGTTCCTGCTCGGCGGCATGCAGAGCGTACGCGGCTACGAAGTGAGCACGCTCGCCGGCGCCTCCGGTTATCTGGCTACGGTGGAGCTGCGCCATGACCTGGCTCTGCCGGGTGGAGCGTGGCAAGGCAGTGTGTTTGTCGACCAGGGCGGAGTGTGGATCAATCCGCAAACCTGGGCCGGTGCCACCGGCAGCAACCATGCCACACTCAGCAGTCTGGGCCTTGGGCTGAACTGGGCCGGACCCGATCAATGGCTGGCGCAGGTGCAGGTGGGTCAGCCGATAGGCAACACGCCGGAACTGGCAGGCAGGCGTCCGTCCACGCGTGCATGGGTGCAGCTCAGCAAGGGGTTCTGACGTGGCAACACCCACTTTCGTTGGCGTTACCGGCCTGCCGCGCGCAGGCTCTACTTTGCTATGCCAACTGCTCGCGCAGCATCCGGAGATTCATTGCGAAGGGCACAGCTCGCCGCTGTGCAATACGCTGCTCGGCATCCGGAGGATGATCAGTGACGATCAGTTTTTCCTGTCGCAGCTGGATTCGTCATTCGACACCAGCTACGCGCATCTTGCATCGGCGATGCGCGGCTTCCTGCATGGCTGGTATCACGACAGTGGCGCGCACCAAGTGGTCGTCGACAAGAATCGTGCATGGCTCCATGCGGTCGAACTGCTGCTGCATATCGAGCCGGAAGCCAAATTGATCGTCTGCCTGCGCGAGCTGGGGCAGATTTACGGTTCGATCGAGGCGCAGCACCAGCGCACGATCCTGGTGGACTTTATCGATCATCTGGCCGACTACGACCGCTTCGGCCGCGCAGACATGCTGTTTGCGAAGGACCGCGTGATCGGCGCACCGCTGATCGCGCTGCAAGCGGTGCTGGATTTGCCCGATGCTGTAAAGCAGCGGTTGTACTTTGTGCGTTTCGAGGATCTGGTCACGCAGCCGGTAAAGTGCATGTCGCATCTGTACGCGTGGCTGGGACTGGCACCGTTCGAGATCGATCCGGAAAAGCTCACAGCGGGGATGCAGGAAAGCGACAGCCACTACCGGATGAAATATCCACACCGGAAAGCCACGCGCATGGCGACGCCTGCGCCGCATGCGGTGCCGCCACGCATCCAGAAGCAGATCGAGACGGTGTGGGCATGGTTCTATCGGCTTTACTATGGGGAGAAGATGCCCTGAATAAGTCACACGCAGACAAGCCACGGTGCGACCTAAGCTGAATTAAAAGAGTTGCCCGCTCTCAACCTGCTCCGCCCACTTCCGGCGCCGCCATCGGCTTGCCCAGTTGCCGCAAGCGACGTTTCTCCTCTCGCCGTGCCTTGCGTGCCGCTTTGCGTTCGCGTCGATCGTGTTGCCACAGATAAATCGCCGGCGTGCTGAGCAAGGTGAGCA
>CAJCJD010000009.1 GCA_903970555.1 Vulcanimicrobiota bacterium
GTTCAATTGCGCAGCGATTGGTGGCGCGTATTGATCGACGGCATCGCTACCGCTGCGGCTTCGATCAAAACCGATGCCTTCGCTGTCGGCGCGATGGTAGTAAACGGGCCGCCAATCGGGGCGCGATTCGCTTGCGTCCCACGGCGCCGGCCCATAGTGATGCCCGGGGCCCATCAGATGATGCAGGCCAAGCGGCGTCATGTAATCGACCGCTGCTTCGCGCGAGCCCATCATCATGTCGACCACGGGTTTGACGAATGCATCGTTGTTGGTGAATGTCATGCGCACCCAATCGTCGGCGATGGTGCGCGATGACAGCTCGGGGTTCCACGCCAACCGACCAAACGCGTACCAGTTTGCTTGGTTGAAAACCGAGCCGCTCCAGTTGCGGTCGGCGCCGATATTCGCATCGCCGGCCATGCCCGTTAACGTGTGGTCATCCAGCGTGCCGTCGATCACCCTTGCGACGGTGGAGCCCGTGCCATGCACCATCGTGTCGGCCGACAGCACCTCTTCGTACAGCGGCCCTAGATAAACCAGATGCGTGGCAAAGCCGAGGTATTCCTTGGTGATCTGGAACTCCATCATCAACGGCGTCTTCGGCATGGCGCCAAAAAGCGGGTGGAAGGGCTCTCTGGGCTGAAAATCGATCGGCCCATTCTTCACTTGCAGCAACACGTTGACGCGGAAGTGTCCGTCGAGCGGTTTGAATTCGGCGTAGGCCTGCTTGGCGCGGTCGTCCGACAAGGTGGGCGAATAAACGAACGTTCGCCACATCACGACGCCGTCATGCGGTGCAAGCGCATCGGCAAGCATGTTTGCGCCATCGGCGTGTGTGCGCCCGTAATCTTGTGGACCTGGCTGGCCCTCCGAATTGGCTTTGACGAGCAGCCCACCTAAGTCAGGGATGGCCTGGTAGATCTCGTCGACCTTCGCGCGCCACCACTGTTGTACTTGCGGATCGAACGGGTCAGCGGTTTTGAGTCCTCCGATTTCCACTGGCGCGCTGAAGCGAACGCTGAGGTATACATGGATGCCATAAGGGCGAAACACGCCAGCCAGTGCTGCCGCTTTCTTGATGTAGGCGGCCGAAAGCATCACGTTGTCGGCGTTTGGGTTATTGAGCACAACGCCATTGATGCCTAGGGAGGCATTCGCACGCGCGTAATCGGTGTAACGCGGATCGAGCCAGTCGGGCAGCTTGAACCAATCCCACATCGAGGCGCCGGCGTAGCCGCGTTCGACGCTGCCGTTGAGATTGTCCCAATGGACCAGCACGCGCAGCATCACGCGCGGTGAATCATGCAGATCGAGATGGTCGATGGGTTGTTCGGTTTGCAGCAAGCGCAGGAAGTGGAAAGCGCCATACAACGCAGCAATATCGCTATTGCCCACGACGGCCGTTGCGGTGTGGCCATTTATGACAACGCTTCGGATTGCGTAGCCTTCGCTGCCGAGGCTCCTCGTGTCCAACCGCATTTGTGCGATGAGTGGCGAGGAAGACGGCGTGCCGACGATGATCGCGCCGTCGCGCGTTACTGTGTTCGACAGTGGCGGCGCTTCACCGAGCAATCCGCCCAGGCCGCGCTGCAATTCCTCGCCGGTCACGCTCTGGGTTGGCGTCGCAGAACCGACGATCAATTGCGATGCATGGGTGCGGTATGTATTTGCTTGCTCGGTGGCGAGCGCGTGATAGCGCAGCCACAGCTCGTATCCGTCTTCGGCATGCACTGGACGGCCGCACAGAATGACAGCCGCTGTCAGCATCACCATCGCAAAAACGCGCAGCAGCAAGATCATGCGAGCGCTACTGCTTCGAGGGACGCTGTGGATGCGAGATCTCAGTGTCGCCAGTGTGTGCATGAACACGTTCACCTCCGCTCCGAAATCACACCGGAACGAAGGATGGCACAACCTGATATTGCCGTCGGCGCATCGCGGTGATTGCGCGATGCGCCGATGAACGGGTCAATGCGCTCGCTGCGGCAGCTTCCAACCCGGACGGATGAAGTGGCACGTATAACCTTGAGGGTAACGCTCCAGATAATCCTGGTGTTCCGGCTCGGCCTCCCAGAACGGGCCCGCAGGACTGATTTCGGTGACTACCTTGCCCGGCCAAAGGCCTGATGCGTCGACGTCGGCGATGGTGTCTTCCGCAATCTGCTTTTGCTGGTCGTCGCGATAGAAGATGGCTGAGCGATAGCTCAAGCCGACATCGTTGCCCTGGCGGTTCTTTGTGGTCGGGTCGTGGATCTGGAAGAAGATTTCCAGAATCTGGCGATAGCTGATCTGGCTCGGATCGAACACGATCTCGATCGCTTCGGCATGCGTGCCGTGATTGCGATAGGTGGCGTTAGCCACGTCGCCGCCCGAGTAACCCACGCGCGTGGCCAGCACGCCCGGGTAACGCCGCAGCAGATCCTGCATGCCCCAGAAGCAGCCGCCAGCCAGGATGGCCGTTTCGGTTTTCGTCGTCATGTGTTGGTCCTTCTTTCTGTAACGGTGAAGCGTAGCGGGCCGGCATGTGGCGCAGAGCCCAGGTTTGTTGCCGTCTGAGTCGCGAAGATATGCCAGTGATGGCGGACTTGGGGGTGACGCGTGCTCAGGGAAGATGTGGTGCTGTACCCAAGTCGCCACAAGGTGCAGGACGAAGGTACCTGCGATCTCGCCATAGGCGGATGCGTCGACAGTCCTATTCGCGGCGCCCCCGGTTTGGGTTACACCTTCGCCAGCAAAACGGACGCAGCAATCAGGGCAGGCTGCGCCGAGCGAGCTGTGGCGGCATGCCCGTCCAGCGCTTGAAGGCGCGACGAAATTCGCGCGGATCGCTGAAGCCCAGTTCGATGCCGATCTCGGCCACGCTCAATTGTCCCGCGTGCAGCAATTCCAGTGCACGTTCGGCCCGCACGCGGTCATGGATTTCGCGGAAGATGCGGCCGCTATCGGCCAGTTTGCGGCGTAGCGAGCGTTCGCTCAGATGCAGTGTGCGTGCGACTTCGGTGAGCTTCGGATGTTCGCGCAGGCGGCTGCGCAGCAGGCGTTCGACGGAGCCGACGATTTCGTCGGAGCTGCTGGTTCCGCGCAATTGCTGATGACACAGCGCCAACGCCTGGCGCGACGTCAGTGGGTTGTAGCCGGGCAGTGGATGTTCCAGCCAATGCGTGTCGACCAGGATGCGGTTCTGCTGCGCGCCGAAGCGCACGTCGCACTGGAACGTTGCGGCGTATTCGTTGACGTAGGCAGGTGCCGGGTAAGTGAATTCCACGCGCACCGGAATCAGCTTCGGCCCGACCAGTTCGCGCGCGATCGCCAGGCAGCTGGAGAACAATTCCTCGCACAGGAATGGCAGCAATTCGATTTCACCGAAGCGCGGCCACGTTTGTACGGCGACAGTTTGTTCGTCGATGACGGCGAAGTCGACATCGAGCAGGCTGCCGCAAATCTTGTGATTTTCGATGCCAACGCTCATGGCTTCGCCGAAGTTGCGCGACGTCATCATGGCAAGGCCCAGCAGCCCGAAGCTGCCGATGGTTTCGTTGCGGCCGATGAGCAGTCCGAGCGCTGGCTCACCCATCACTTTCAGCCCGCGTGCGATCACTGTGCGCGCCTGCCGGTAGGAGACGCGCACGCTGGGATCGTTGATCTGCTGGCGGGTGATGCCAAGGCCGGCGAACCAGGGTTCGCAGGAAACGCCGCGCCGTGTGGCGAGCTCGGTGAGGTGCACCAGCACATTGGGCGGAATGTCGGCGGTCAGCGCGCGCGGATCAGGATCAGCCGCCTGCGACGGCATGCGCCGCGGATGCTGCGTTTCGAACGCCAGTTGTGACATGCCCAACCATCCCCCGTGCCGACCCTCTTCGGCGCAGAGGTCTGTTCTAGCACGGGTGGCGCCTGTGTGGTTAACGCGGCGCACAAGGGAATGATCGGCTTCCTGTCCTGTATGCGAGGAAGGACAAGTCGAAAAGCCTAACCCCCTCCCAACCTCCCCCTGCTTAGCAGGGGGAGGGGCAGGAGCGTTTGTTACTCGCCGATGGTCAGCAGCGAGGCATTGCCGCCGGCGGCGGTGGTGTTGATGGTGAGCGTGCGCTCACCTGCGAAACGCAGCAGATAGTGCGGGCCACCGGCCTTGGGGCCGGTGCCGGAGAGGCTTTCGCCGCCGAATGGCTGCACGCCGACCACCGCGCCGATCTGGTTGCGGTTGACGTAGCAGTTGCCGACGCGGGCGTGGCTGCGGATGTATTCCACGGTGTCGTCGATGCGGCTGTGCACGCCCAGGGTAAGGCCGTAGCCGGTGGCGTTGATGGCATCGACCACCTTGGCCAGCTCGCTGCCTTTCCAGCGGATCACGTGCAGCACGGGGCCGAACACTTCGCGCTTGAGTACGTCGAGCGAGGGGATTTCGTAGGCGCGTGGGGCGAAGAAGGTGCCATGTCCGGTGACGGCCGGGTCGAGCTTGGCCTCGGCGAGCTTCTTGGCTTCCTTGTCCATGCGTGCGGCGTGGTCGTTGAGAAGCTTCAGCGCGTCTTCGTCGATGACCGGGCCCACGTCGGTGGACAGCTGGCCGGGATCGCCGACTTTCAGCTCGGCCATGGCGCCGCCGAGCATGCTCACGACCTTATCGGCGATGTCTTCCTGCACGAACAGCACGCGCGCGGCGGAGCAGCGCTGGCCGGCGGACTGGAATGCGGAGGAGATCACGTCCTTCACGATCTGCTCGGGCAGCGCGGAGGAATCGGCAATCATCGCGTTCTGGCCACCGGTTTCGGCGATCAGCGCGGCGATCGGTGCATTGCGTGCGGCGAGCGCGCGGTTGATCGCCCAGGCTGTTTCGGTGGAGCCGGTGAAGGCCACGCCAGCAACGCGCGGATCCTTGGTGAGCGCCGCGCCGACCACGGCGCCGTCGCCGGGCAGGTACTGCAGCACGTCGGCGGGCACGCCGGCTTCGTGCAGCAATTTCACGGCGACATAGCCAATAAGGCTGGTCTGCTCGGCAGGCTTGGCGATCACACTGTTGCCGGCGGCGAGCGCGGCGGAAACCTGGCCCAGGAAGATCGCCAGCGGGAAGTTCCACGGGCTGATGCAAACGAATACGCCGCGGCCGTTCAAGTACAGCTGATTGCTCTCGCCGGTCGGGCCGGGCAATTGCTCCGGATGGCCGAAAAGGCGACGTGCCATGGTGGCGTAGTAGCGCAGGAAATCGGCCGCTTCGCGGATTTCGGCGATGGCGTCGGGCAGGTTCTTGCCGGCCTCGCGCACGCACAGCGCGATGAACTCGCCGCGGCGCGCTTCGAGCTGATCGGCGGCGTGCTCCAGGATCGCGGCGCGGCTGGCGGCCGGCAGGCGGTCCCAGTTTGGCTGAGCGGCGACGGCGTTGGCCAGCGCCTTGTCGACCACGGCAGCGTCGGCGCTGACGTAGCTGCCTACGATGTCGCGACGATCGGCGGGATTGGTGACTTGCACCGTCGGACCATGACTTTGTGCGCCGGGCACCAGCGGTGTGGCCGTCCAGGAGCCGGACTTCGCGTTGACCGCCTCGGCGAGGGCCTTCAGTTCATTGTCGTTGGAGAAATTGACGCCCATGGAATTCTTCCGAAGTTCACCGAACAAGTTGACCGGCTGAGGGATGCGCGGATGCGCAAAGCTGGAGTGGTTGGCGGCAGCGTAGCGGCGCACCGTTTCGCACGGATCGGCGACGAGGTCGCGCACCGGTAGCGTTTCATCGACCACGCGATTGACGAAGCTGGTATTAGCGCCGTTCTCGAGCAGTCGACGCACCAGGTAGGGCAGCAGATCTTCGTGCGTGCCGACGGGTGCGTACACGCGGCAAGGCACATTGAGATTCTGCGCACCAATCACTTCGGCATACAGATCGGTACCCATGCCATGCAGGCGCTGGAATTCGAACGGACGGCCGCGCGCGATGTGATGCACGGCGGCGATGCTGTGTGCGTTGTGCGTAGCAAACTGCGGATAGATCAGGTCGCTGCCGGCATCGAACAGTTTGTGCGCGCAAGCAAGATACGAGACGTCGGTGTTCGGCTTGCGCGTATACAGCGGATAGCCGGACAGACCCAGTTCCTGCGCGCGCTTGATCTCGGCATCCCAATACGCGCCCTTCACCAGGCGCACATACCAACGACGGCCGGTGGTGCGAGCGGTTTCGATCAGCCAATCGATCACGAACGGTGTGCGCTTGGAGTACGCCTGCACCACGATGCCCAGGCCGTTCCAGCCCTGTAATGAAGGGTGCGCGAAAACGTCGCCGATGATGTCGAGCGAGAGCTCAAGACGATCGGCTTCTTCCGCGTCGACGGACAACGCGATGCCTTGCTTCATCGCCAACTGGGAGAGTTCCAGCAGCTTGGCGGTGAGATCGCGGCGAGCGCGTTCGCGGTTCATCACTTCATAACGCGGATGCAGCGCGGACAGCTTCACCGAGATCGACGGCGCATCCGTGTGATTGGCGAACGGGCCACGCGCGCCAATGGCGGCGATGGCCTTGCGGTAATCCTGCTGGTAGCGCTCGGCGGTTTCGCTGGTGAGCGCGGATTCGCCGAGCATGTCGTACGAATAACGATAGACCGCGTATTCCTTCTTGGCGCAACGATCGAGCGCGTCGTCGATGGTCTGCCCCATCACGAACTGATGCCCCATGATGCGCATCGCCTGGCGCACGGCCAGACGGATCGCCGGCTCGCCCGCGCGGCCGACCAGACGGCGCAGCGCGCCAGTGAAATCGTGGCGCGTTTCCTCGGCCAGGTTCACCAGCTTGCCGGTAAGCATCAGGCCCCAGGTGGAGGCGTTGACGAACAACGATTCGCTCTCGCCCAGGTGTTTCTTCCAGTTCGCATCGCCCAGCTTGTCGCGGATCAGCTTGTCGGCGGTGGCCTTGTCCGGAATACGCAACAGCGCTTCGGCCACGCACATGAGCAGTACGCCTTCCTCGCTGGAAAGATCGTACTGGCGCATGAAGGATTCGACCGCGCTCTGATCCTTGGCGCGGGCCCGCACGCGGGACACCAGGTCGGCGGCGAGGTCGATCACCTTTTCGCGCTCGGCCGGTGGCAACGTGGCTTGGGTGAGCAGGTCGTTGACCGCTTCGGTTTCGTCGCGGAGCCACGCGGCGGTAATGCGCGCGCGGGCCGGGGTGGCGCCGGCGGGCAGTTCGGGGCTGAGAATGGGTTGGGTCACGATGGCGTGGCGCGCTGCTGGGGCGAAGGGGAACGTGAGATTGTACGGTGGGGCGGTGCTTGACGCACCCGTGGTTGGGAAAAGGGCCTACGCATTGGGCTGCGTTTTCGCCATTGAGCCCCATCCGTCGTCCCGGCAAAAGCCGGGACCCAGCGTCTTGCACACGGGTGAGTCACTGGGTCCCGGCTTTTGCCGGGACGACGGGTGGGGAAGATCTGGCTGATACCTGCAATTGCCCATGTACTTCATGGGTACCCGCGACAATATGTAGCACCCCTTTCTCGAACACGCTTCGCACATCACAAATCGATGACAGTGTTCGAACATGCGCCCCCGTGCGCGCATCCGTACATATGCCGGCTTTTTTCTTGCGCATACACGGGCGTCGTCCGGCTCGCGCGCACGCTGCGCCCATCCTTGCCCGCCGTGGCGTCGCGGCCTATGATCGGAGCGTTCCAGGCACGCCGGACTCTTATGATCGTGCTTCGACCAGCCCTCGGCGGCCTGCCGTGCGTGACGTTGTGGCTTCGGCCCAATCGCGTACTCAGCCGACGCGGCTTGCGTCGGCTGATCCTGGTGTTGGCTGCCCTGGCGTTGATAACGGCAGGTCTGGGAGCGTGGCAGGGCGATGTATTCGCTCCGCTGTTCGCCCTGATCGAGGCTTCCGCCGTGGCTATCGCACTTAGCGTGGCCTGGCGGGCCGGCGACCGCAGCGAACGCATCACCCTCGACACTCAGTCGCTGGAGGTGCAAATCCTGCCCGGTCGCCGTTGCATGCGTTTCCAGCCTTATTGGGTACGCGTGCTGCTGGAGTCAGGGGAGGGGCGTTACCGATTGTTGTTGTCGTCGCACGGACGCAAGCTGGAAGTTGGGGCTTTCCTCGCCGATGAGGAGCGCGCCGAGCTGTTCCGGAAACTCAAGGTGCTGCTGGCGGATTTTCAGTCCCAGTCGCGCAGGTAGGTTCAACAAAGGTGCAAACATGACATCTGGCGGCATCGGGCATCACGGCAGCAGACCAAAAGGTTTCAGGTACGTCATCGGGGCATTGGGGGTAATGGCCCTTGGGTTGTTCGGCAGCACGGTTCAGGCGAACCCCGAGCCTGGACAGTTGAACCTCACGCCCGGCGTGACGACGTATTCCAACATCCCGTACATGCTGAACAACGTAGCGCTCGGCGTTTGCGTTGTGATCGGCATCCTGGTGTTCGGCGCGATGTTCGTCGCCATGTTCCGCTTCCGCAAATCGCGCGGCGCTGTCGCCGAGAAGTGGACGCACAACACCACGGTCGAAATCATCTGGACCGTCATCCCGGTCATCATTCTGATTACGCTGGCTTGGCTCGCGACGAACGGCTTGCGCCAGTTCTCCGACACCACTGGCGCGCAGATGACGGTGAAAGTCACCGGATATCAGTGGAAGTGGCGTTACGACTACGTCGACTACCAGGGCAAAGCGGTCAGCAACGTCGGCTTCATGTCCAAGCTCGACGATCAGAGCAACGCCACCCGCCAGCTCAATTCCGGCCTCGA
>CAJCJD010000010.1 GCA_903970555.1 Vulcanimicrobiota bacterium
AGTGCGTTGCCCGTGGTGGCGGTGCTGCCAGGTGCGACGGCGGAAAGCGCGCCCGTGGTCGTGTTGTACTGAACGAGGTCGCCGATGTTGGCCGCGCCGGTCAGAGCGACAACGATCGTGCCCATGGTCAGGAACTCGCCCACGGAATAGCCGGGAAGCGCCAGCGTCGGGTCGAGCGGGTTCACGCCGCCGAATGATGCGCAGACCTTCGGATTGACCAAAAAGCCTGCAGCGACAATGCTGCCGTTCGTGATCGTTCCGCCCTGGGTCGCCACGCCGGTCGCGTTCGACTTGGTGAAGAAGTTGCCGATGGTGCCTCCGTTGACATCCAGGTTCAGCGGTTCAACGCGCTGCGGACCGTCAACGATGAGTTCGCCAACAACACCAAAACCGAGAGTGATGTTGACCGTGGATTGCAGCTGTGCGTTAGCCATGATCAGGCTCCCTTGTTCTGGTTGTGACGCTCAAGGAAGTTGCCGGCACGACGTGGCGCGGCATCCATGGCGTGTGACGGTGCACCCTTCCCTTTCAGGAAGGCTTGGATGGCGGTCAATCGCTGACCCTTGGGCGCTTCAATGCCCAGCTTTTTGCAGCCGTACTTGGCCATGCTGTCCGCGCTCATTTCGGCGTGATCGAAGGCGCCGATATGGGGCGACAGCTGGTCGTAAAGTTTGGCTTTGACAGCGGTATCGGCGCGGATCTGGCGCATGATCTCGGCCGCATCCATGCCTTCGCTTTTCTTCTCCTCCTTCTTGTCTTCCTTTTCCTCGTCTTCGTCCTTGGCCTTGGAGTCCTTGCCCATCTTGTCCTTGGCTTCCTTCTTGTCGTCCTTGTCGTCTTCCTTCTCATCCTTGGCCTTGTCCATGACGTCGTCATCGTCGTCATCGTCTTCGGCTTTCTTTTTGTCCTTTTCTTCGTCTTCCTTATCTTCGTCTTTTTCCATTGCGTCCATCACGGCGCGCAGCTTCTTAAAGCTAGGGAAGAGTTCGGTGATCGCCTTTTTGGCGTCGGCAAGAGTCATCTCGCCGTCGCCTTCTTTCTTTTCATTTGCCATGGTTAATTCCTGCTGGTCAACGGTGAAAACGAGATGGTCTAAGACCGCCACTTTTGGCCCCATGCGTCCGTTTTCGACGAGGGCCAAATGATTGCCGCGTATGTCACGCTGCACGTAGTCGTAGCGCTCACCGTTATAAGTGCCGGACTCTTTCGTGTACCGGCAGCGGTAACCGCACGACAATTCCTTTTTTCCGTTGGCGATGGCGTTGGCCATGGCTTCGGAGAAAGCCTTGATGTTTCCGTAGAGCGTGTCTTTCTCGAAGTAGACCTTTTCTCCGATGACGCCCTGCACGCCTTTTTGTTCGGCCGGCATGAGGCCCGAATCTTCAGCGCCAAGCATTACGTGGTTGTCGATCCACGGCAGCAGGCGGAACGATTCGATGCACTCGGGATCGGCCAACTCGGAGGCGGGACGGAACACGCGATACATCTTGTTCGGATCAGCATCTCCGCCGATCGACTTGCCGCTGTAGCTGTAGACGCCCACGCATGACAGCGGGTTATCGGCAACTTCAAACCAGTTGTTCGTGTCGTACTGGCGCAGATCCATAGCGTGCGCGACAGATCGGGCTAGCAATGCGCGGCCATCCTGCGCAATCGCTTCAATCGCCTTCAGGTCGTCCGCGATCTTCGGAAACAACGGCTCCGGCGCATCCTCGACGGTCGCCCACAGGAACGCGTCGTGCTCATCGTTGAGCACCGGGTTCCATGCGCCGTCATCAGCCGTGTAGAGCCGCACGTTGCCTTCCTCAAGGATCAGGCTGATAGATGACTTCGGCGCGTGGCCAGCTTCCTCGCGCGACTCGCGAATGGCTCCCTCAATCGGGCTTTCGTCACCCTCGACATGACCGCCAGGGAACCCCCAGCTGTTGTCCTTGGTACGGCGCATCCACAGCACCTTGTCGCCATCGGTGTAAACGATGAAGGCAACCACGTCCGTCGTCGAGTCAGCCGCGTCCACGCCGTGACTCTTGCGCGCGTTGTGATACGCCGCGGCAATCGCCTGCATTCTGGGATGGCCTGACTTCACCATCTCGGCGATGTTCTCGCTGATGACGGTGTTGCTGTGGCCTGACTTCAATGGCATGGAATGACGCCCATAAAAAAGCCCCGAACTTGGCGGGGCTTGGAATGAATTTGGTGGCCGGAGCTGATCCCGGCATTACATAAACTATCAAACGGTTAGCTATTGCAGTACGGGTTACTGCATCTTCGGCCCGCAGGCCTCTGTTTTACTCACCGTGTAGGCTTACTTCACCTCGCCGACCGTCAGCCCGGTCATTCACCAAAACTTTAAATCTATTTAATTACCGGCTCCCAAGAACATGGGAAGTAAGGGTAATTTGGCAGCAATTCTTCGCTGATATTCTCAATTAAAAGACAGCGCGCATTGGCATGCTTAATAAGTACATCGCGAATTTCGGCATCACTACGTCCATCGCGAGACATGCTGATTGGCATAAGCGCGTCAAGATCGCGCCCTGTTGCTGTGTAAATATTGAAGTCTTGATCGGCCATAGTCTGATTCTACACCCAATTAAACACGGGCTTCTGCACACAGCGGCAGAAGATGGCCTGTCCAGGCAGGCCGCGAACTTCAACGCCACCCATCACTGCAATAACAGGCGGATCGTCGTAACGAAACTCTTTGCCTGACATGGCGATGTGGTCTTTGCGCGGGTGCGCGCCGCCGCCTGTGTGAATCCAGATAAACGACTCGCATCCCAGTTTCTGCAGCCGCGTCGCCGTCACCGCGCTGTACGTCTTACGCGTCTGATCCATCGCCACATGGCGAGCCCACTTGATGCGGCCTTCGTAGTGCTTGTTGAGGAACGGCACCAAGTCTTTCTGGCCGCGACCCGAGGTGATCGAACGCATCACCTCGCCTTGCACGTCGGCTAGGTACTGCTGCGGGATAAGCTTGATCAGGTTCGCTGCTTCCTGCGTACTGGCCGAGATGACTTCCTTCAGCCGGTCATCCAGAAAGCTTGTGTCAACCTCGAAGTCTTTGCTGATCTCCTTCAGCGACATGCCGAGCGTGACGGCCGAGTTCTTGACCGTGCGCGCAATCATGCGCCCGACGATATCTTTTGCCATATCGTTGAATCGTGGCGCCCACTTCTCTTGCAACTTGTTCAGTATCGTTCGCGATCGCACAGCACCGTCCGCCGCGTCCATCGCTTGACCGATGCCAGTTTCCTCAAACACGGCCAGCAGCTGCCGCTTGATGTCCTTTGCCATGCACTCAAGCATCAAGCGCACTGGTTTGGCAAAATCCGCCGCAATGCTCGCATTCGGTCGCAGGACGCCACCTACCCCGCCCCGCGCATCAATCGGCTTTCGGGGTATCGTCGTGGTCCGTTTCGCCGTCATCGTCGGGCTCCGGTGTTACGGGTTCGCGATCTTCCAGCCCGAGGCCGTGATAACCGCCATCCGGGTCGGTCGCTATGCGTGTGCGCTCATCTTCACTGTCGATCGCACCGGACTGAACCAGCGCGGCGCCTGTCTGCGCCTTCACCAGATTCGTGTCCGCCAGTTCCTTCGCGGTCGGCGTATCCAGCGGCAACCAAGCCACGGTCGTTTCCACTGCCGCAATTCCCAGCTTGGGAATCACCTCGGACCGCATGGCAAGCGCGTGATGGCGCTCGATCAGTGGCGTGAGGTCATGCTCTTGAATGGATTCAAGCATTTCGTGATAACTGGACTCTTCGTACTCGCCCGTGGCGTTAAAACCCTTGGGCGACGTGCCAATCAGCTTGGTCGACGGAACGCCGGCAATCGCAGCCACCAGCTGGTACTGCGTCATGATCAGCGCGTCCATGTCCGCGAGTGACGTGTCGTACTGCTCAAACTGATCACCGTCCTTGTCGCCCAGCTTCACGCCGTAGTTGTCGCGAAAAGCGACCCACGCCTGCAGCCGATCGGCAGCGGCGGCGGTATCGCCCATCACCGCTTCCATGTTTGTCAGCCACACGTTCGTGCGTTTGGTCATCGCCAGCAACGGCGCTTCGTTCGCAGTCCGCTCAGCCGCGTAGACGCGCTCCATGATCATCTGCGTCAGCGGGATGCCGCCGTACAAGTATTGCGGCTTCAGCACATCGACCGGGTCAGCGTGGCGAAAGATGATCAGGTGCGAGCGATGAACCTGCTTGCCGTTGATCATCCACCACGTCGGCTCGTAGAAATTGAGCGAGGCGGGGTTGGCTGCGGCCTGCTGATCCAGCATGGGCGCGGTCCAGTACGGGTCGACCTGCACCATTCCCTTGTAGCTATTGGGTGTCACGCCATCGATGTTAAACGGCTTCTTGTAATAGTCGGGGTCCATCGACTCGACTTTGAACATCACGATACGCACGCCGAAGATCCGGCCTTTGCGAACGAACTCGCGCAGATGGCGATTCAGCGCCATGCGCCGATCCATGCGCTTCAGCAGCTTGGACGCTTTCGGGTCGAGCTCGTCACCGTCCACCGACACGATGTTGAAACCCTTGCGGATCGCATCATCGCCAGGCATGGAACAGGCTTTGTTTACCAGCCAGTGCTGAGCGATGATGCCGCAGAGCTGTGGGCCGATGAATCCTTGCGACGCGTACCAAAGCACCAGGGCTTCAGAAAGCGTCGTCAGGCTGGTATTCGCGCCCTTGAAGTTGGCGAAACCATCGCTGGAATCATCTTGGGCAAACTCGCCAGCGGCGTTATGGAACCGAGGCTGCTGACGTGCGATCTCGTTGATGCGGCCAGCCAAGTCAAACGGGGCAGCGGTTTCAATGCCATGCGTGCTGAGAAAACCACCAGCCCGCTTCGGCGCCATAACTGGCTCCGTTTTCTTTGACCAAGGCCACATGCGGGTTATCCGAAGAACGAACGAGTTTTGATATGGGACGAAATGAACGCCATGATGAAAGCATCCGCCAAGTTGGGGCTTGGTATGTCGCGCTTGTCGAGGTCTTTCTTGCTTTCGACCTTGACCCGGCCGGCGTTGTCGTAATCGCGCCTCGGTGTCGTCAACTCATCAATAAGCTGATCCAAGTACGGCATGTTGCCGTCCAGAAAGATCATCTCGTCGTCAGCGAACTTTTCGCCATTGCGAACGGCGTTATACGTGTTGCGCAAGCGGTCTGAAATCAACCACCACGCCTGCGCCTTAATGTTGGCGAAGAAGTCCTTGTTCTTGACCTTGGAATCACTGTAGAACGCGTCAGGCTTGAAAACTGCGCCACCCGCAAAGAACTTCGTATGCTTAACCGTGCCTGCAGGTGCATTCAACTCGTTGAACTTCGCGCCAGCACCAGCACCGACACCGATCGCGTCGTAAACGATCTCTTCGCCCGAATCCCTCGCACCAGTCCATGCACGCGTGCAGGACTTGAGCAGTTCATCCTCTTTCGCCTTCCACAAGTCGCAGGATGTAGCCAGCGATCCGTGCGAGCTGACCGTGGCGCATGAGTCGCTGCCACTGTCCGCCACGTCAAATCCGCGAATCTTGGAGCCTGTCGGCGTGATGCCGAGCGCCACATGGCCGTTAATCGCCGCCAGCAGGTGCGATCGCTTGATGACCGCATCGTCGTCATCGTTTCTCGGTTGGCCGAGGTAGATGTGCTGGAACCGCTCAAAATCCTCTGCCTTAGCCGCCTCAATAATCCTTCGGCTCGTGGAGCTGAGAAAAGGATTCTCGTTGTAGTTGATCAGCCGCTTTACCGTATCGGGTGGCGGGTTGATCACGAAACGACGGTAGGCGAAGTCGTTGACCAAGTTCGGGTTGAACACCAGCCAGACCTGCGAACCTTCCTTTCGGATCGTGGGCTCCAAGACTTCCCACTGCTCGGGCGTCAGGTTGTGGCCTTCCTCGATCCAGAGAACATCAATGCCCTCTGTCGACTTGATCTCTTGAATGTGCCGCCACAGTCCGTAAAAAAGGAATTCCGAACCCGTTACCCTATGAATGATCGAGTTGTCGGTGATCTTGAACTGGTCAGCCAGGCCAAACCGTTCGATTTGGATCTTCAGCAGTGTGTAGACCGACTCGGCGATCTTGTTCTGAAACTGGCGCGCGCAAAGGAAACGCACCTTGCAACTTTGAGCTAAGAACGTGGCAAAACCCGCGGCGTCCCAAGACTTCGAACTATCACGACCGCCATAAAGAACCCGGTTGCGGGCTGGCGCCAACCAGAAATCGCGTAGCGCCGGGTTAAGCGTCGGCAGCTGTGGCGCTTGCAATGCCGGCATAGAAATCGCTCAGGCCCTTGGGCGTCATGGTGCCGTCGCTAGATGTCAGGTCGCTTTTCTGTACCGATTTTCCGTAGCCGCGATCAAGCAATTCCTTGGAAGCAGCAACGCGTGCGGCGGGAGGTTGTCCGTTATCCATCATGATCTGATGCAGCGTGACTATCGCAGACTCGCCGTATTGCTGGGCAAGAACCTTAATATCCGCAGTCGCCTTGTTAGGAACACCCTTGCGGGAACCTCCGCCAGTTTTTGTTCCCTTAGCCATGGCACTTCATCGCACTGTGCAATCAGAGCGCCGCGCGCAACTCAGCAGCCTTGGCGTGCAGCCAGGCAATCTGACGATCGTCAAAGCGGATCACGCCTTCTTTGAGCAAGCGGAGGCGCGTCTCAAGCTCGGACAAGAAGCCATGCGCGGCGGTTGCGCCAGACGCCTCGTCTTTCAGTGGATCGGCCTCATCTACGGCATCATCCTTCACTTCCGGTAATTCCTTTACGGCATTGGCCGGAAGCTCCGAACCATCTACCAAGCCGGCATTGTCTTTTTCGTCAGTCATTGAATTGCCCTTAGATGTTGTCTTGCGGATTACGACGAACGAACTCGTCATCCTTGCGATTGCACTCTTCGCGAAACTTGCGGTCTTGGTTCACTTCCCGCGCGCACCATGCCAGGATCAAGCTAATGATCAGTAAGAATCCGGCGATACTCAGTACGGTATCGACGCTCATGGGATGTTCCCCGTGAAACCTGCTTCCGCAGGCTGCGCCGCGCGGATCGCCGCCTTGTCTGCATTGCACTTCTGAAGCGACAGCTTTCGCTGGTTGGCGACATATACGGCTTCGTAGACCTTGGCAGAGGTGGGCTCAACGATCGGGCAGTCCTGAAGCAGCGCTGGGTCGAGTGGCACGAACTTATCGATTTCCTTGATTACTACCCTGGGAGCTGTCGGAGCTGGCTTGATATCGCCCGCGCAACTCGCCAGCAGCAGGCCGCACGCGGCGATCAGTAACCCAAAACGGATGGACATAGATCCTCCTGAAGCGTCTGGCATCCCGCGGACTGCTGCGCGGCCTTGAAGCGCGCGGCCCAGGTAGCGTTAGCCTTGTCGAGCGCGGCCTTGTTGGCGGCGGCGGCGGCAGCGGCCTTTGCGGCTTTGGCGCTCGCCGCGTCGGCGTCAGCCTTGTTCTGCGCCGCCTGCACGTTGATGGATGCGATCGTGGCGTCATCCGCACGGATCAGCATCTGGTCGTCGGCGTGCGTGGCGTTGAGCTTGTCGATCTGAACCTGATCGATGGCCTTCTGCGATTCAGCACCGAGGTGGTGCACATACAGGCCTGCGCCGACGATCAGCAGCAATATCGCGGCTAGCGCGATGAGCTTGGCTTCGATGGTGGCGAACATCAAGCATGCTCCGCATTGTCGTCCGGACCAAGCTTCGGCTGCTTGATGCCGCGGGCGAGGATGGACGAGAAGGTGAAAAGCACCGCGCCAGCAGCGAGCAGCGCGATGATGCAAATAGGGATATGCCTTACCAGCGCGGGGTCGAGTGCCTTGAACCCCTCGTACGTGGCCACCGCGCCAGAGCAGGCAGCAGCGAGCACGTTCAGCCGAACGCACCAGAACATCCACAGCTTGGTGAGCTTGCCGTCGATGTCGTCAATCAGATTCATTTAAGCCGCCTCGTCTGCTCAAGCTCACCAATACGTCGTTCGTGATCACCGGTCAGTAAGTCGAGCTTGTCAACTTCTCTGCTCAGCTGTGGGATGACGGTGGCGATGGCTGACCCCGTGCTCTGCATCGTCTCGATTTGCGTCTGCAGGCGGACAATGGCCTTGGTCTGGTCAGTTTGGTTGTTAATCGACCAAAGGATGCCGGCAAGGATTAAACCTTCCAGAACCGTGCGTACTGAGTTCCAGTTGCGACGGCCATCGTTTGGGCTTTCGTTCGTCGAATCGCTCATGCCGCCGATCCGGTCACGTTGGTCAGCGAAGCAATGCTTCCACCGGCGGATTGGTAAACGTCACGTAGATCGTTCATCTGGTTCTCATGCTGGCCATAACCAGCGCCAGGCAGCGAAGCCCATAGATGGCCGATGAGCACAATAGCTGCATCAAAGTTGCCAGCCAGAATAGATGGCATCGCATGCGCTTCTTGAATCTGGCGAATCGCCATCAGGTCTTGGCTGACCGGGCCGAAGTCCGGCAGCTTTAGCAGCGACTTGTAGGCAAGCCAGTTTCGGAATAACTCCTGATACCGACCTGCAGCCGTTGAGCTGAAGCGCGCGTTGTACACGTTCGGGTGTGTCGCATAACTGGTAAAAAGCTGCGGCTTGCTGGGCGTCGAGCCGACGAGGACGTTGTAGCCGTCATCGCTCGTCATCAGTCCGGCAGCGCCGATCTCGCTCCACGCAATCGTGTCGAGAAGCGCGCAGACGTTCTGTCCGCCCGCTTGGTCGGGTGTGATACGTGGCATAAAGTTTTCCAGCCCGAACCAGCTATCGGCTGACTCAGGGTTGCTTGTTGAGCGATCAGGTAACGATGCGCGCTGGCGTCAGCGACGACGGGATCTATGGCGCGGTGGCCGGTGCTGGAAAGTGGTTTGCTGCTGCCAGGTGCTTCTGGATGAGCGACGCTCAGGACTTCACTGGCATGGCGCGGCGGAGCAAACAGCAAATACGACGAAGCCCCGCCGTTTCGGGCAGGGCTTCTGGTTTAGCGTGGTGGTCGGTGCTGATCTCCGACGCAGTATTTCTGCCACGATCAATGCATCACAGCATGTTCTTAGCAGGCCGAGGCCAACTTCAACTGATTATCTGCATATGTTTTCGTAACTACCGAATGGCTCTTCGGCATGTCAGCACGGCTCGCGCGTCGGCCCATGCATTCACCACATCTTGATTTTACCAACAAAAAAGCCGCGCTGGTTAGGTGAGGCTTCTTGGAATCGGCCGCTTACCGGCACCAATCGACAGCTTAGAGATTAAAACCAAATTTTCCGTTGTCAATAGGGCATGAATGGCTTCACATCAGCGTTTCGAGATAGGAGCATCTGCAGATGGTGGCTGGAAGGCACCATTTGTAATTGGACCCTCCACAGGAGTGAGGTTGCTTTGTATATTGACCAACTTTGAAATGTCGATTGTCTCGTCGGGACTGTATTGATCATCGGTTTCCTCAATCGATTTTTCGAGAAGATCAATCAGTCCGAGAACGTCATTCCGCTCCCAAACGGCGAAAAGTTGATTTTCTTCGAAGCATCCGTCACGACCGAACATGGTGAAATCAACAGGGAGGCTTTCACCAGTCTCAGCCATCGCAATGATTTTTGGGCTTAGCGAATCATTATCGCCAGCATCGATAAATGGTGAACTGATCTCATAGCACCCAAAGTCCTCCCGCATAGTATCGCCCTTGACGTACAGTCCATTGAAAAAATGAGTCTCATACAATGAGTACACCGTTCCTGATGCAACCTTTAAAAAATCCTTCCGATTGATGATTTTCATGCAGCTCTAGCCTCCTTCCGATGCGCGCGCTCAGCGCGCTCGATTGTGCTCTCAGCGGCCATCCACAGCCAGCCTATTCCAATATTCCGCAATTCTTCCCAGCTCATGGGAAGGCGGCTTGGCAAACGTGATTGCTGCTTCCCAAACGCCACCATCTCATAGCAGTGCTGGGCGAGGATGTTGCGATAGTTGGCCGCCTTCTTGCCTTTCGGGCCGGTGTCGGACAGCAGCTTGGATGCCAGCCATGTCACGACCCTCTCGCGCTGATCAGGAACCGCCGTAGCGATCGTGTAGGCCATCTCCGGTCCGATGTCTCGCGGATCAGGAACGTAAACGATCTTGCCGGCGATCTCCTTCGGCATCCGACGACGACCCATCATCAGCGCCAGGATCAGCCCGTTCTCGGTCGTCATCATCCTCGAGCTGTAAGGCGATCCACCTGCACCGCCAGGCTCGCGAAAAGTCGTCTGTCCGCCAAGCCTGCCCATCCGTTCAAGGAATCCCGGCCGGTCGCCGTGGTTGAATATCTCGTTGCTTACGTTTGCCATGGATTTCCCCTGATGGATTCAAGCAACTCGCGGATTTCCGGTACATCGCCCCACTTTTTCCCAATCCATGGGCTTGTTTCACGTTTTTGGAGCTGGTGTATCTGGCATTTTCGCTCGGGTTCGGAAAGGACGTCGGCCGAGTGACACGCATGCCTCGGGTTCGGGGATTTGTGGAGGCGGATCATGGCTTCTCCCACCGATCACACAAATGCCACTCCCCCGCAAACCAGTAGCCCTTGCCAGCGAGGCACTCGCCCATCGCCGCAGCTGGGTTATTCGCGTCGGGCTTGAAGTGCGCGCAGGTTGCGCATTGGACGCTGCCGATGGGGCGGAAATGGGTCATGGTTCGTTACCAAACCGCGCGATCATCGCCGCATCTGCCAGCGCCTGCCCTTCACCCTTCTTGCCTAACGCATCCCATCGCGGCCAAAGCTGGATAGCGCGAGACCGGCAGGCGTCTTTCTCTGACCCGATCAATCCGGCGCGGCCTTTCCACTTCTGCGGCGTCACCAAGGTGTACGGGATCATCAGGGCGGCGATTACACCCTCCACCGCACCGCAGGCATGACCGAAGGTGAAAACGGACGACACGCCCTGCCCCGGCATGCTGTGAACCTGTTCGATGAAAGCCTCGCCTGCGTCGTACTCGGCCAGGTAACGTGCCAAGGCAGCCACATCGACTCGCGACGATTTCCCAACCTTGAGCGTTGGCATGCGTACCCATTCGATGGGCGTCAGGCACTGGCGGCTTTGTAGGATGACGATGCTGCCGCTGACTCCGGGGTCGATTCCAATCAGGTAACTCACGCATCTGCCTCGCAATTCTTCTCTCGCGTCAGCGATGCGGGTTCGGCGGGTGGGTTGATGGGTGCTAGTTGATAATCCATGACCGATTCGTGGTCGGTACAAACGTAGTCAGCGCACTCCTTGAATCTCCAATGGCTACCATCTAGATAAATGACTTTCCCAACGGGAAATGGTCCAACCAAAGCGATCTCAACAATCGCCCCAATATTTTTAGGCCCAGCAACCACCACTCTCGCCAAGTCTCCAGCCTTGAACCTCATACCTAACTCCCCGCGCGCGCAGGCGCGATGATTACGGGATTGGCGCTATACAGATAAACGATCCGGCTCGTCTTAACATCTTTCCTACCCTTACGATTGATCACGTCACGCCGGACCATGCGAGCCAAGGCGACGCGAACCTTTTCGCTATGCATGCCAAGCCCCGAAGAAATGTCGTGCGCCGTCATCGGCTGACGCTGCAGCGCGATGAGGATGGTTTTCTGGGTGGTGTTCATCAGTAGATTCCCCCGCAGGCAACGCCCTCGTATTCAGCTGCGCGAATGTCATCAATGATCGATTTGGACTCAGCGCGATAATCGAAGTCGTATTCCCACGCTTTCCCATAAGGTATTTCTCTGGTTTCTTGGCAGAAGGCAGCATTGATGCATGCAGGACAGTTCTCGGCATGTTTACGCAATGCCGCCAATCCTTCGGCAAGGAAAATATCCATCAGCTCAGAAATTGGTTTTTGCTCAATCTGCATTGACTCGCAGAACGTGCAAACGCGCGCCGGGTTGTAGAAACAAATCGACTCATGCTTAGCCATGGCAGCCTTTGATCCGCCAGACTTCTTGCAGTGATCGCAGTAATAGCGCCACACCTGCTTAGTTTTCATCGCGACATCTCCACTTGAGTCCTGAAAACGCCTTCAGCCAGAGCCAGCCGTAACTGGTCGCGCGTGTATTCCGATTTCTCTGCACCATCGACTTTCTGGTGGCATGGGAAGCAACACCAGGCACCGAGTGCGTCTGGCGACTTGTAACCGCGGCCTGAGATGCCTGCGAGGCTGTAGTGCGCAAGCACAGTGGTTTCGCCGCCGCCGTCGCATCCCGGCAACCTAACCATGCACGGCTGGCCTCTTGCGGCTTTGCGGGATGGCGTGGATTTCATGCCGCGATCCTCTCAAAAAGAGTCGCACTGCCCCGCTTCGCCTTTGCCCATCCGTGGCGCCGAGTGATGCCTTTTTCGCAGAGCTGCGAAAGCACCTTGAGGGCGTACTGGTATTCCGTTCCGACAGCCTCTGCGGCTTGGCGTGCGGTAAGCGGACCCGCTTGCAGGGCTTCCATGATGTCGTCGCGTAGCGGAGTCATGCATCCACCTCCGTATACGGCGTCACCGGCTCGATCTTGAGCTTCTCGGCGAGTTCGGCGATCGTGCGCATGCCGACTTCGCGCGACTGTGGACCTTCGATCGCCTTGGCGGACTGCGGCGATTCAATGCGCGGCATCGCCTCCAGAAAGTCCACCGGCGCCGGCCAGCGTCGAATCCGGTTGGCCAGGGTGCGGAACGCCTGCCGGAATCGTTCGGCATCGCGCGCCTCGTCAAACACTCTGCCGTGGGTGATCGTCTCTACCCACATCAGCAGCGTGGCGCCAGCAAGGTCAGCGGATGGCGGACTGTCGAGGCTGAGTGAAACCAATTTCTGCAAGCCGTTCCGAATCTCGCGAATCAGCCAGTCGTGATGCATTTCGTTGTGTGGCATGTTCTGCGGCCTCGTTCATGGCGTTGATTGATTGGAGCTGACGGCTTGCGGGCGGCTGGTTTTGCGATGGGCCGGCTCGCGCCTTGGCGTTGGACGCGGCGGTCAGAATCCACGGCACCGGCTCCGAGACATCCTCGGCTTCAGCTCGGGCGAGGATTGCACCGGCCTCAACGTCGCCAGCGGACTTGCGCACCTTGCCGAGCAGGCTTCGTGCTGCTGGCTCGGGGATGCCTTTGCGGCGAAGGAAGGCAAGACCTGAACCCCAGATCGGATCGACCAACGGCGACCCGTCGCCCGGCGAAGCCGGAAGCTCTTGCTCTTTATTGGAGTCTGGAGTCTGGCTAGGTTGACGTTTCGTGCACGAATCGTTGGACGTTTCGTAGCACGCTTCGTGCTCATTTCGTGCTGCTTTTGCTTCACGCTTTTTAGCTTCACGTTCTTCAGCGATGCGACGGTTAACTTCAGCTTGAGCGTTCGCCTTTTCCATTTCTTCAGCTGCACGCTTGTGCGTGTAACCATCAGATGTACGGATAAATAGCTCGCTCAAGACTGAGTCGACGTTGTCACGCTCACTCTTATTCCTAGCTCGACCAATGAGGTAGAGCTTGTCCAAAGCGAGCGGAAGCGGCTTCTCATTGGCATAGTGCCAATCAAGCAAAAGGTCATATGCGCCCATCTGTCCCTGCGAAAGATCGCTACAGGACTTGGCAATGTCTCCGAGATGGCGCTTATAAAAGTTCACTCGTCGGCCTCTTGAAAGCCGTGCTCAAGGCGATGTGCGGCCCAGTCAAATTGTTCGCTGCCTTTACTTGAATTGCATTCGCGACAAAGCGGCTGAAGGTTAGTTATGTGATCAGATCCGCCCATGTAAATCGGCTTAACATGGTCCTTGCACGGTCGAGGTAGCGGACGACAACCGCAAAGAGAGCAGCGCCCGTCTAAAAGATCTAGAAGCTCATTCCACTCTTCTGCTGTGTGGGTTCCACGAGCTTTTGCTTCAGCCATTCGCTGCTTTCTGATTTCGGCGTGGATGCGCCTCCGCTTGTAGACAGCCATGCATGGCTTCAGCTTCTCCTTCAAGGCAAGCACCTGCGGAGAGTCGTAGTTCACGCAGCCTCCCCATAAACCAGCGACTGCCACAGCGGAGTCGGGCTCAGATGCCTGCGCTGGCTAATACCGTAGCCAGCCTTGCGGATGACGCCATTGCGGGCCGCGCGCTGGAACGGCGCCCCCCAGGCTCGGGAGTCAGCCGGCGACACCAAGCCGACGCGCTCAGCGGCTGCTGTGCACTCTTCGGAGATGAACTGCCGGTGGCTGCGCGCGTAGGAATAGATGAAGGCCTCGGCGCGCTGGCCGAAGGTGTCATCGACGCGCTGCGCATGGTCGAATGCCTGAGACATACCTGCGTCACGATCGGCGCGCGCGGCAGCGAAATCGATAGTTGATTGCTCAAACATCATCACTCTCCCGCATCACACACTGAGGACTAAGGCCGGATTCCTTGGCGACTTGGCGAGCTTCTTCGCGGGTGCGAAACCAGATGGCGGGGTTATCCTGCTCATCTACGATTAACCAGCCGGGGATGGGTGGGCTTTTCATGCGATCAGCCTCTGTTGCGACTGCCCTGCCATCGCCGACTTGTTTAGCCACAGGCACTCGACACGATCGCGCGCGCCATCAGCATGTGCCGCGCGATCAATGCGAAGCCAGTCCTGATAGAGGTCGTTGTAGAGATCGCATGGGTAGCCAGAAAGAACGACGGCGCCCTTGAGCTTTCGTAGACCATCAGCCAATGCGACATGCTGCTGATCGTCCATTTCGTGCTTGTAGGACTTCCGCTTCAGGTCGTGATTGACCTTTGTTGAGCGCGTCGAATGCACGTAGGGCGGGTCAACGTAGTGCAGCGTTTCTTCACTGTCTTGGTGAAGCATCACTGCCATGGCGTCGCGCTGTTCAATCACTACGCCGCGTAGCCGAGCAACAATCTCTTCCACCGCATCGGCATAGTTCGCCCAGTCGTGTGCCGGCGTAGTACCTGAGCGGTTGCTATTGGCACGAAAGCTGGAAAGCTCACCGCACGCTGCCGCACTACCGAATCCCTGAAAGCTGCGCAGAATGGTGCGGCGCGCCTGCTCCAGCGGGTCATCAGATGCCACGTATGAAGCAGCGAACTCGGCACGGCTGAATGGGGTTAGGCGAATGGCTTCGCGCAAATCTGAACCCCGGTCGCGCATCATTCGGAACACGTTGACTATTTCGCCGTCCAAGTCGTTATAGACCTCGGCGTAACTGCGTGGCTTGCGCAGCAGCACGGATCCGCCGCCGCCGAATGGCTCGACATAAGTCCGGTGTGGCGGAAGGTTGCTGATGATCCAAGGGGCTAGCTTCCACTTGCCGCCGTGGTAACGAACGATCGGCCTGCTCATGACCAAAACGCCCGATACCGCCCAGCACTCCCGGTCACGAAATACCGAACCGCCAGGTAGAGGCTGAACTTCTTGCTGCGGCCGTAGTAGCGGCCAGCCATATAGGCGCCGTGGGCGCGGAAGTAGCGGGAGGTGGTCATGCCGCCTCCTTGACGAGGCGCTCAAGCTGGGCGACGAGTCCAGGGATTGCAGCCAATGCCTGATTCTTCAGTGCGCCAGCGTCCTGCAGGTGTCGAGCGGCCCAGTACATCGCCGGCGTGTTGTCCTTGAACTCGGACATGTACTTCTCGATCAGCGATGAGTCGAGGTTGCGTTCGCCGCTAAGCATGGTGCTGAGATTGGACGGTGCGACATCGCAGGCAGCGGCGACGCGACCAAGTCCGCGCTGGTACACGCAGGCAGCAAAACACTCGCGCATATCGCGGAAACGCTGAGCTAAACCCGGCTCAAGAGTGAGGCTTAGTTGCTGCATGAGAATCCCCGATACGACGTGTTATCAGCAGTTATCAGGGCATTGCGGCAAATTTTTTTGCCATGAACCCCACAACGAAAATTCGATGCGCGCATGGGCTAGGCCGCCTTGCGCTTGGGCTTGGGCGCCGTAATCAGTCGAAACTTGAACTGATCGGCGCTCGGCCAAATGGCAGTGCCGCGGCGGCGATTGCAGGAACGGCAGACAGGTTGGACGTCGAGCGGACGTCCGTAGTCGCGGTGGTCGTATTCCATTGCCGGCTTGTCGCAATCAGTACAGGCAATAGTTCCATCCAGAGCGGGCAGCAAGCCGTTTTTCTTGGCGAGGCTGACCATCGCGTGAGCTTTGCTCTGCCAGAACTTTTCGGCATTAGCCGGCAGGGCGAAGCGAGGATATTTAGCCCTGCGTGTAGCTGCGCCACGCTGCGCAGCTTCTTTCTGTCGCTCTCTCACGGCCTTGCAGTCATCGCAATACCAGGCGTCGTGCTTCGGATCTTTGGAGTCGCAAAGCTTGCGAGCATCATCACGGATGCGATATCTGATCTGTTCGCATGGCTGGCAGTACCACGAATGCCGAAGACCATCAGTTCGGTTCTTTGGCTTTCCGCACATGCGGCAAGGACGTGGAGATGGGTTGGCAGCCATTTATGCCGCCTCGCTCTTGTCGCCGCCCTGCTTCGTCGGAATGACGAACACCAGAACGGCCGGGTCCAATGAGCGATCAGCCTTTGCCATCCTCAGCGCCAGCTTCCGACCAATGCCGCCCCAGCCATTGCAGATCGAAGCGATCGTCGAATACGGAATCGCCAGACGATCAGCCACAGCAGCGGGACCACCATGGCGGTCAACGTAGTTCTGCCAGTAAGTGCGGGGTTTCATCGGTGCGCCTATTCGTTTCGAATTGTGACGCAGTATGCGATTCGAATAAACAAAAAGCAAGGGCCTCTCTAGGCTTCGGTAAAACCTCGAAACCCAAGACCGGAGCGGTGTCTCAGCCTATGAGTAAAGTATCAGTCAATCTCAGCCGCCAGAGAGACGCGCTGGGTATGGATGTGGATGATGTAGTGTCGGCGCTGGCGGAGCGCGGCATCATTCGGGCCTACTCGACCGTTGCCGCTTGGTTTAATGGAACGCGGGGTTCGAGGTGGGATATGAAAGAGTTGAAGGCTTTGCTTGACGTGCTACAGACGGACTTGGATTCGATCACCGAGGGTGAAGTTGAGTTAGTAGAGGAAAAGGTACAGGCAGCGACAGCGCGCGCGATGCGCGGACTCACTGATGAGCAGCAGCAGGCCATCCTGGCGATGGCGAAAGCTATGCAAGCAAAATAATCACCAGCAACAGCTAAATCACAGGCCCGCCGCGAGCGGGCTTTTTTGTGGGCTGCGTCTCGAATTAGATGAACGAAAGATAAACACTCTACGCGCTTTGCATAGCAACGTTGCCTAAATTATTCGAAACGTATTGACGGCAAATTATTCGAAGCGCATAGTCACTCCATCGGCCCCAGGCCAAGACAGCGACGATGGAGACGGGCATGTACATCAGCACGCATACCGACGTAGCAGGCCCCATTCGGGCCTACCGGCTTGAGAAAGAACCCTCTTTGATCTGGATCAAGGCTGGATCGGACTTCACGGCGGCCTTGGACCCCAACGAAGCCCAGCAGCTGATCGCCGAGCTGCAGCGTGAGCTGGCGAATGTTGATGCGGCGGCGCGTGGAGTGGCGGCATGAACAAGAAGAAAGATTCGGAAGTGATCGTCGCTTACAAGGGGTTCGATAAGAACCTTGCGTGCTCACCTGACGGCAAACCATTCCAGTACACCGTAGGTAAAACCTACACGCACAAGGGTGTAGTGATTCCATGCAACAGCGGTTTCCATGCATGTGAATTTCCGCTCGCGATACTCAGCTTTTATCCACTAACTAATGGCAACCGCTACGGCGTAGTCGAGCAGTCTGGTGAAATTGTTCGTGATGGGGAAAAAACAGCTAGCGGGAAGATCACTGTCAAGGCCGAGATTGGCATTCCAGGTCTGGTCAAAGCATCTATTGAGTGGGTGAAGAGACTTTCAGGCGAGGCAACGAGCGGCAACTCCGCCCACTCGGCAACGAGCGGCAACTCCGCCCACTCGGCAACGAGCGGCAACTCCGCCCACTCGGCAACGAGCGGCAACTCCGCCCACTCGGCAACGAGCGGCTACTCCGCCCACTCGGCAACGAGCGGCGACTACGCCCACTCGGCAACGAGCGGCTACTCCGCCCACTCGGCAACGAGCGGCGACTACGCCCACTCGGCAACGAGCGGCGACTACGCCAACTCGGCAACGAGCGGCTACTACGCGAAATCATCCGTAAAAGGTTCAAACGCAGTTGCCGCCAATGCTGGTAATGGCGCGGCAAAGGCCTCAATCGGAGGCGCAATATTTATCATTGAGCGAGACATTAACTACAAAATTCTCGCCGTTTTCGCTTCGTTGGTTGGCGATAACGGCATCAAGGCCGATACCTGGTACGTATTGAAAGGCGGAAAGCCCGTGGAGGTTTCGCCATGAGCCCACAATCCCACATCTACGACAACCAGCCGAACAACTTCGACCTGCTGCGCGCTGACTTGGGCCGTTTCTGGCTGGTATGGATTGCGGCGTACATCGGAATCGTGATTGCTTCCGGCGTGATCTTGCTGCGCTGGTTGAATGGGGGTGAGCTGTGAGCCATACACCTGGCCCATGGTTAGTGCATCACGAAAAGTGGGTTATAGCTACTCGTGGTGTGCATGCTGGTGAAATCCTTATTGCTCCAACTTACTGGATGGAACATGCGAAAGAAGAAGCGGCTGCCAACGCCCGGCTAATCGCATCGGCGCCAGATCTTCTTGAGGCGTTGCGTCAAATAGCTCAATGCAGCGATGGGGATGACACCGAAAACTATCGGTTTGATGATCGCGAAGGATGCCTCGATACCGTTCATTCCATGGCTAAAGAAGCCATCGCACGCGCCACCGGAGAAAAAGCATGAACGCTGAAACGATTCGCCTTGGCGATATTGATGATGCGATTCATGCGGCAAGGTCGATGGTTAGCAGGATGTCTTACAACGCCCGAGGCTATGAAGAGCGCGATCTTGCCAGCGGATATCAAGCATCAATAAGTCGCGGCGAAGCTGCACTTCGTCAACTCTACGAAGTTTGGTCTGAATTCAAAAATTATCAAAGCCAGCGTTCCAGGTCTTACGACGCATACGTGACATCGCCTCGTGATGACTATGGTAATCGATGCTGCTCATGCCATATCAGCGCACCCTGCGGGTTTTGTGTAAGCCAGCCGGAGGATGAGGAATGAACGCCCAACTCAAGCCAACCCTTACCAACTACGACAAGCGCCGCGCCGAGGTCTATGCCGCTGCGGTAGCTAGGGCAAAACAGGAAGAACGCGCCATGGGCATGTTGGAAGGCGTTCCAGAGGATATTGGCGTGATCAAGGCGCTTTCGATATTCGATAACGAGTGGGAATTCGCCAGCACGCGTTCTGCCGCGATTGACGACGGCGTGTGGGAATTTGGCCGTATCCCAGGTATCGAGTCGATGATTTTTGACAATCCCGATCCCGCCGAAATTGGCCGTCTATTCGTTGAGGCCTGCAATAACGCCTTAGTGGACAAGTGCGTCGAGGAAGGGTTCGGCCAGACGGAAACAGAGCGGGAGTTTCGGGGATGAGCGTGCTAGTGACATGCAATCAGTGCGGCGCTTCTTATACAGCGCAAGCAGGTCACGTAAACCGAGCAAAGAAGATTGGTGCAAATCTTTATTGCGGACGCGCATGCGCCGGTTTAGCTCACCGTCGAAAAGTTGAGTTGACGGAAGCACAAAAGAAAGAAGCAAAACGTCTATATGACCAAGCTTATCGCGCAGCGCGTGCCGCTGAATTAAAGGCAAAAAAGCGTGCCGCGTACATGGCAAACCGCGAAGTGAATCACGTTAAGGCGAAAATATGGCGCAGCCAGAACATGCATAAGCATGTCGCCTATTGCCGTCGCCCTGAGTACCGCGAATACAAAGCCGAATACGACCGGCGTCACCTTGCAAAAAAGCATTACGGGACGTTCGCTGAGGTCGCTTTGATGCTACGCCAAGTTGAACAAACGATCGCAGAAAAATCCTCATACAACGAACGCCACGCCATGAACGGAAACATCAACAAAGCGCAAACGCGCCGGAGAGCTTTATGACCAATACAAAACCCGCCCTGTCTGCCACCACGCTTAAGAACGCTTTGTGGGAAACGCTACAAGGAATTCAGTCTGGCGTTGTCCAGCCAGGTCAAGGCGATGCCATCGCCGCACAAGCTCGCGAGATTCTGCGCACCGTGAAAGTTCAGCTTCAGGTTGTCAACCAAAGCAAGCGCAGTGTGCCTCTCGAAGTAATTTCGTTCTCTGAGTCATGACCTACCCCAACCGCCAATGGGACGCCGAGCAGCAGGATGCGATTGCGCGAGTGCAGTCGTTGAGGGCGCTGCGAGTTTTGCGGGATGAGTTCGAAAAAAGTTTATGGAAGTGCGGCATGGAGCGAAAGCTTAGAAGTGCCGAGTTGGTAAGCGTTCAATGGAACGCCTCTGGCGACAGGGTTACTCCCTGACACTTCCACCCCACACCACAAGCCGGTTAGCGGCGAGAGGAATTAGACATGATCCACATCGAGAATTTCTTTGAAGATAACGAAGGCGAATATCTCAAGTTTGAGTCGTTCGTTAATCCACCAAGCACACGGCCAGATCTCAGCGCATTTCTGATTCTAAATGACTTGTTTCCAAGCAGTAAGGACATTGTCAGTGCTGCTGCTCACGACGAGATTTGGCTAAGAATTGATTGCGACGAACTGGCTGCAAAGGCCACCGAGGAACAACTTCTAAACCTCATGCGCTGTGGCATAAGGTACGACAGCAGCGTTGAATCATTGGCAATGTTTGTCTAACAACCCCACCGCCCAGCGGAATTTTAGGTGATGAAATGCAACCGCTTAGCGACTCAGAACTATATGCCAGTGAGCAATACGCACCTGATGCTCAGGACGATCCAATCGACGAGGGTTAATTAACCGAGGCAATGCGATGTCAACACCAATTTTAATCATAGGCGTTAGCGGGACTGGCAAATCAACCAGCCTCCGCAATTTCAATCCAGCAGATGTTTTGCTTATTCAAATCATGGGTAAAAAGCTTCCTTTCCCAGGCGCAAAGAACTGGAAGGTTTGGAACAGGGATAGTGAGCCGGAAGGCAACACGATCATTACCGAGGATTCGGACATGATCATCAAACTGATGAAAGGCACTAAGCGCCGCATCATCGTCATTGACGACTTTCAGTACATGCTCGCCAACGAGTTCATGAAACGAAGCGCTGAAACTGGCTTTCAGAAATTCACTGACATCGGAAAACATGCGTGGGAAGTGATCGGCGCAGCTTCAAAGCTCCATGCTGACAAGCGTGTGTATTTCCTATCGCACTCCGATGAAGCCGACGATGGACGCACAAAAATGAAGACCATCGGAAAGCTTCTGGACGAAAAAATCAGTCCCGAAGGCATGTTCACTATTGTGCTGAAAACAATGGTGGACGGCGACAAGTATTACTTCACCACGCGCAACAGTGGCAATGACGTCGTGAAGTCCCCCATGGGCCTTTTTGACGATGCCCGAATTGATAACGACCTTTTGGCCGTGGATAACGCGATTTGCGATTACTACGACCTCACCAGCAATCAAGAGGCAGCATGATCATGGCACGCGAATACGCACTCGACACCCAAGCAGCGAAAGACGCCAACAGCGGCGGCAAGCGCATCAAAGAGTCCGGCAAGTACATAGGTAAATTCACGGCAGCATGGTACGAGTCAAACGACAAGGGAACGGAAAGCGTCCATTTCCTTTTTGAGTCCAACGAAGGCCAGGAAGCGGGTCCTCTTGCTCTGTACACGCATAACGGCAAAGGTGAATCGTTGCCGAGTTACAAGATGCTCAACGCCATTCTTACCTGCTTGAAGCTGCGCACCATCGCTGCCAAGACGGGCAAGGTTGAACTTTACGACTTCAACGCCGGAGGCATGGTCGAAAAGACCAAGCAGATTTACCCCGATATGATGGGCAAGCCAATTGGCCTTGTGCTTCAGCGCGAGGAATACGAAAAGAACGATGGCAGCGTTGGCGAACGCATGATCATCCAAGGTCCGTTTGATCCGCAGTCGTTAAAGATGGCTGTCGAAATATTGAACAACACTGACGCAAGATCCTTGGAAAGCGTTCTGCGCTACATCGACGCCAACCCTGTACGTGAATTGCGCGGCTCAAAGAAATCGAAGCCAGCAAGCTCGCATGCAGACGCAAGCCACGCTGACTTCCCGGACGACGACATTCCATTCGCCCCACTTACCCTACGTCGTCACTGGTAAACAGTCATGATCGTTATCGACTGCCCGCAAGGTTCGCCAGCATGGCATGAAGCACGCGCAGGCGTGATTACAGCCAGCATGTTTGTGGTAGCTCGCCAGAAAGTTGGACAGCTAACCGAACAGCAGGCTATCTACGTCGATGCGATTCGCTCTGGCATGGATGCCAAGAGCGCCATGGGTGCCGCTGGTTACAAGGCGAAACCCACATCATCAACGATTGAACGCGCACTTGCTGGCGAATCCGTGGGGGATTTTTCTGACGTAGCCAAAAAATACGCATTTGCCCTAGCTATTGAACGCATCAACGGTCAGCCGCTAGACGAAGGTTTTGAAACCTACGCCATGCGACGTGGACATGAGCTTGAGCCAATGGCTCGCGCCGAACATGAAAGGCAATCCGGATTGCGGGTCAAGCGCGCTGGTTTTGTCTTGACTGATGACAGCGTTTTCGGTTGCTCGGCAGATGGCTTCATTGGTGATCGTAGTGGTGCCGAATACAAGTGCTTTATGGATCCCGAGCGCTTGTACCGTTTTCACATTGAGAACGATGCAAGCGAAGTGTTTGATCAAGCGCAAGGCTGCATGTGGATCACTGGGCGCGAGTCTTGGCATATCGGTATGTACTGCCCGGCACTCAAGATAGTGGGCCGACAGCTTTGGTGGAGGGAATTCTTGCGCGATGACAACTACATCAACGCCATGGAATCCGACCTTATGGAATTCAAGGCGCTGGTCGATTCACTTGAACAGAAATTGCAGCCGGAATGCCCGTAACTAACGGAGTCGAATAAATCATGAAAGCGCAAACCTACCAACTCAACGCAAGTGGACCGGAGCGCCAGGGCGTGACGCAGCGCGCGCATGATTTCATCGACCGATTGCCAGCGGATAAGTCGTGGGTTATTGAGATCAAGCAATACCACAAGAAACGGTCACTGGATCAGAACGCAGCGATTTTCGGCTTGGCCTACAAAGTCATCATGGAAGCGACCGGCCTAGAAGGCGATGCCGAGCGCAAACAACTGCACCGCGATTTTTGCGGAGATTTTTTTGGCTGGGTGACTGGCCCCATGGGTCATCGCAAGCCGGTTCGCACAACCACGACCAACGAGCGCGGCGATCGTGATGTGATCGACACGGCGACCATGGCTCGCATGTATGACTTCATCCAGCGTACGGCAGCGGGTTTTGGCATTGACGTTCCCTCGCCCGATCCGATGTGGACGCAGCGCGGGCGATTCAACGCGCAGGACATGGCCGCATGATCGAAGTCATCTCACAAAGTGGGAAACGCAAGCGCGATTTTCAGCACGAAGTGCATCCCGACTGGGAGACGTGGATGGACGAAAGCGTCTACACACACGCCGATGCAAAACGCGAACTAGGTCTGGCCAATGGCACATTTTACCGCCGCATCGCCAAAGCCCCAACGCTGATCGACAAGTTGGCAATGCGCGCGCTGTACGAAGGCTTAGAGCCATACCAGGCCAGCCAATTTCAACCAAGTTTGGTGGGGAGAGAAAATCGTGAGTAGTCCATCCATTCCAGAAAAATTTCTTTCAGTTTGGGCTTTGATTCAGTCCATTCCGGAATACAACGTCAATGATCCGGTGCGTTGGTCTATGCAAAAGATTCGATCAGAAGCGATAGCCAACATTGAGCAAGCACTTTATCGGGCATATGAGCTTGTGCAGATAGCGAACACCGTAGTGTCCGATATCAAGGAAATGAAGAAAGACGGCGAGGCCACCCCATGACCCGCGAGCAGAGGTTGAGGGGGTTGGTTGCGGAGTTGGACATCTCAGCAAAGATGGCGACAACGGTTTTTGCCCGCATGGCTTACATCGGTTGCATGCAGAAACTCAAAGCTATCCTCAACGAAGAGAGTGATGGCTGGGTTTTTGACGACGATAAGTCCTGCGCACCGCAAAGCGACGAATGGCAGCGTGGATTTAACCGTGGCTTTGAGTTGGGACAGAAAGCCGCCCCAACCCGGCCAGCTGATGGGAGTGAGAAATGAGCGGAAGGATATGCCCAGGAACGGGGCGTTTCTGTTGCGATGATCTTTGCACGTCTAGCTGCCTTGTTAATGGTGGTCCAGTCGAAAGCGAATGTCTCTCATGCGGTCAGCCAATCGGCTACTGCGACTGTGACGATGACGAGGAATACCCAATGACCAACCCGCTGACCGACGAGGTGACCGACAAGGCTATTGAGCTGCTGCCTTGTCCGTTTTGCGGATCATCTGACGTAAGCATAGTTGCCAATGGCAAAGCATTCGGTGGCATGCACAGCGGCGAACAAGTTTTCACTATCGGCTGCTATCGCTGCAGCGCATCCTTTCCGGGCATGTACGAAGAACACGGGCGCAAATGCTTGGCAGAGAAGTGGAACACCCGCGCCAAAGCCAAAGTCGAAGCAATCAGACATGGCTTCACTGATGCAGAAATTCAAAGAGCATCGGATGCATACGTAAAAACTCTTATCAGCGCATCAGGCAGTCATTCCGAGCAAATCAACACAGCCATGAGAGCAGCAATCGCAGCGCTTAATCCGTGTGGATTTTGCAGGGATGGATGGCCTACGTATGAATTTCAAGGCAAGAGTTGGCATTCAGTGCCCGAGCCCGTGGCGCAGGTTCCTTGCTTTGCCGATTATAAGGAAACCCCATGACCAACCCACTGACCGACGAGCAGATTGATCGGGCTGTTAATGTTTTTTTCGACTCTGAACTAAGCCATGTCGGATCGAAAATAAATGGCGATGAACGTCACCGCATAGCCATGCGCGCCGCCGCAAAAGTCATCGAGTCAGCCTTGGCGGGGGATAGGCCGGATGTGTTGACATTGAACGGCTACACATTTGGCATGTTCGATGGCCGCGTGGGTATCAAGGCGAATTGCTGCGGGCTGACGAGTTACTTGGATGGTCCGAAGATGCACACATGGTCATGTGAATGCACATGCACCGCAAAAGCCGTCATCAAAGGAAAATCCCATGAGTAAGATATTGATTACACCAGATGATATCCACTGGTTCGAGCCGGTATTCCGTGCGTGGGAATGCAACGATATGCCTGGTGTTTTGGAATCTCTGGAATCTGCAATAAAGCAGTTTATTCCGAATAGAGATCACGGCTGTGATTGCTCTTCATGCCGCGTAAGGCACGCGAGTGACTGCGCTGTCCACAATATGCCGGCTATGCCTAATGGCCCGTGTGATTGCGGCATCCTTGACGATGGGGCCAAATCCCATGAGTAACGAAAGTGAGCGTGCGGCGTTTGAGAAGGCCGGCATTAGCGCATTGCGTTATGCAATTGAGCAGCTTCGTGAAAACGGTAGTTTTGTAGACGAAGAAGGCGAAACTACTGACGCTCTGGAAGATCTTCTTTTGTTGATTCAGCGGCGCGCCCAGCTCATCGCTGAGCAGGAGAAGTCACAAGCCGACTGGCTACACCTTCGCGACGGGGTCGTTGTAGGAACTCATAGGCCGGATATACAGAACGGTCGCTATGTGTACGCAGGAAAGCTTCCTTCTGAGGGCGGAAAGTACGATCACGATTACGCCTCTCGCGCCGACATCGCTGAGCAGGAGAAGGCGGAGGCTGTTGGTGTCCTAAACGTCAGCCGATTCCGTGGCAGCAACGGCATGGTCAATCACGACTTTGAGTACCTTAGCGAACTACCGGACGGAACGTACTCCCTCTACCTTCACCCAGACCCACCCACCGACCGGGTAGCGCAGGAGGCAGTGGATGCTTTGCCGATAGAAACGGCACCTCGCGATGGATCGATGCTGCGCCTGCTTGTGCAGTTCGATGAGCATGCCACTGAGGACACCAGTGGTCCGGCATGGACTATCGGCAGCAATAGCTTCGATGAAAACGGTGAAGACGACTGGCAATTCGCTGGATGGTGCTGGAGCCACGACCATTTTACGGAAGGCAAAGGCACGCCTGTAGGCTGGCTGCCAATGCTCAACGAGCTTCCCGCCCCATCCACCGACCGGGTAGCTGCTGTGCGTGACATTCTGGATGGCTATGTAAAGTGCCAAGAGTGCGAAGCACAGCTAGGCGTCAAAGGTAATGGACAACTGCCTACGCTCTGCCCAAGCTGCCAAGAGCGTGAGCGTTCCGATGTTTGGATCGTGCAAGACGAAACAGGCATGCCGATTTATTGCGCAAGCTACGCTCTGGCATGCCAAGAACATATCAACGATGCGATTAACGAGCACAGTATCGTTGATGCAAAAGCGTGGAAGGTGCTGCACTACTCATCCGCCGCAACGCCGAAACCCGAGGCCGACCGGGTAGCTGCGCAGGGTGGGGATGAAACGCTACCGTTTTATGCCGGTGATCTTTTCTGGCCAGACGGCGAGGGCGAGACGTGTGCCACTGACATGTGCGGATTGATTCAAGACCTGGCTGATAACGAACAAATTGAATCTGGTCAAACGCTTCGGATCAGGCGTGCAAAAACCCTTCCCACCGTCGAAGTGGTTGTAACCATAGACGACGAAGGCGATGTCGATTACCGAGAAGCCCTAAGCGCCACGCCATCCGATGGAGAGAAGTTGTGATTGATTTAAGCGATGTGAAGCTCAACTTGTGGAAATCCGTTGCACAAAAATGGCCGGAAGAAAGATCGATGCCGGTAAACCCCGACGTAGTACTTTCGTTGGTTGTCGAAGTTAAGCGTCTTCGCGACATGCCGGAACTTGCAGATATTCCGATAGCTTACGCCGACGAACACAACCAGTACGTTTGGTGGAATAGCAATGCTGAAACGGCTGAGGCAATAAAGGAGCGTGGTTTCACTCCACTCAATAAAATTCGCGCCGCGCCAGCCGATGGAGAAAAGACATGAGCCTAGAAAATCCTCAGTTTGGCGATGTGTTTTTCCATCCAAGATTCGGTGGCACTGGATGCACTGTTCGCGTACTAAAGCGAGGCATACGCAAAGGCTGGGGCGACTCCGTTTGGGTGTTACTTACGCCAGAAGATGGTCATAAAATAAGCCGTCCGCGACGTATCTGGTCGATGGCTGGATGGCCCGGAATGTGGCGCGAAGAAGAATCAGACAAACTCTCCAAGGCTATCGGGGATGGGGTATGAGCAATCCAGTAATGATCACGTCAGAGCAAGCAATCAAGTGCTATCCGCACCATGTCGGTTGCGATTGTCACGAATGGGACCATCAGCAATTGCAGTCCAGAATCGATCGGGCCGAGATGATTATTGATCTTTTGCGGACGGGTCGTGACGGAAAGAAATACAACTGCGTCAAGTCTCGATCTGGATCATTCGTTTACGTCAACGAATTTCTTGCGGAGCGTGAGGGATGAAACTTTTAACTCGAATGGTCGATGGCCGCATTGGATCAACCGCATCGCACATTGATGAAGAGGATGACCAATTTGCACATGATGCTGCTTTAGCCCATGCGCTGGTAACCAGGATTTCCGTTTTGCAAAAGTCTGCTGATTCACATTTTGGTTTTGATGCTTATCTAGCCAAAAATCTCTTAGATGAACTTGAGATATATACCGATGAAAAGATGCGCGAATGGGGGTTTGAGCCGTGAGCGCAGCTGAGAAACTACCCCACTTATACGGCGAACTTGAGGTCGCCGAATATCTTGGCATATCGGCGATTACGCTAGCCCGTTACCGAAAGTCGGGAAAGATCGCGTGCACCATGATCGGACAGACACCGAAGTACACCGAACACCACATCATTTCCTATCTTGAGGCACAGCAATGCAACGTTTCCAGCTCGGCATCTACTGGATCGAACATCGAAAAGGTACGGTCAACTGGCAGCGAGCGTGGATCGACAGCCGAGGGGTCAAGCAGCGCGCTTCGCTTGGCACAGCAGATTTTGAGCGGGCAAAGGTAAACCTAGCTGAGTGGTATGTCGCCAACGCGACGATAAAGAATCAGTTGCCGGAAGATGTGCCGATCGGAACGCTTCTGACTCGCTACATGGCACGCCATGGATCGTTGATTAGCAGCAAGGACGTGGCGAAGCGTTGTTCGGATTTGTGGAAGGAGTTTTGGGGTGATCGCACGGTAGCTGATTTGACCGTGGATGCTCAGGAAGAGTTTGCCGCTTGGCTTCGCGCGCGAAAGTATTCCGATGGATATGTACGACGTATCTTGGGAGTTGGGCAAGCAGCTCTGAACCGAGCATGGAAGCGCCAGGAAATCGTCAAGGTGCCGTGGGTAGATTTGCCGCCCATCAGTGAGCCCTATCCGCACACGGCGAAGCCTGAGCAGTTGGTGGCCTTTCTCAACGCTATCCCCGAGGATTCACACCTGTGGATCTACTGCATGATTCGGCTTGGATCGGGTTGCCGCGGTGACGCTGCGCTTGATCTTCAGCCTTTTCAGATCGATTGGGATGCGGGATTGATTCGCTTGAATCCAGCCGGTCGGCAGCAGACCAAGAAATATCGGCCAGTCGTACCGCTAACGGACATGCTGAGCCGTGCTCTGAAAGGAGTAGACGTGGCCTTCTATGTCAACTGGCATGGAAAGCGTATCGCTAGCATCAAGAAGACCTGGGCGAACGTCAGGGTGGCTGCAGGACTGCCAGAGTGGTTCACGCCGAAGGTATTGCGGCATACGGTAGCTACCGAACTGCGTCGGCGTGGAGTGCCTGATTGGGAGGTTTCTGGGCAGATCGGCCACAAGAAGGCTGGAACGAGCGAAATCTACGCCAAATTCGACCCGGATTACCTTGGAGCAGCGAGAAGTGCTCTGGATGCATGGATGATAGAACTGGCCCCAAGAGTTCCCCGGTTAGGGTCACTTTGGGGTCAGTCGTCATCTAGAATTGGTGGGCGGTACAAGGATCGAACTTGTGACCCCTTCCATGTCAAGGAAGTGCTCTACCGCTGAGCTAACCGCCCGTCATCACCGCGGCACGTGCGGGTGAGCTACGTATTGTACGGTAGTAGAGCACGCCCCACAATATGCTCGCCGCGTACCGGCAACCGGTATGGCGCCTCAAGCTCAGCGCAAGGTCTTCTCCCGCAGCTGATGAATCTGGTCACGCAGCTGGGCGGCGGATTCAAACTCCAGGTTCTGCGCATGCTTGTACATCTGCGCCTCCAGCTTCTTGAGCAGCGCCGAGGCCTGCGACGCACTGATCGCGGAATAATCGGCCGCCGGTTCCGCGACGGCCTTGGTACGAGTGGCCGACTTGCTGCCGCGACGCCCGGCCGGCTCGCTGCGCGCGCCTTCCATGATGTCGGCGATGCGCCGCACGATGGTGGTGGGCGTGATGCCCTGCTGCTCGTTCCACGCCATCTGCTTTTCGCGGCGGCGCGCGGTTTCGTCGATCGCCGCCTGCATCGAACGGGTGATCGTGTCGCCGTACAGGATCGCCTTGCCACGCACGTTGCGCGCCGCGCGGCCGATGGTCTGGATCAGCGAACCGGTCGAGCGCAAAAAGCCTTCCTTGTCCGCATCGAGGATCGCGACCAGCGACACCTCCGGCATATCCAGACCCTCGCGCAGCAGGTTGATGCCGACGAGCACGTCGAACTCGCCCAGGCGCAGATCGCGGATGATCTCGCTGCGCTCGACAGTCTCGATGTCCGAATGCAGATAGCGCACGCGTACCTCGTGTTCGCTGAGGTATTCCGTGAGGTTTTCCGCCATGCGCTTGGTCAGCGTGGTGACCAGCACACGATCGCCGAGCGCGACGCGCTTGTGCACTTCGCCCAGCAGATCGTCGACCTGGGTCCGCACCGGCCGCACTTCCACTTCGGGATCGACCAGCCCGGTCGGACGCACCAGCAACTCGACCACCGCATCGCCCGACTTTTCGAGCTCGTACGAACGCGGCGTAGCGGAGACATAGATCGCGCGCGGCACGCGCTGCTCCCACTCCTCGAAGCGCAGTGGGCGATTGTCCATCGCCGACGGCATACGGAAACCGAACTCGACAAGGGTTTCCTTGCGCGAACGGTCGCCCTTGAACATGGCGCCGATCTGCGGCACGGAGACATGCGACTCGTCCACCACCAGCAGACCATCGGCAGGCAGGTAATCGAACAGCGTCGGCGGCGGCTCGCCCGGCGCGCGCCGGGTCAGATGGCGCGAGTAGTTTTCGATGCCCTGGCAGTAGCCGACCTCGGTCATCATCTCGATATCGAAACGCGTGCGCTGATCCAGTCGCTGCGCTTCGACCAGCTTGTTGTCCCTGTAGAGCTGTTCCAGCCGATCCTTCAACTCGAGCTTGATCGTCTCAATCGCGTTGAGCACGCTTTCGCGCGTGCTGGCGTAGTGCGTGCGCGGATAGACCGTATAGCGCTGCACCTTGCGAATGACTTCGCCGGTCAGCGGATCGAACAGCGCCATGTTTTCCACTTCGCCGTCGAACAGCTCGATGCGCAGCGCCTCGGTTTCCGATTCGGCCGGAAACACGTCGATGCTCTCGCCGCGCACGCGATAGGTGCCGCGGCGCAATTCCATTTCGTTGCGCGTGTACTGCAGTTCGGTCAATTGATGAATCAGCTTGCGCTGATCGATGCGCTCGCCCTTGGCCAGGATCAGCCGCAGCGACAGATAGTCGGCCGGATTGCCGAGACCGTAGATGGCCGACACGGTAGCCACGATGATCGAATCCCGGCGCGACAGCAGCGCCTTGGTGGCCGACAGCCGCATCTGCTCGATATGCTCGTTGATCGAGGCGTCCTTCTCGATGAAGGTATCCGACGCCACCACGTAGGCTTCCGGCTGGTAGTAGTCGTAATAGCTGACGAAGTACTCCACCGCGTTGTTCGGAAAGAACTCCTTGAACTCCCCGTAGAGCTGCGCCGCCAGCGTCTTGTTCGGCGCCATGACGATGGTCGGCTTCTGCACACGCTCGATGACGTTGGCGATGGTGTAGGTCTTGCCCGAGCCGGTGACGCCCAGCAGCGTCTGCGCCGCGAGGCCTGCCTCGAAGCCTTCACTGAGCAGCTGGATGGCCTGCGGCTGGTCGCCGGCGGGCTGGTAAGGAGAAACGAGCTGGAAGCGGTCAGTCATGGATTACACATAGGGGTTCAAAGCGGCATTTTAAATTGGCTGTGCTGACACCGGCTGTCAGCAGAAACTCACGCCATTGGCACCCAATGGCCGCTTGGCGCCATTTTCCTCGCCGATAGCATGACTGACTCCGGCAACGCAGGAGCTGTGCCATGAAAAGCCGCCATCATTTCGAGGCTCGAAAGCAACGGATTGGCCCGGCGCAGCATCGGCGGCAGTACGGTGCCAGCCTGATCGAGCAGATCATGGTGCTTGTCATTATCGCGTCACTGGCCGGCATGGCCACGCCGCCGCTGCGCAAGATGTTGACCCATAGCCAGATTCAGACCGCCCAGTCCGACTTTATGTCGGCGCTGCGGACCGCGCGTGAAACCGCCGTTACCAGCGGCAAGCAGACGCTGTTCTGCCCGACTATTGATCGCACGCACTGCAGTGAGGCGGTGCGCTGGGATACCGGCTGGCTGCTGGCGAGCGATGCCGACCAGGACAACCAACCCGATAGTGCGCCGATATACACAGGCTCCGGCTACGCCGGCAAATTGGCGATAGTGAGCAGCAACGGAAGGCGCTTCGTGCGCTTTCATCCCGACGGTAGCGCCAGTGGAAGCAATCTCACCCTGCTGTTTTGCAGCCCGTCGAATAACGACAATGTCTTGGCCGTGGTGATCGCCAATTCCGGCCGCGTGCGTGGTGCCTCGGCGACCTCCGATCAGGCTGCAGGCTGCGCCCAGGCGCGCTGACTCGCTGTTGCCAAAGCGCCAACAAAAAGCCGGCAATCTCGCCGGCTTTTTGTTGGATAGAGAGGTTCGCTGCATCTCTCGCGCAGTCAACGCGTCAAAGCTTGCGCCGATCGGCAACATCCTTCGGCGTGACCGTTCCTTTCTTGTCACCGAAATGCGCCACCACGTAATTGGCGAGCGCGGCCACTTCGGTATCGGAATATGCGCTGCCAAAGGCGGGCATATACACATCGTTCTGCCCGATGCGCATCTTGACGCCCTGCAGAATCACCTGGGTCACGTTGGCACCGCTGACGTCATTCACGCCGCGCGTACCGAGCAACGATGCATACGGCGTTTGCTGCCCCCTGCCGTTCCACTGATGGCAGCTGGCGCAGGCGCTTTCGAACAGCTTGAGGCCTTGCTGGTGGGCGCTATCCGTATCGGCAAGCGGCGCTGCGTCTGACGACTTCGCTGCGGGGGCCGCGTTGTGATCGATGTCGATCGGATCAGTACCGTCACGGGCCGGCACACTGCGCAGATAGGTGACCAGCGCGGCCGTATCTTCCGGTTTCAGATACTGCAGGCTGTGCGCCACCGCCTCGCCCATCGGGCCGGCAGCTGAGCCGCGGCCGTCGGCATGCCCGGTCGACAGATAGCTGGCGATGTCGCCATTGCTCCACGCACCAACGCCGTGCGCTGTGTCCGAGGTGATGTTGTAGGCACGCCAGCCCTGCAGCGAATAGCCGGCCAATTCATTGCTATGTTCCAGGCCAAAACCGAGGTTGCGCGGCGTGTGGCATTCGGCGCAGTGGCCGAGCGCCGTGGCCAGATATGCGCCGCTATTCCACTGCGGCGACTTCGATGCGTCGGCGACGAAGCGATGGCTCTTGAAGAACGCAGCGTTCCAGAAGCCCATCGCCCAGCGCTGGTTGAACGGAAAGCCCAGATCGTTCGGCGTTGCCGCCTGCGCCACCTTCGGCAGGCTGAAGAGGTAGGCCTTGATCGCCAACACGTCGCTGCGACTCAGCTGCGTGTACGAGGTGTACGGGAATGCCGGGTACAGCTTTTGCCCATCCTTGCGCACACCTTCACGTACCGCCCGGACAAACTCGTCATCGCTCCAGCTGCCGATACCGGTCGCCTCGTCGGCCGTGATATTGGTCGAGTAAATCGTGCCGAACGGCAGCTTGAACGCCACGCCGCCGGCAAACGGTCGGCCGGTTTCAGGCACGGTGTGGCAGGCAATGCAGTCGGCCGCCTTGGTCAGATACTCACCGCGGGCAAGAACGGCAGCGCTGGCCGGCGCGCCGACGATGGCGGGCGCCTGCCCGTCCGAACTATCGGTGCGGTTGAGCGCCACATAAGCAACGGCGCCGATAACCAGCAGCAACACGATGATGGAGAGAAAGCGCTTCATGCGACGCCCTCCGCGTTGGCGTTGTCGG
>CAJCJD010000011.1 GCA_903970555.1 Vulcanimicrobiota bacterium
GAACGGCATTGGATGCTGTTCGTCGCTAAGCGTAGCTTTCTCGACATTCTCGCTGCGCTGGTGATTGCACTGCTCTTCCTGATGCCAAACATTTTGCTTCACACCATTGGTTGGGGATTGGTTTGGCTGAGCACCGTTCGCACCATTTGGCACCTAAATCACTGGCGCAAGTACCGCGCCGCAGCAACCAGGGCATTTCATTTGATGGAGTATTTGGCATCAGTAGGTTTGACGTTGCTTTTAACCTCTGCCGGCGCCACAACACTAGCGAGCAGTCCGATTGCACCGCAGCTTATCTATGCAGGAGCGATCGGGCTGCTTTTTGGCTCATGTCAGAGCGCATGGAGACTATTAGTTCGATGATATCTGCCAGTGGCGAAAGTGGGTTTCCAGAACGCCTAATGGATAGCATCGCATCCAAGCGTCGACGGCATTTGAGAAAATTTCTGATAATTCAAAACGTCTCGTCCTTTGGTGAATTATCTCGCCACGCTTGGATGACCTTAGGCGTTGTGGAACTTGTATGCGCGCTTGGACTTGTTGTCCCTGACACGTTGCATTGGAGGCCGTCGCTTACGATCGTGGCCACCACAGTCTTAGCTGTCTAGGGCCTGGTATTCGTGGGTGCGCACATCAACACGCCCGTGATCTTAAGCGTCGCGCTGGGCCTCTTCATGGTATTCATCGCTTAAGCCCATATGTTTTAAGCCCATATGTTTCTGGAGCCAAACTTCGGACCGGCGGCCTATGGCCGATGTCGGCAACCCGAAGCGGGGCTTACTGTTATCCGCCATAACAGTATGCAAGCGTTCGTTTAGGTCAAGAAAAGGCACGCATCCCAACGATTACCGCTGGCAATCGCTGGGGCGCGAGACCAATCAGGCGCGCTGACCACCCGAAGCGGTGATCCGTTCGCCGGTCACCCAAGCCGAATCATCGGAGGCCAGGAACAGTGCGACGCGAGCGATGTCTTCCGGCGTGCCCGGGCGACCAAACGGGATCGTCGCGACCGTAGCGTCGATGGCCTCCTTGGACCAGCCGAGAGCCGCTATGCCTTCCGTGATGGTTGCACCCGGCGCGATGCTATTGACGCGGATCTTCTTCGGCGCGAGTTCAACCGATGTCACACGCGTGACAGCATCGACAGCGCTCTTGGATGCCGCGTAGATCACCGAATTCGGCATGTAGCCGACGCTGGCGATCGAACTGATGTTGATGATGCTGCCGCCATTCGAGCCGAAGTATTTTTCCGCTGCTTGTGTAGCGGTGATCAAGCCGAGCACGTTCGTGCTGAACTCACGATGGAATTCCTGCTCCGTGGAGTCCTGCAGAGGTGCGAAGGCGAAAACGCCAGCATTATTCACCAGGATGTCGAGTGTGCCAAAGGCGCGCTTCGACTCTTCGAACAGCCGCTGGATATCGTCGGTTTTCGAGAAGTCGGCGTGGATGGCCACCGCGTTGCCGCCGGAATTCTTGATCTCGGCAACCAGCGCATTCGCTGCATCCTTACTGGTTGCGTAGTTCACGACGACCGAGGCGCCGGACTGAGCGAAAAGCTTGGCAATGCCGGCACCGATGCCTTTGGAGGCGCCAGTGACAATGGCAACTTTGCCGTTAAGTGTGGTCATGGATTTCTGTCCTGTAAGATCGACGGCGCCACGTTGGCGTCTGAACGCACTGTCGTCGATCGATAGACACGTTAGTAGATGCGTCGACAACTAAGACTTATTCGTCACATGAATGACCGACCGCTTTCAAACTGAGCGAACATGTCCACCATGGGCCGTCGAAAAAAGCGACGGGGCGTCTACATCGCAGCCAACCCTATGAACACGGAGTCGCACCGCCGTCACCTTCATTCAAAGAGAAGCATTCCATGACTAAATTTGCCCTGTTTGTTCGTCTCGAAGCCAAGCCCGGTCAAGAAACCGCACTAGCCGCCTTTCTGGCCAGCGCACTGCCACTGGCCAATGCCGAGTTGGGCACCGTCGCTTGGTTTGCCCTGCAATTTGGCCCTTCGACGTTTGGCATTTTTGACGCCTTTGCGGACGAGGAGGGTCGTCAGGCGCATCTACAAGGCCCGATTGCGGCGGCATTGATGGCCAACGCAGCCGCCTTGCTCAGCACACCACCGAACATCGAGAAGATCGATCTGCTCGCGACGAAATTGCCTAGCTAACAGACCGCTGGCACGTCGCTGCGATGCGAACAGTTAACCGATGCATGGACGCATGCGCGGCATGCTTCGGACAAGATGCGTAAAGCTAGCTCCAAGCCTAGCGCCGAAGCTCCGCGATTAGATACTCGACCAGCGCGCGTGCGGAGGGCTTCGGTCGTCGGCCTGGGGTAAATAGGCCGTGGGCTTCGACATCACCTATTTCCCATTCGGGAAGTAGCTGAATCAGCGCGCCGCTGGCGAGTTCGGCGCGACAGCCCCACAGCGATGTATTTACGATTCCAATTCCCGCGACGGCGGCGGCTACTGCGGCCTCGTTGTAGGAAACAGTCAGCCGGCAATTGATGCGGGTTGTTACGCTTTGGCCATCCTTGTAGAAGGACCATGTTCCGGAGCTTGTCCCGGCGGGCCCGACGATAGCCGTATGGACGGCCAAATTTTCAGGCACCTCGGGCGTGCCGTTGTCCGCTAGATAACGCGGCGACGCTGCAATTAAACGCTGCGTTCGACCGATGACACGCGCGGTGGCACTGGAATCGTCCAAATCGCCGAGTCTAAGCGCGACATCAGCGCCTTCCTTGATGGTGTCTTGCCGTTGATCGCTCATCAACAAGCTGACGTTTAGCGAAGGATGGCGCGTAAGAAAGCCCGGCATCAAAGGGATGATTTCGCGCACGCCAAAGCTCGCGGGCATGGCAACACGTAACGATCCGCGTAGTTCCCGGGATCCACGCGCGGTGTGGTCAGCTTCCTCAAGCGACGACAGGATCGCTTCGACGCGCGCCAGATAATCACTACCTACATCTGTCAGTGTGACGGCGCGCGTCGTGCGCGTAACCAACGCCGCGCCAACGTCTTCCTCCAACGCGGCGATAATCCTCGACACGGACGGCTGTGAAAGGTCAAGTTCCCGTGCCGCGGCAGAGAAGCTTCCCGTGCGGGCAACGCGCACAAAAAGTCGGAGTGCTAGCAGCTTGTCGTTCATTGGCTAAGTGTGTCTTAGATCCAACAGCGGCAGCAAGGATGTCCGCTTCCAACCCAAAGCACACAGATTGAGTACACGTTAATTGTGTTATGGCATTGGCCGTTGATAAAGCGGTGCAATCCCCGATTTCGCTAAGCTTTCTCGATGCGAAGCTTCAACCGGTAAAAAGCGGACGACGAACGATGCAGCTTTCGCGCCCGCCTGAATCGCTATCGCGCGCAATGTGGTGGCAAGCTCTGGATCGACGGGCACATTAAGCCCCAATACAATTTCAGTACGGCGCTTTTCACCTCGTGTGAGCTCATAGAGAAGCGCTTGATCGACGCTACCATTGCATTAAACCACTCCGCCCGTTTGACTGGCCACCGGATAAAGAGCATCGTCGGGCAATTGAAAGATCCACGGCGCACTAGGAGACAGCCACTCGGAATCCTGATGATCGTCGGCGATATAGCACCGTAGCAAGGGCTGTTGTATAGCGTTTAGTTCGAACGCTGCCCCGGAGAGCGGGTTAACGATGTAGATTTGGTCACCACCGGCAGCTATCAGCACTCGCATGAACACGCGCACGAGTTTCTCCGGTGCGGGGAGCTCAACAGGCACATACATCGGGTGGGTAAACATCGGCACGAACTTCCTGTCTTCGCTTGTTCGCTTCCATTGCACAAGATTGCGACCAGGTAAGGCATTTCCCGGTCCCGGAAGCTGCTGCAGGATGACAAAGACCTGTTGCCTGCTCAGCTCGCGACGCCCCCGATTACTCGGACGACTTAATTAGTCATAGGCTGGAAGTGCTTGCGATTCCCTGGGCAGTCCACAATTCGTCGCCTTTAAACTTTAATTATGTGCGCAGCTCACTAGACACATATTCGGCTAGCTCTCTGGTGTTTCTGACAAACTCCGCCTCTAAATCAATGCCACACTTATTTGCAAGAACAATAATCGACCATAAACAGTCCGACAATTCATGACCAAGTTTAGCTTTGCAGTCATCAATAGTTCGGATACCAGCGTTTGCCTGGATCAGTTTTGCTAGATCGCCTACGTCCCCTACAAAACCAAGCGCAAGTTCTTCTGTGGTCCAGATGCGCCCATACCTTTTGATCTCAAGCTGTTCATAGAGCTCGTTTAGCTGTAGTGCGGACTTTTCAAGATCACTGAGTTTCATGTTGATTGCACCTAACACTGGTTATACGGCGCGGTGATGATGGCACTCCATACCGATCGAGAGCGGCTCGGGCCTTCTGATTTCGCTGCATGCGACCACACCCATCGCATATCCGTTTGAGGGCGATGGCCGGTCGCACTAGCACTCCGTGAGCATCGGAATCTCAAAGCAATTTTCGCGGCGACTGCTTCACTTTCAGCCGCCCGCGCTCGCGTCAGCCGGCTTTTTGTAGAGCTTGAGTGGGCCATCCAGCTGCAACGCGACTACGCTCATTTGCGGGTCCAATGTCTGCCCGGCGAGATCGATGTATAGCAGCCCCGGTACGTTCACGGCGTTGCCGATCAGTTGCGTCTTCAACGCGGCATTGCTGCCGAGCAGGCGGGCGTCGACAACCTTGTTCATTAGTCCCTTCACCAGTATCGGGCCGTTCGGCTTTCCGTCGACGAACAGGAACAAGGTGCGGTGGTCGGCCGAGAGGGTGCTTGGGCCGCTGTAGTAGTCCTTCGGCACGCCGGCATCGGTGCCGTAGATTGCCTGGGGATACTGGTGAATCCAGTGACCGAGTGCATCGAGGATGTCCACCTGCTCCTGCGGAATGGTGCCGTCGGCACGTGCGCCGATGTCGAGCAAGAGATTGCCGCCCATACCGATGGTGTCGGCGAACAGGCCGATCACTTGCGTCGGCGTCTTGAAATCGTGGTCACGCTGCTGATAACCCCACGAATCATTGGTGGTCAAACACAATTCCCAGTACGTGGCTGCGGGGCGGGTAATCGGCGGGCCCTGTTCGGGCGTGGCGTAGTCACCGTTGCCGGGAAGCCGCGCATTGAGGATGACTTGCGGGTTGTCGTTGCGCAGCATCTCGCGCGTTTTGTCAGCCTGCCATTGCTGCGCGGTGTGTTCCCAGTCGCCATCGAACCAGAACAGATCCGGGTGGTAGCGCTGCGACAGTTCACGTAGCTGACCCTGGTAGTAGCTGACGAATCGCTGCCAGCGTACAGGGTCGTTGCTGTAGCGTTTTTCCTTGCGGGTGAATACGTCGTAGTCTGGCGATGACCAGTCCGCCAGCGAGTAATACAACCCTACCTTCAGGCCGTCCTTACGCAATGCCTGCACGAAGGGCCCCACCAGGTCGCGGCCTGCGGGCGTGTCTTTCACCACATTAATGCCTTGAGCGGAGTCCCACAGTGCCACGCCGTCGTGATGGCGTGTAGTGAGCACTGCATAACGGGCGCCGCTGCGTTTGATCAGGTCGGCCCAGGCTTGCGGATCGTAATGTGATGCAGTGAAGCCGTGCAGCTGTTTCATGTAGTCGGGATAGCTGATTTTCCCGTTGAAAAATGACCATGACTCGTCAATGCCATCCACCGCATAGATGCCCCAATGGATAAAAATGCCTAGCTTGGCGTCCTTGAACCATTGCATGCGCTGCATTTCCGCCGCTGATGGCACCGACTCCGGTGCCGTCGTCTGCGCTGCCCCGGCAAAAGAGAGCCCTGCCAAAACGGTGAACAGCAGTCGCTTTGCGGCGGATTTTTTCATGACGGCTCCGTAATCTGATGACGAACCCCATGATAATCACCAGCCTAACGTTTGAACCAATGACCATTCGGACTGTTCACACTGGCCACATTTTTGCCGTGCCGTAGCCGCGGGCGAGCAGACGATCGATTGCGCCGCGAGATGGTCGGCACATTGATATGCCATGGCAAGTTGGATATGCAGTGCTTCGCCAAACGGTACGAAAACAAAACAGGAATCAGCGTGCATTTACGCGATGTATCTTCGTGCCAAATGATTAGCACACGATCAAGCTCATTTTTTGAAAGTCCAACCCGACTCAAGTTTCGACCGACGGCTTGTGTCAATGCCGCGTATACGTGATCAACATCACGCTTTCAACCCGTCGCAATAATGGGTTTCAAGGCGGCCCCTTTGTCCAGTGGCGGGAACCGCGTGCGCCACTGAACTTCGAGTCAAAAATTTTCACCGTCTGAGCACAAACATCCCCCTACGCTCCCGCAGCCACTTGGCACCCCTGGGGAGGGGGGCATCAATTTAGTTTCCTCACAATCTCTTCTTCTTTCTAATTGACCTTGGGAGTAGGTTTAAATGAATAGAACAGATTTGATGAAATCGCTTTCAGCAAAGGGGATTTTCAATTCGCGCGGCAAGCTCTGCGCACTGCCCTTGGCGATCATGATGGCAGTTGGCGCAAGCGGAGCTGCAAATGCAGCGCAGTTCTACACGCATCACGTGAGAGCGGCAGTGGCTCAAGCCACAGCCCGAGAAGTAGGCGCTCTTCCCTCCAGCAAGCTAATGGCCATCGATGTTGTGCTGCCCGTGCGCGATCAGGCCAGCCTGGATCAGTTCGTGGCGGACGTCAGCAATCCGGCGAGCCTGCAGTATCGGCAATACGTGACGCCACAAGAATTCACCGAACGATTTGGGCCTTCGCAAAGTGACTATGACGCCGTCGTCCAATACCTGACGAGAAATGGTTTCACCGTTACCGGTGGCACCCGTGACGGCATGGATGTGCAGGTTGTGGGCCCGGTTTCTGCCGTGGAAACGGCCTTCAACGTGAAGATGCGCACCTATCAGCATCCCACCGAGAATCGTGTGTTCTACGCTCCGGATCGTGAGCCGACAACCTCGCTGCCCATTGCGCTGTGGCATGTATCGGGTTTGGACAACTACTCCATTCCGCATCCGCAATATGTGAAGAAGAGCGATTACGCTGCCGCGCATGGCATTTCGCCAGACGCCGTGGTGTCGCATGCCACCACTGGCTCGGGCCCGTCTTCCTCGTTCCTGGGCAGCGATATGCGCGCGGCTTATTACGGTAACGGCTCGCTTACCGGCGCAGGTCAGACATTGGGTTTGTTTGAATACTATGGCATCAATACCGCAGACATCACCCTGTACTACAAAAACGCCAAGCAAACTAATCCGAATAACCTCACCGTTGTTTCTACCGATGGCACCTCTACAAGCTGCACCGGTAGCTGTGATGACGGCGAACAAGCGCTCGACGTGACGCAAGCACAAGGCATGGCGCCAGGGCTTTCCAGTGTCGTCATGTATGTCGGCTCCACCGACACCGCCATCATCAGCGCCATGACCACGACGACCGACTCCAACGGCGTATTGCCGTTGACCCTCAGCTGTTCATGGGGCTGGACACCGGAAGACGCCACCACGCTCGATCCGTATTTTGAAAAGATGGCCGCGCAAGGCCAGAGCTTCTTCGTCGCATCGGGCGATTCGGGTGAGTGGACAAAGAGCGGCGACGCGGAGTCGTGGCCCGGTGACGATGCTCACATCATTAGCGTCGGTGGAACCGATCTGGTCACATCGAGCGCCGCAGGTCCTTGGAAGTCGGAGACAGCGTGGAGTGATTCGTCGGGTGGCATTTCACCCAACGACATCGCCATTCCCACGTGGCAGCAGATCTCCGGCGTCATCACCTCAACCAATAAGGGCTCGACGAAATATCGTAACGGTCCAGACGTTTCGGCCAATGCGAACTTCACCTTCTATACCTGCGCCGACGGTAGCTGCCAGGCAAATGAGTACGGTGGCACGAGCTTCGCAGCACCCATGTGGGCCGCGTTTGTTGCATTGGCCAATCAACAGATTGCCAACAACGGCAGCACCGCCTATGTCGGCTTCTTGAACCCAACGGTCTATGCCAACAACGCACCCGGCGGAACAACCTACACGACGACTTTCCACGACATCACGAGTGGCAAGAACGAAAAGTTCTCGACCGAAAAGGGGTATGACCTTGTCACTGGGTGGGGCAGCCCGCAAGCTGCGCTGATCAACAGCCTGTGATTGGGCTAGTCCTGAACATCACGCCGTTTAAAAAAGCGCTATCAACGATGTTCGTAGAGAATTTTGAGTAACCCAAGGGGCGCGGTCTTCCGCGCCCTTTTTTTCTACATCTATCGATGCCAGTCAAACATAGGCCTCGATTTGCCTACATTCAGGCCCACGATGTTTGGCCCACCGCTTACCCTGAAGACGTGACGCACATCGCGTGGTTGGTCTCCCAAACACTGAGGAATAGGCAGATCAGATGGCCGCTTTGGCCGATCATTGATTCAAATTGCGAAAGCTTGGCCGCCTCAGCACCAACAGAGTTCTCGGATCAGCATTAACGAAGCGCTTAATTCGAAGCTTCCGCTTCGGCGCTAAGGGAAATCGTGGCTTAAGTCTGCTTAGGATTGTGACGCCAGCCGGCCGTGACCCGCGTGCTTCATGCAAGCTGCACATGCTCCACGTTGCCCGATTATGACCAGTGGACTACCTTGGCAATGCCAGGATCGCGCGATATTCGTAACGAGCATTTTCAGCGAGGGAGCCCTATGAGTTTTTCGTGGCGAAACCTGTGTGCCGTCTCTGCCCTCTGTGTGGTCAGCACATCCGCAACTGCCTTCCGATCGGACCCATCACCCAAATCGCCCCCTATATGGCACCCGGTTGCGCCGCTCAAACAGGTGCCGCTGTGGCCGAAAGGTCTGAAAATTGCACGCCCACCAGTGACGGGGCCTGAGCTCATTGAAGGCCAGAACATAGAAAATGTCACCGATCCAACAATGACCATCTACCCGCCCAAAATCAGCGGAAACGGCACTGCGGCGTTGATTTTCCCTGGTGGTGGATTCAACGTCCTCGCAATAGGTGGCGAAGGAACGGACATTTGCAACTGGCTGACGTCGAAAGGTGTTACCTGTGTACTTGTGAAATATCGCGTCCCTAAGTCTGGCCCGCAGTGGGACGGCTCATGCAATTGTCGCCGGGAACCAACCGTCCATATGGCCACGCAAGACGCCCAGCGCGCCATAGCACTGGTACGACATCAAGCTCGCAAGCTGTCTATCAACCCTCGCCGCGTTGGTGTCATCGGCTTCTCTGCGGGTGGTTTTGTAGTGGCGGATGTAAGCAACGCCGAGGCTGCCATCTACAAGCCTGTAGACGACGCGGACAAAGAAAGCGTGCGGCCAGACTTTGCCATCGCCGCTTATCCAGGACATCTATGGGAAGGAAAGGAGCTCGTCCTTAACCCAACCATCCGTGTCACCGCCAAAACCCCGCCCACATTTCTTGTTCAGGCCGAAGACGACCCGATCGATGATGTACGTCAGTGCCTAACCTATTACCTAGCACTCAAACAGGCAAACGTGCCGGTCGAGATGCACCTGTATACGCACGGTAATCATGGCTTCGCTTTAGCTTTGCGTCATCCAGACTTGCCGATCGCGCAGTGGCCAGCTTTAGCGGAAAGATGGATGCAATCGATTGGCATGCTTTAAACGACGCAACAACAGAGGAGTCATCAACGACGCGGACCGATTACGCGAATGCCTAGCTCGGTTCAATTTGACCGGGCAAGACGTTGCTGAACGCGTTTGGCCACGCACCTGCCTTGGATACTTAGTTAAGCCCACGCAGCTTCAAGGCAGGAGCGAAATACGTCATTGAGCATAGGAATGGCTACTGCGGCTTCGGATTTGCTCGGCGACACTCGCTCCAACCTATCCAATTCCGCTTCTATGAATGCGTGGATCGATTCAACCGGTGCTGCCAAACCCATTTCTGGTGCCCCGCGCTTCAACGTAAGCAGACTGTCTATGTCTGCAAGAAGCGGAGCGTCATCTCCTAAGAGATGCAGCAGCTTTTCGAATTCGATAGGGGCAGCGGATTGGTACCGTTCCAACCATCGAAACGCTAACAGAGGACGCAAAACGTAGAAGTATTTTTTTAGCGGCACCAGATCGGCTCTTAGATAGCCACGAAAATTCTTCTTTGCCATGCTTCGATAGTGATACATGCCACTTTCGCAGGAATAGACCGCACTCAACATGTTACGAACCAAGTGGGCGAAGTTACCCTCCTGCTTGTAGACAATTGGAGATTGAATCCACTCAACGAATGCTGGATTGGATTTCCAAAAGAGCCTCAGCGCCTTTCGCAAATCCCATCCGTTTAAGTCGATGTCATCGACTATCGGATATTCAATCACGTCTCTTTGCTCTTCCAGTCCTACCGAAAGGTACCAGTCTCTTGGGTGGACGTAGATAAACCGAGCGTCGTAGTCGCTGTTGGGAGACTCGAAGCCCCAGGCACGACTACCAGACTCCACAGCAAGGAGGACCCTAACGCCATGCTCCGATTCGGCAAGACTTATACGATTCTCAATTTCAGCACGTATAGAAGGTTGAATCATGCGTCTGGCACCTGAGTTGAGCGGGTAGGCATTCACTTGGACGAATAGTCAAAGCCTGCCACGCGACTTTACTGGAAGCCAGACTGACGCAGAAGCAATCACCAAAGAAGGAGCAAAACGCCGCACAAAGGAAACAGGGTCGGAATGCTTTTTATGAGCACGCTTGACCTTCTCATTGGATCAATGCGCCTGTGCATGATCCACGCATGCCATGGTCTTCGCGACAGCCTCTAGAACATCTGCGACCTGAAAGCTCAGATCGCCGAAGAGTTGCCCGATAAAACTTCGCCGGATGAAAAGTATGGTGTCGTGCTCACCGTTGGATGTGGCGGTGCCGGCAAGTTGCGCCATGAGGAGAAGCTTGTCGCGGATCATGCACAGATCGTCGTAATGATCTTGCGACAATAGATAACTACCCGCGTTGAGCAGGTTGTGGGGAGGGTTATTCATGAGCGCGCTCCATTCGCGTAGGTCACGCCACGTATTGCACGTGGCGTGAAGGGCTGCAGGAAAAGTCCTGCACGTGTTAGCGGAATTGACCGATTCCGTTTTTACGTTTACCCAGTGTGGCCCGACGCCGCCCAGTATGAGCGGCGGTGAAGCAGTACAAAAATCGGCTTGGTGGGAGCACGCGTGTGCGTGTGTGCCGTATGATCGAGCGTAACCATGATCAACTTCCTAGGTTGGTTGTGGCCAGCGGATCGTTTGGGGTGCGACCCATGCGATCCGCGCTACTTCACTCATGTCGGGCGTGCCGAACTCATCACTGGCGGATGGGCACGCCCGACAGCGGCACCATCGCATAGATGCAGTACCGTGATCTGTCAGCGGACGCGGATTGGTGTTGACGGTAAAGCTGATGTTCTTTAGCCGACAGAGCGCGCGGCGCGCTCAGGCACGCCTTCTTTAGCGCACTTTGCCAAACCCGCGAAACTGCCGGAGCACTGCCCTGAAATAACCAGCGTCTGTATCGGGAGCGGAAGCTGCGGCATCCACACGCGCGAGCGCCGGCAGTGCTGTCCACGGCAGCGTTGGATGCTGGTGATGCAGACGGTGAAGATGATGATTCATCAACACGGGTTGCCAGATAGCCGGCGCGCGAAAGTTGCGAGCGCGCTCCTGTTCGTCAAGCGTGACGTCGTAGTGTGGCAGGTTATCCGCCAGCGAAAGCCACAGCCCGCGCAGAAACATCGTTACGGCTAGCACTGGCCACCACGCCCCGTAGAGATAAAAGGCGCACGCATGAAGTGCAATCGATAGCATCCAGTCACGCCGCATACGCATGCGCCGTTCCGCATTTCTGGCAAAACCAACAAACAAGCGCTGGACATCCCTGTCTATCGGGTTTTCGCTGCGAAGCTGATGTGCGACGAGTCGGCACACCCAGGTGACCGGTAGAAATGTAACCAACGGCACCGCAAGTTCACCCAGATACAAACCACCTAGCAAACGCGTGTAATAGCCGATGCGGGCGAGCATGTGATGCGTCACGCCATCATGCACGTCGGGCCTGTCAAATGATTCGCGTGTAAAGCGGTGATGCATCAGGTGGCCGAAGCGCACGGCGTCGAACGGCAACACGAAGGCGATGGATAACGCGCGTCCAACCCATTCGTTAAGCCGCCGCTGGGGAAATAATTGGCCATGAATAGATTCATGGATCAGCCCCCAATGTGTCGGGGCCAGCACCACAAGAGGCAATGCGATCCATAGCGCGGATTCGCCCCAGTGTCGCAATAGGAACGGCCATGCGATGAATTGCATCACTAGGGCCGTCGCGACGAGTCCAATCAGCGCCAAATTGGCGCGATAGTCAATGGGCGCGCGCCGAGACGTTCGCCGCCCTGCCGCTGCCTGGGTGCCATCCATCCCCACTGCTGCCTGCAAGTCCATCTTTTCACCACGCATAGAGAACAGTCGCCACATAACCTAGCAGCGCCGTTTTACAGCTTAAAGAGCATCCCAGCGATTCGGGCCACGCCCCGACATCGGCCCGAACCCAAGCCTAAATGTCAGCTGTCTGCCCGGCCTGGGCCTTGGTGTTGCATTCACCAGCTGAAGTCGCAGTCAAAACTTACATGTTTGTTAGATTCAGGCGCCAAGGATTGGGTACCGAATGTCGCAAAACAGCGTGCGCCGTAACGCACCTTGGCATCTATGGATGACGAATCTTCGTAACTGATTCATGGCTTCGCGACAATACAGTACGCTTATACGGCGCTGATCTCTTCGTTGACGAGAACATCTTTGGTTCGTGTGCTCCCCGCCGATACGCCCCCGCATGACTTGTTACCCACGCACCTCACCGAGAGCTCGGTCTAATGTGGGCCAGCGACAAAACAGCCCTAACCTTTTAGGAACGTAATGAACAAATGGTTGATTACGGCCGGCTTGGTCGCAGGATGGTTGGTGTCCTTGCCTTCGGTCGCAGGTCACGCACCCGCGGCATGTAAGCCAGGCATGAAGATCTCGGAAGAAGGTTTCGTGCCGATCGATGGCATCCAACAGTGGGTCACCATTCGTGGTGCGGACTGCGCCAATCCCGTTGTCCTGATAGTGCATGGTGGCCCGGGTAATCCGTCAACGCCTTTTGCCGAAAATCTCTATGGCTCATGGGAGAAGGATTTCACGCTCGTGCAGTGGGACCAGCGCGGCAGTGGCAAGACGTTTGCGCAAAACCCCGATACGGCCACTCGCTCGCTGACGATGGAGCTGATGGCAAAGGATGGCGTGGAAGTGGCTGCCTATGCGACGCATCGCCTGGGCAAGCGGCAGGTGATTTTGTTCGGCGGCTCCTGGGGTTCGGCGCTGGCGGTCAACATGCTCAAGCTGAAGCCCGAGCTGTTCTCCGCTTACCAAGGCACGTCGCAGTTGGTCGAATACCGCGCGAACCAGAGCGCCACCTACACGCGCGCCTTGGAGCTGACGCGCGCCGCAGGCGACAAACAGGCGGTCGCCTCGCTCGAGGCCCTCGGTGCACCGCCGTGGCAAAACCCCCGCGCCTTCGGCATCGTCCGTCGCATCACGCGCCGCTACGAGGCGAAGACCACCCAGCCCGCGCCGGACACGTGGTGGAATTTCCCGCCGCAGTACGACACCGCGGCCTATAAAGCGGCCTATACCGACGGCGAGGACTACTCGTACATGCAGCTCGTGGGCACGAAGGGCGATGGCATGCTCTCGCGCATCGACTTGCCGGCCTTGGGCACGACCTTCCCCATGCCGATCTTCATCATCCAAGGCAAAGAAGACCTCCTCACCATGCCGAGCGTGACCAAGGCGTACTTCGACAGCATCAAAGCGCCGACCAAGAAATACATCCTGCTCGACAAGGTGGGCCACGACCCCAATCCGCTGATGGTCGACGCACAATTCCAGGTGCTGAAAACGCAGATCGCGCCGCTGATTCACGATTAGAGCGAACGAGTTTAGAGCTAGAGCTGGATGTTCCCTTGCTTGAACGGGCAACCTGCAATGGGCTGGGAACCGCCAACGGATGCAGGCGACGCGCAATACATGCAACGCGTGTTTGCGCGCAACCACCGATCGACGCAGGTCTTGAATCGCGCAAGCCGGGTTTGCTCGCATCGGTCGCTCCCGGACTCGCACAGACAGTTAGGCACGGCCGCTATGGCATCCAGTAAGACCCCCTGATTTCGGGGATACCCTCCTGCCCTTTCCCAAGCCACAGTGCCCGGTGATACGAGTTAGGGGACAGGGGCATGAATACGAAACGTGGCATGGCGCAGCTGCTCGGGCGGCTGGGGCTTTGTGCCTTGGTGGGCGTCTCGCTGCTCGGTCTTCCACAGCTGACACAGGCGTCGCCAGGCTGCCAGGCCCTCAACGTGTCCGGTTCGCTGACGCCCTACCAATACGTCCAGTTGCTCACCAATGATCAGCCCGTCAATGCAGGCGATGTGGTGACACTGACTACCTCGGGATCGGCGTACTACGGTGGCTCCTGGCTGCAGATGGTCGACAACGGTGGGACGGTGTCCGGCACGGAGTCGGGTTCGGGAGCGGGCGCGGACAACCTGGAGAGTAATCAAAGCAGCGGCACGATTGCCTACACCATCACCTGCACATCGGTTGGTGCCACGGTGTCGAGCGTCAGCCCGGCTTCCGGCACATCGGGCACCACGGTCATCCTTTCCGGGTCAGGTCTGTGGGGGACCACTGCGGTAAGTTTCGGCGGCATGCCGGCTACCAACGTCAGCACCAGCTATGGCTCCGGCGGCGCCGCACAAGTTACCGTCACCGCGCCGAATGGGGCAGGCTCGGTGCCGATCAGCGTGACCACGGATGCCGGCACGTTCTCCGGCGGCACGTTTACCTTTACCCCGCCGACGGCCAATCCGGTCAGCGCTGCGGTGAGTTACAACAGCAGCAATAACCCCATCACCTTGAATATCAGCGGGAACGCTACTTCCGTAGCCATCGGCACTACACCTGCGCATGGCACGGCAAGAGCCTCGGGCACATCGATCACTTATACGCCAGCCGGCGGCTATTCGGGACCGGACAGTTTTACCTACACGGCCAGCAACGCGGCCGGTATGTCCGCACCCGCCACGGTGACGATCACCGTCAGCCCGCCACCCGCACCCACGGTCGCCGCCGCATCTGCCACGACGCCGTACAACACAGCCACCAGCATCAACCTGACGAGCGCGATTTCCGGTGCCGAGATCTCGGCGGTCACGGTAGCGAGCAACCCGAGCCACGGCACGACGAGCGTCTCGGGTAATACGGTGACCTATACGCCCGCATCCACTTTCTACGGCGGCACCGACAGCTTTACCTATACCGCAACGAACCCCGGTGGCACATCGTTACCCGCCACGGTGACAGTGACGGTGGGCCAGCCAGCTGCCCCCATAGCGGCCGCCGCTTCAGCAACGACGCCCTACAACACGGCAGCCAGCATCAACTTGGCCAGCGCGATTGCGGGGGTCGATATCACCGCGGTGAACATCGCCGGCAGTCCGAGCCATGGCACCGTGAGTGTGTCGGGCGAGACGGTGACCTATACGCCTTCGTCGACT
>CAJCJD010000012.1 GCA_903970555.1 Vulcanimicrobiota bacterium
CTTTCGACTTTAACCCGATCAACTGGCGCACCAATATCGGCCGCCGGCACGCGTGGCGATTGTTCGCTCGCCGCAGTTCCCCCTACATCGTCGCCACTGCCTGAAGCCGCGCTCGCCAACGGAATTGGCGCTCGTTCTGGATCGGCCGCAGCCGAGATAATAAGCGCTGCAGTTGGAACGATGCCGCCATTTGCTGATGCGCCCGGCGACGTTTGCGGCTCGCTGCGCGCCAGGGGCGCTCGATCGTCGCCTATTGTTATTTCCCAAATTCCAACCGAACGATCACGTTCTTTCCGACCCTTTTCCTGTCGTACTCCCCCTGACCGCTCCTGACGGCAATCCGGCAAATGTGATTTCTGCACCAGAAATCTTTCGACCCGTTCATGCCGCTACCGCGCAGCTTGAAACTCGCCGCGTTCGCCGTTACCCTCGCCACCCGGCAAATGACGGGATGCAGCGCCTTTGCACTACTTCTTCGATAACCTCGACAGCCTGCATCAGCTGACCCTTAACCTCGATGCCCATCCGGACCGCTTCCGTTGCCTCCGCTGTCGGCAGTCCGATCAGTTTGTCTCGCACGGCTTCGTCTACAAGAAGCAGCATCAAGGGCAGAGGCGAGCGGTAGGCAAGCGACTGTTCTGCGCCAACCGCTACGCCCGCTCCGGCTGCGGCGCCACCCTGCGTCTTTCACTGGCCGACACCTTGCCGCGCCTACAGTACGCCGCCGCCCAGTTACAAACCTTCGTCTTCGTTCTGATCGCCGGCGCCACCGTCGCGGACGCCTACTGCCACGCTACTGGCGCCGCGTCGTCCCGCCACGCCTGGCGCTGGCTGACCAAGCTCCAGCACCGCCTGGGCGATTTCCGCACATGGCTCGGCCGACGAGACCACAATGGGGCGCCTTTCGTCCGCCGCTGCCGCCGCCTGCGCCTGTTACTACCCACCCTGGCGCTCTGCACGCAGATCGGCGTGGCCTTTGTCAGCAGTTACCAGTCTCATCGGCAGCAGCCGTTCCTGGGATAACTCCGTCCGCTGTGCCGGTTTCGCTCTAAAACCACACATTTTCCCGGTGTTTCCTGGTGTTTCCTGGCGCTTTCATCTGACTCGCCCGCCCGCTTCGACCGAATTTCCATCGTACCGGCCCACCCGCATCGGCCTGGTTCGTCCCGCTGTGATGCCGCAACCGAACTTGTCGCTATCGACGGCCTGCGCCCTTCCTTACGCTCGCACACTTTCAACCCGAAGGAGTCTTGGCATGCGCAAGTCCCAGAAACCGCCCCTCGAATTACGCCTGCGCGTCTTGAGCGCAGTGGAGTACGCCCCAGGCAACACCCTCCGCGACCGCATCCGCACGGTGGCGCAGCGCACCTTCACCGATGTCCATACCGGCCGCGACTACTGCTTCACCTGGCGCACCATCGATACCTGGGTGTACCGCTTCAAGAAGCATGGCATCACCACCCTGGAAAACCGTGGCCGCTCCGATCGCGACCGGCCACGCAAGGTCGCCGTCAACCAGTTGGCCGAGGCCATTCACGAGATCCTGCCCACCTTGTCGCGCAACAAGCAGGGCGTGTTGCCCAAAAGCGTGCTCTACCGCCGTCTGTTGGAGCGCGGCTTATTCACCCGCAGCCAGTTGGCGCCCACCACCTTCTACCGCCGCCTGCGCGAGCATGCCTTGCTCGACGAGGAAGCGACCAAGAAGCTGCGCCTGTCTTTTGCCATGCGCTACGCCAACGAGTTGTGGCAGGCCGATACGATGTACGGGCCAGCCATCCAAATGGCCGATGGACAGTGGCGCAAGACTTTCCTGATCGCTTTCCTCGACGACGCCAGCCGCGTCATCACGCACGCCGAGTTCTTCTTCCACGACAACACCGACAACATGATCGAGGCCTTCCGCTGCGCGCTGTTCAAGCGCGGCAAGCCGGAACGGCTGTATTTCGACAATGGCTCAAACTATTCCTCCAAGGAGATCCTGCAAGCCTGCGTCCGCCTCGACATTGCGCTGTCGCATGCGCCGATCCGCGACGGCTCCGCCAAGGGCAAGATCGAGCGTTTCTTCCGCGGCTTCCGCGATCGCTTCCTGACCCGCCATACGCGCTTCGATTCGCTCGACGATCTCAACCAGAAAACCACGCGCTGGGTGGAGGACGAGTACAACGCTGCGCTGCATTCGGCGATCCAGATGACCCCCATCGACCGCTTCAATCTGGACGTCGGCCGGGTGCGCTTCTTGACGGACGACGAGTACACGGCGGAGGTGTTCTATCTCGAGGAGGCGCGCCGCGTGTCCAAGACCAACGTCTTCTCCATCCTGTCGCGCCGCTTCGAATGTCCGGTCGATCTGCGCGAACAGACCATACAGGTGCGCTACGACCGCGCTCGCTGCAATCGCTTCGTGGTGTACTTCGCCGGCCGGCGCATGGGGGAGGCCACGCCCTTGTTGCCCGAACTCAACGTGCATCGCGTGCGTGCTTTCACCACCGGCAAGCCGGGGCGTGCGCAATGATCAAGGCAACCTTCGGTCTTACCCAGGAGCCCTTCCAGCGCGCCGAGCCGCCCTTGTTGCCGCAACAGCTGCGCGTGTTCGAGATCATCCGCATCCATGCCCAGCATGGCGGCTTCTGCGTCGTCCTGGGGGCGCCAGGCGTGGGCAAGTCGGTGCTGCGCGAGCGCATCGAACACTTGGCGCAGGCCGGCGATACGGTGGTGGTGTCGTGCTCGCGCACCCTGCATACCTATCCCAATCTGCTGCGCCAACTGGCGGCGTCGCTGCAGGTCGAGGCGCCGGACAAACAGTTGGAGCAGCAGTTGATCCAGGTGGCCTACGGCCACGCGCGCGAGCGACGCGCCCTCTATACCGTGATCGACGAGGCGCATCTCTTGGAAATGAGTGTGCTGCGCCGTTTACGTCTCTTGTTCGAGCGCTTCCCCAAGCAGCACAACCTGGTGTTGTTTGGCCAGCCGGAGCTGCTGCACTACCTGTCGCTCTTGCCCAATACCGACATCAAGAGCCGCATTACTTTCTCCGCTACGCTGTTACCGCTCAACGACGCGGACCTTCGCGCCTATATCGTGGCGGAGCTGGAGGCGGTCCGCTTGGGGGTGAATACCTTCGATGACGGTGCCGTGGAAGTCATCTTGCGCTCGGCCCAGGGCAATCTGCGCCTCTGCCGCAATCTGTGCCACGGCAGCCTGATCGAGGCTTGCCGGGCGGGCAAACGCGTCGTATCCATCAGCCATGTCAACGATGTACTGGTCCAGCCGCATTGGCGTAGCCACGAGCAACTGATCCAGCAACAGGCCAGTCGGGCATAAAGGAGCCGTTATGAGCATGAAACTGTCGTATCTCCCGACTTACTTCGACGCCGACGAGGCACTCTCCGTGATTACCTTCCTCGACCAGCTGCGCGAGCTGCTGGCCTGCGCCTATGGCGAACAGATCGCGGCGGCCCAGCGCGAGTACCAGGCGCGCGCCGGGCGCCAGCTCGATCTCGATCTGGACGAGCCGTTCTGACCGCTGGCGTGGCCTCACGCCAACCTGAGGGGGCTTGCGCCGATGCAAGCCCCCCTTTTTTACGACTATCCATTGTTAAAGAACGCTCATGCGACTTCGCGGCTACGACACACTCCGGCTCACACTACGCTTGCAATCCGGTACACACCGTTTTGCCCTACGGCAGCCATGTGGCAAACCGCCCTGTTTCTCTCCAAATCGCACGATAAATAATTCGGCAATCGCTACGGTTGGAGCGTGGCGCGCTACACTCGCTTTGATGAACTGCCGTTCAAGTATCGATTTGATTAACACAGTGGATTCCTCATCCTAGCGAATGCTACCAATGAGAAGGCGCGCAACGCATACCGCGCTGGCGCCTTCGCTCACCTCGTTACGTCGAATGATCGGGTAGCGGGTCAGAACACAGTCACCAATGATACGGTAGCCAAATTCGCGTTGCCGAACGAATTTCCGACGCCCCCGTTGCCGTTGGGCGATTGATCGTTGACATGATCCACCTGGAATTTCAGCGCCGCCGTCTTGTAGAAGTCCCAGCGCAAGGTTGCCGTCTTGGTGTAGTCGCGTTGCGGCAAGGGGTAGGTGTTCGACGTGGTTTCCCAGTAGCGCGAGTAGGTACCCATCAGCGTAAAGTTACCCCATTTGTAGCCGACGCCGAATATCCCGGCCGGCGCACTGGGCGCGGCCCAGGGCGCGGTGCGGTTCACCGTATTGGCTTCGCTGCGGATGATCCAATTGTCGTAGTCGACGGTGAATGCGGCGCCATATACATGCTGCACATACCACGAACCGTCCATTCCCGGTTCATATGGCACGCCGGGCGAGGTCAACGCCGTCACAGCTATATCGTTTTGCATATAGATCAGGCGGAAGCCGAAAATGTCGTTGGAAAGATCGACATAGGTGCCGATGATGTTTTTCCAATAGCTCTCGGTGTTGGTACCCGCGTTGTACAAGTCTGTCCAGTAGACATTGTTCTTTGAGTCGTCCTGGCCGGC
>CAJCJD010000013.1 GCA_903970555.1 Vulcanimicrobiota bacterium
TTCGACGGGGATGGCAAGCAAGACATTGCGATTTGGGTCACGAACAAGGCGAGCGGTAAGCGCGGGCTCGTTCTCCTACGGAGCGGGGGTGGCAGACCTGTAGTCTTAGGCGCCGGCACCGAGTGGGAACAGCGAGGCGACGACTTCTCTGGACTAGACATGTGGAGCGTGTTGCCACACGGCACACGGCTTGACTCGCCCTATGAACAACGGCATGGCGTGTCGACGAGAGGCGACATCATCGTTCTCACGAAGTCAGAGTCGGCGTCGTTCGCAATTTACTGGAATGGCAGTCGGTATGTTTCTTATCAGCTAAGCGACTGAGCTGCCGTGACGCCTTTCAAGAAACAGTTTCTAAGTGATTGATTTGTATAGGGTGGATCAGTCGGGATTTGCGAAGGGCACGAGGAGCATGCCGAGTTCGTTGGCCTTCTTGGCGAGGCTGCGCACGACGCGCTCGCGATAGCGTTCTTCGTAGTAGAGCTGGCCCTTGTCGGTGTACTCCTGGCCCTTGGTGAGCATCAGGTAGATCAGTCGAGCCAGCTTGTGTGCGGCGGCCGTGACGGCCTTGCCCTTGTCCATGCGGGCGCACATTCGCCGGTAGTACGCTCCGAGTGCGGACTTGCTTGCGCGCAACGCCGCGGCGGCCAGCTTGAGCGCCTGAGTGGCGCGATTGACGCTGCGCTTGGTGGCCGCCCCCAGCACCTTGCCGCCGCTGATCTTGGTGCCCGGGCACAGCCCCAGCCAGGACGTGAAGTGCTTGACCGTCGCGAAGCGGGTCATGTCCGTGCCAATCTCGCTGATGACGGTCATCGCGGTGGTCACGTCGATCCCGTCGATTCGGGTCAAGTCAACGCCGCAGAGCTTGAACAGGTGCTCGCGCACGTCGAACCTCGGCGCGTTGCGGCCACGGCCGCGGCGCTTGCCGGGCTCGGGCGAGCCGGGATGCTTGTGCAGCAGCGCCATCGCACGCTCGACCTGGGCATCGCACTCGGCGAGCTGCGAGCCGCAGAAGTCGAACGCAGCCAGCGCTTGCCTGAGGGCGAACAGGTGTTCATCGCGCCAGTTGCCCAGCAGGCTGGCGGCGATCTCGGCCTCGCTGGCGTGGATGCGCGCGTCGCGGTAGGTGGCAAGCTGGCCTGGATCGCGCTCGCCTGCAACGATGGCACGTACTATTTTCTGGCCGGTTGCGCCGGCGACATCGCTGATCACGTTGGTCAGCTGAATGTTCATCAGCGTCATCGCCTTTTGCATGTGCTGCACGTAGCGCCCTTGGTCGCGCAGCAGCCGCGCGCGCTGGCGGCTGAGCGCACGCAGCGCACACATATGGTCGGCCGGGCGAAACGCCCCGCGCAGCAGCCCAAAGCTCAGCAACTGCTGCAGCCATTGGCAGTCCAGCACGTCAGACTTGCGGCCCGAGACGTTCTTGACGTGTCGCGCGTTGACCAGCAGCACCTCGAAGCCTCGGCGCTCGAGCACCTCGTACAGCGGGATCCAGTACACCCCGGTGGACTCCATCGCCACGATCTTGACGCCGCACTGTTCGAACCAGTCAGCCATCGCGTGAAGGTCCGCGGTAAAGCAGTTGAACTGACGAACCGGCTCGTCGGCAGCGTCGGGGCGAACTGCCGCGTAGTGCGTGGCGCCACCCACGTCCACGGCGGCGGCATCGGGGTGCGTGACCTGCAGCCCGCCCCGGCTGAAGGCTCGATTGCGTTGTGCCATTGCTTGCTCCATCATTCGTTGCGGAATGTGGCACCGGCTGCGGGCACGTCGTCTTCCTCACTCTTTCAAACGGGATATCGAAGCGGCGGCTCTTCGCCGTCACTGCGATTCACCAATGTCGATGACGTCTCCCAGGACCAACCTAACCCGCGGGCATTGCGCGCCAGTGGCTTTTCGGTCTTCACCGGTACCGCATTCCACCTTGCCACAACATCGCACCAGCCTGTTTCTTCGGCGCGATTTGCGGCTTCAGGCCGATTGGGCGCCTAACCCCTCTACAAGGACTTCCCGATTTGTCAACAGCGGCTTTTGATCACATTGTCAGTTTGCTTTCAAGTTCATAAGAAGACGTGTCGACGTTGAAGTTGCGGTGCGACAGAAGAACAGACTGCACATCTACAAACGGCCTTGTTGCACCCCGGCGGGTGCGGACCCAGATACGAACCGCTCAGCCGGGCTCCATTCCATCGCCGTGTTCGGGCACAGAGGCCGTCACGCAGGGTTAGTCGAGTTCACCGGCTGCCGGTCTGACCTGTCAATGCATCTTCGGGAGCACGTCTTTGGTGGAAGGTTGTTGGTGGGAGTGGGAGGGTTGATCGGTTGAAGCGTCGGCCTCAGGCCGGGCAGGGTGTCATGTTCGGCGGCGCCGCCGCGAGTCGTTGCTTGGCAGAGACTTTGGCCTGGGGCTTTTCGCTCACATGGCGAGCGTCGAAGCCTTCGTCGCGCGTCATGACGGCCCACAGGATGCGGGCGTTCTTGTTGGCCATGGCCACACAGGCCTTCTGCCAGCCCACGCGGGCCGTGAGTTGCACGAGCCAGCGCGAGGTCGGGTCATCGCGCTTGCCGGCGCTCATGACGGCCGACTTGGCGCCCTGGATGAGGAGCGTTCGAAGGTAGTCGTCGCCGCGCTTGGTGATGCCCCCGAGGCTGGCCTTGCCGCCGGTGGAGTTCTGCCGGGGAACGAGCCCCAGCCAGGCACCGAGCTGATGGCCCCCCTTGAACTGATGGAAGTCGCCCACGCCGGCGGTCAGCGCCGAAGCGCCGAGCTCGCCGATGCCGGTGATCTTTGCCGCGCGCTGCGCCGCCGGGCTCGAGCGCACATGCTGGCCCACCTGCTGGTCGCACCAGCGCATGTGCTCGTCGAGCTCTCTCCAGTGATCGAACGCGCGCTGCAGCACGCGGCGCGCCATCGCACTGAGCTCGTTGCTGGCGTCTTCGATGACGTCGGCCAGCACGGTGCGCAAGACCTTGGGGCTTTGCGCAAAGACGAGCCCGAATTCGGCCAGCACGCCGCGGATCTGGTTGATGCAGCCAGTGCGCTCTTCCTTGAGCGCCTCGCGCACGCGGTGCAGGCTCATGACGCCTTGCTGCTCGCAGGTCTTCACCGGCACGAAGCGCATGCTCGGCCGCGAGGCCGCCTCGCAGATCGCGGCCGCGTCGGTCATGTCGTTCTTGCCGCTCTTGCCCTCCATCCGGTAGGGGGTGACGAAGTGGGCGGCGATCAGCC
>CAJCJD010000014.1 GCA_903970555.1 Vulcanimicrobiota bacterium
TCTGGACGGCGCTTTTCTCACCACGAAAGCGGCGATCAAACACATGTACGCAAGCGGCAAGGGCGGCTCGATCGTTTACATGGGATCGGTGCACTCGCACGAAGCGTCGAAGCTGAAGGCCCCCTATGTGACCGCCAAGCATGGTCTGCTAGGGCTGGCGCGAGTGGTTGCAAAAGAAGGTGGTCCGCGCGGTGTGCGCGCGAATGTCGTGTGCCCGGGTTTTGTACGCACGCCGCTTGTCGACAAGCAGATTCCCGAGCAGGCCAAGGCGCTCGGCATCTCCGAAGCCGAAGTCGTGAAGAACGTGATGCTTAGGGAAACTGTCGACGGTGAGTTCACCACGGTCGAGGACGTGGCCAATACGGTAGCCTTCCTTGCCGGCTTCGAATCGAATGCGCTCACCGGACAGTCGGTGATCGTCAGCCACGGTTGGGCAATGCAATAAAGGGGTAACGTATGCGCAGCAGTACGAAAAAGAACAACCGGCAGCCAGATGCGTTCGTGCTGCCGCGCTACGACGAAATTGCTCTGGTGCTTCAGGGTGGCGGTGCGCTTGGCTCGTATCAGGCTGGCGTCTTCGAAGGTCTGGTTGAGGCCGGCGTGCAACCGAACTGGATTGCAGGCGTCTCGATCGGTGCGTTGAACACCGCAATCATTGCTGGCAATGCGCCGGAGAAGCGGGTGGAAGCGTTGCACGAGTTCTGGAACTCGATCTGCCACCCGCTTGATTGGGTAGGCGGTTTGGGAGCCTGGATACCGACCGCGTTCGGCATGCATGATCAGTCGCGCAAGTGGGCCGGCCTGTGGGCAGCAGGACGCGCCTTGACGGAAGGTCAGCCGGGATTTTTCTCGCCACGCAGACCGTTGCCGATGGCCGGCTTCGGCAAGCAGACGCCCAACATGGTGAGCTACTACGATACGTCTGCGCTAAGGGAAACGCTCCTGCAGTTCGCCGATTTCGATCGCATCAACGACGGCGACATCCGCGTGTCGGTCGGCGCGGTGAATGTACGAAACGGCAACCTGGTGTATTTCGATAACACGAAAATGCGTCTGGAACCGGAGCATTTCATGGCGTCGGGCGCATTGCCGCCTGGCTTTCCTGCGGTGGAGATCGACGGCGAGTACTACTGGGACGGCGGCCTCGTGTCCAACACACCGCTTACCGAGGTGTTGCGCGATGCGGATCACAAGGATGCATTGGTGTTTCAGGTGGATCTGTGGAGCGCGCGCGGTAATCCTCCGGGCGACTTCCTCGACGTGTCCGAACGCGCCAAAGACATTCAATACTCGAGCCGCACGCGGGCGATCACCAACATGCTGGCGGATCGTCAGAAGCACGCGCGTTTCATCAAGGAACTGCTTGCGCATGTTCCTCCTGAAGTGCTGAAGTCCGATCCGCTATTCCGTCGCGCGGAAGAAGCCGCTGACGGCAGCGCGATCAATGTCGTGCATCTCATCTACAAGAACAAACCTTATGAGGGGCATTACAAGGACTACGAGTTCAGCCTCGACACGATGAACGAGCATTGGGAGAGCGGTCTTGAGGATATCCGTGACTCGTTCGCCCATCGGGAGTGGTTCGATGTGCCGAGCAGAGAACAGGGCTTCGTGACACATGACGTGCATCGGCGCGCCGACGCTGTGCCGCAGTCTGACCGTAACATGCCTGAATTGCCGCTTGGAGCGGAGCGAAAGGTCGCTGTGTAGACGATTTGCGCCGCTATTGCCTCTGTAGGGATAGCGGCGCCGGTCTGCTAAACGGGATTGATTTCATCCTGGCTACGCCGCGTGGTGCGAGGCCCCAGCGTACGTATGGTGATCGCTACGGTCAGCAATGCCGCCGCGATGATGCCGAACATGGACCCTGCGCCTTGCTGGTTCAATACCGGCAGCAGGATGAACGGCAAGACGCCGCTGACGAATCGTGACAGCGAGTAAGTGCTGCCGATCGCAGTGGACCGCACACTGGCCGGAAATATCTCCGACTGATATACGTGGTACGCATTGCTGAATACATTCGATGCGCACGTTGTCAAAAAGCCGAAGCACACGATCAACATTGAGTTGTTCGAATAGGCAAAACATAACCCGAAGACTGCGATTGAGAGGATAGACGCGACTACCAGCGTCCGGCGTTCGATCCAGTTGAGAAGCGGAATCGAAAGCAGAGACCCAACGGGATAGCCGAGGAACGACAGCGCGATAAACAACGTCCCGCCTGTGATGTCGTAACCGCGGCTTTTCACCACGGTGCTGGCCAGAGTGCCGAAGCCGTAGTAGCCGAACCCTTGCAGCATATGGAAGATGGTCAGCATCACATAACGCTTGCCGTAAGGCGCCTGGCGCAGTAAGGCAATACGTTCGCTCAAGCGCATTGGGTGCTGGTGCGGTTTCGCTTCCGGGGTAATGCTCGATACGTTCACACCTGCGCTGCCGGCAAACCTTCGCAGCATGGCGTGCGCCTCTTGCACACGTCCCTGGGCCAGAAGCCAGCGTGGGCTTTCCGGAAGCTTGTGCTGAACGAACAGGACCAATACGGCACCGAGGCTCCCAATCGCGAGGATGATCCGCCAGCCCGCCACACCGCCAAGGTGCAGCGGATTGAGCCACACTGCAAGGAATCCCACTAACGGTACAGCCACATACGAAGTGGTGTAGGCCCATGCAGCCAGCCGGCCGCGGCGTTCTTTGGGCAGAATCTCGGAGAGGAAGCTATCTGCAACGGGATAGATCGCGCCCACGCCAATGCCGGTAAGCACGCGGCAGGCTACCAGCATTCCGGCGTTCACCGAGAATGCACCGGCCAGCGAAAAGAAGCTATACCAGACGAGGGTGAACAGAAACGCCTTGCGCCTGCCGATACGGTCGGCGATGCTGCCGAGGAGAAATGAGCCCACGAACATGCCAATGAAGGCTGAGGCGAGCAGGAACTTGAAGTCGGTGCTGTGCGGGTTGATTCCGTACTCGCTCTGAAGCGCGGTGCCGATCGAGCTGACGAGAAAGATCTCGTACATGTCGAAGAAGAGGCCAATGCCGATCACCCACGCCACGAATCGATGCAGCGAGCCCACCGGCATGTTGTCCATCCAGCCGCCGACCGTGAAGGCATCGGCGGACTGAGGCGCCGTGCTTACCGCTATGCCGGCTTCGGAGGAAGAGAAAGCGGATTGGCCGCTAGCTGCGGCGCCCATGCCCGGGTTGTTCACGTTCACGGTGTCTCCTCGATTTATAGGTAGTAGTGTTTCGCCGCCCACGGTTCTTATGCCGGGTGCGGAATTGGCTTTTGCGGATCAGCTCAGGAGTTCTGAAATCTCGATCAGGTTGAGATCAGGATCCCGCACGTACACCGAAC
>CAJCJD010000015.1 GCA_903970555.1 Vulcanimicrobiota bacterium
CTGATCTCCGGCGTGGCGTTCTACTTCATCACCAAGAGCCTGATGCCGGCGATGGCGGACAATCTGTTCGGCTGCACCATCGTCGGGCTGGCATTGACCGCCGCGCTGATCATCATCACCGAGTACTACACCGCGACCGAGTACAGCCCGGTGCGGAAAATCGCCGCCGCGTCGCAGACGGGTCATGCCACGAACATGATTGCGGGGCTCGGCCTCTCGATGAAAGCCACCGCGCTCCCGGTGCTCGCCGTGTGCATCGCCATCTGGGGCGCCTACAAACTCGGGCAGGAGTACAGCATCGGCCTCTACGGGATTGCCACGGCCGCGACGGCCATGTTGTCGATGACCGGCATGATCGTGGCGCTCGACGCCTACGGACCGATCACCGACAACGCGGGCGGTATCGCGGAAATGGCGGGCCTTTACGGCATCGCCGTCGCCGCGACGGCCATGTTGTCGATGACCGGCATGATCGTGGCGCTGGATGCCTATGGTCCGATCACCGACAACGCTGGCGGCATTGCCGAAATGGCGGAGCTGCCGCCGGAAGTGCGCGGCGTAACCGATCCGCTCGATGCGGTCGGCAACACCACCAAGGCGGTGACCAAGGGCTATGCCATTGGCTCGGCCGGCCTGGCTGCGCTGGTGTTGTTCGCCGATTACACCCATCGGTTGGCGCTGGATCATCCGGGCAAGGTGTTCACGTTCGATCTTTCCGATCCTCGCGTGATCGTCGGCTTGCTGATCGGCGGACTGATCCCCTACTTGTTCGGCGCGATGGCGATGGAAGCGGTCGGCCGTGCGGCGGGCGCGGTGGTGGAAGAAGTGCGTCGCCAGTTCCGTGAGATTCCCGGCATCATGCAGGGCACCGCGAAGCCGGACTACTCGCGCGCCGTGGACATGCTCACCAAATCGGCGATCAGTGAAATGCTGGTCCCATCGCTGTTGCCTGTGTTGATCCCGATCATCGTCGGTTTCGTACTCGGGCCCATCGCGCTGGGCGGCCTGTTGATCGGCACCATCGTCACCGGCTTGTTCGTAGCCATTTCGATGACCACCGGCGGCGGCGCCTGGGATAACGCCAAGAAGTACATCGAAGATGGCAACTTCGGCGGCAAAGGTTCCGAAGCGCACAAGGCAGCAGTTACTGGCGACACCGTGGGCGATCCGTACAAGGACACCGCCGGCCCTGCCGTGAATCCGCTGATCAAGATCATCAACATTGTGGCGCTGTTGCTGATTCCGTTGCTCTGACGACGCTTTAAAACACCCCTCGCCCATCTCGTGGCGAGGGGTTTTTGGACGCCGAATGATGATCGCCTGGCGCTCCATCCAGACTTCCGCCACTGGCGCCCCTCATCAAAGCGTGCATCCTGAACGCTCCGCGCGATGCCCCGGCCTCGCGCCCATCACGGAGCGCACGCATGAGTTTGAAGACATCGGCACGGCTGGCCCTCGTGCTCGCCGTCATAATGGGCGGCATGACCCACGCCCAAGACAATCCAACTCCCGGCACAGCCGCCCCCTCTGACGATCCGTATCTGTGGCTGGAAGACATCCACAGCCAGCGCGCGATGGATTGGGTCAAAGCCCAAAATGCCATCACCCAAAAGCAATTCGCCAGCAGCCCCGAATTCACGAAAACCCAGGATCGCATCCTGGAGGTGCTCGATTCCGATGCGCGCATTCCGTACGTCTCGCGCCGTGGCGACCATCTCTACAACTTCTGGCAAGACAAAGCCCATCCGCGTGGCATCTGGCGACGCACCACCCTCGCCGAATACCGCAAGGCCGATCCCGCATGGGATGTGTTGCTGGATATCGATGCGCTAAACAAAGCCGAGGGCAAGCGCTGGGTGTTCAAGGGAAGCGACTGCCTCAAGCCAGCGTACAACCGATGCCTGATCATGCTGTCGCCCGATGGCGGCGACGCGGTCGAAGTGCGCGAGTTCGACATTGCCAGCAAGTCTTTCGTCAAAGGCGGTTTCGAACTACCGATCGCCAAGACCCAGGCCAGCTGGATCGACGAAAACCATCTGTACGTCGGCACCGATTTCGGTCCCGGTTCGATGACGACATCGAGCTATCCGCGCATCGCCAAAGTGTGGACGCGCGGCACGCCACTGAGTGCCGCCACCACGGTGTATGAGGGCAAGACAACCGATCTATCGATCAGCGCCGCACACGACCGCACGCCCGGCTTCGAACGCGATTTCGTTACCGTCGCGCACGATTTCTTCCATAGCGACACCTACCAGCTCAAAAACGGCAAGCTGATTCATCTCGATGTGCCGGTCGATGCCGCGAATGTCGACGCCCATCGCGAATGGCTGCTGGTGCAATTGCGCAATGCCTGGACTGTCGGCGGCAACACGTATCCTTCCGGTGCGTTGATTGCCATCAAATACGACGACTTCATGGCCGGCAAGCGCCAGTTCGCTACGCTGTTTGCGCCCGACGCGCATACAGCGCTGTCCAACTATGCGTGGACGCGGCATCACATCATCCTGGACATCATGGACGACGTGAAAAGCCGTCTCGATGTACTTAGTCCGCAAGCCGATGGCCATTGGGCGCGCGAAGCAATGCCTGGCGCGCCGCAGTTCAGCACGGTGGAAGTGCTCGACACCGATCCTGACAACACGGACGAATACTGGCTCAGCGTCACCGGCTTCCTTAATCCATCGTCGCTGGAGCGCGGCGTGCTTGGCGAAGGCCAAGCGCAAACCATCAAACATAGCCCGGCGTTCTTCGACGCATCGAAGTTTGAGGTGAGCCAGCATTTCGCCACCTCGCGCGACGGCACGCAGGTGCCGTATTTCGAAATCGCGCCCAAGGGCATCATGCTCGATGGCGCCAACCGCACATTGCTTTATGGCTATGGCGGTTTCGAGGTGTCGCTGCAACCGTTCTACAGCGGCAGTGTCGGCCGCGCATGGCTGGAACGCGGTGGCGTGTATGTCATCGCCAATATCCGCGGTGGAGGCGAATACGGTCCGCGCTGGCATCAAGCGGCGCTGCAAGAAAATCGTCTGCGCGCCTATGAGGACTTCGCCGCGGTAGCGATGGATCTGATCAAACGCGGTGTTACTTCGCCGAACCATCTCGGTGCCGAGGGCGGCAGCAACGGCGGCCTGCTGATGGGCAACATGCTCACGCTCTATCCGCAGCTGTTCGGTGCGATTGCCTGCGAAGTACCGTTGCTCGACATGAAGCGCTACACGCACCTCTCCGCCGGCGCGTCATGGATTGCCGAATATGGCGATCCGGACGATCCGAAGCAGTGGTCCTTCATCAAGACATTCTCGCCGTACCAGAACGTCAAGCCAGGCGTGACGTATCCACCCGTGTTGTTCTACACGACCACCAGCGACGATCGCGTGGGCCCCGTACAGGCGCGCAAGATGGCCGCGAAGATGGAAGGCATGGGTTACAAGAATGTCTGGTTCTTCGAGAACACCGAAGGCGGTCACGGCGCCGGCGCCGACAACAAGCAGGCCGCGTACATGCATGCGCTCGCCTTCGACTTCCTGTGGGACCGTTTGCAATAACGCGCTAACAGGTGTCTGGCCGCATCATCGCGGCCAGATACCCTGCTGTGGCATGCTTTCGCAATGAAATCGCACCTCCCCATCCGCCCTGAACTTCGCGAGTGGATCCTTTCCACAACGCATGCTGGCCATAGCGTCGAAGCCGTTCTCAAGCTTATGCAGGAGACCGGCTACGATCCGCGACAGAGCCGCAGCATCGTCGCCACCGTCTTGAACATGCCGATCACGGCGCTCGATGCGCACGTTCAAGCGCCTAAGCTTCAAGGACGACGCACACGTCATCCCGAAGCGCCGCAGATGACGATCGACGGGCGCGCTATCCATGTGGCCGTCAGCGTCGAATCGCCTGCGTTGCGCGTGCTCAATGACCTGCTATCCACCGATGAATGCACAGCATTGATCGAGGAGGCCAAGCCGCGCCTGCAACGCGCCATGACTGTCGACAGCGCCGGCAAGCAGCAAGTGGACGCGCGCCGCACCAGCGAAGGCATGTTTTTCGCCATCGGCGAATCGCCGCTGATCAAGCGCATCGAAGCACGCATCGCCACCTTGCTCAGCATTCCCGTCGATCACGGCGAAGGCCTGCAGGTGTTGCACTATCTTCCGGGCCAACAGTACGAACCGCATCACGATTGGTTCGATCCGGAACAGCCCGGCTTCGACGCCATCACAGCCAAGGGCGGCCAGCGTATTGCCAGCCTAGTGATGTATCTCAACACGCCTGAAGCAGGTGGCGGCACCGCATTTCCGGAAATCGGCCTGACCGTCACGGCACTGCGCGGTTCGGCAGTCTATTTCGCATATGACACGGGTGACACCGCATCGCTGCACGCCGGCTTGCCGGTGTCGAAGGGCGAGAAGTGGATCGCCACCAAATGGCTGCGCGAACGGCCGTTCCAAACTGCATCGCGCGGATAGCGCAGAAATCGTTACGGTTTCTGCGTGGCCCAACGCGCGCCCTGCGCGATCGTGATGCCAAACAGCAGGTGCACCACGATGCTGCAAACGATCCAACTCGGCACGAAGGGCGACTTCGGCGCGGCCGATAGCGGCAACACGATGTAGTTCATTGTCACGTACAGCACTGCGCCATACAGCAAGCCATAGAACCATGGCCGCTGACGCAACGCATGAAAGCGCGAGCTGATCGCGTAATACGTCGCCACCATGATGGACACCATGGCGTATTGCAGCAGCATGCCAAGCTGCGCGGCACGCATGCCGCCCAGGAACGCGCGCTTGCCTATCAAGCCTGAGGCAATGTTCTGCAGCAGACGCGTCGGCGGCACTCCGTAGAGCTGATTCCAGTAAGCGCACGCGAAAATGAGATCCGCCGTGGCAAGCACGAAGGTGATAGCTGTCGCGGATGTAATAAACCGGTTTATATGTCTGTCGCCATCGAACAAAGATGAATCGGCTTGGGGTGTCGACATCAGCGGTCACTCTTCAGATTGAGATTGGCGTCAGTGTTTGCATGCATCCTCGCCCGAGAAAACCCCACGGAGTGGCCGTGAGAACGGCCACCTCGCGGGTGGGGACATGTGGGAGACATCGCCGGGAGGGCCCATTACCTGGGGGTGGATCGGCAGCCCTGCTTTGGATTGGCGACGTTTGCAGACTAGGTATCTCGGCACATTCCCTCCATAGCCAATTACCCGTAATTTGGAAGAGCCAATTGGAGGGATGCCACGTGTTTCTAGAATTGGATGGGCGAGGACCGCTTTACGATCAACTCACACGCGCGTTGAAAGGGTCCATTCTCGACGGCCGCATTACAGCGGGCACGCAGCTGCCGCCCACACGCGAACTGGCCGAAGAGTTGGAGTTGTCACGCACCACCGTGTTGGCCGCCTACGAGCAACTGCGTGCGGAGGGCTTTATCGACGGTCGCGTCGGCTCAGGCAGCTACGTCAGCGATCTGCAAGCCAAGCCCGCTACACATCACGCCGACACCACGGCCCCTCCGCCCACCCGCTATGCACAGCGTGCCCGCGAAGTAACCAATTGGGAAATTGCGCGCGTACATCGCGGCCTGCGCTACAACTTGCAATACGGCAACCCCTCCATCAATCCCGCGCTCAACAACGCGTGGGGCCGCGAACTGTCCCGCGCAGCCGCTTACACGCGACTCAACGTCAACGAAGTGGCCGGGTTATCGGCTCTGCGCAAACAGACTTGCGATTACCTGGCGCGCCGACGCGGTGTGCAGGCCGAACCGGACGACATCTTGATCGTCAGCGGCACCCAGCAAGCCATCGAACTGACCACGCGTGTTCTGCTGAACGAAGGCGACCGCGTGGTGCTGGAAGAACCGCATTATTTCAGCGCACACCAGGCACTGATCGCGCACGGCGCGGATTTGATCGCGGTGCCGACAGATGACGAAGGTCTGATCTGCAGTGATCTTCCTACGCAATCGCCACGACTGATCTACGTCACTCCCTCGCACCATTTTCCTACCGGTGCGGTGATGTCCTTGCCACGCAGAGCCGAACTGCTGCGATATGCAACACAACATCAGTGCTGGATTCTGGAGGACGATTACGACGGCGAATTCCGCTATGACGCGCATCCGCTGGCGGCACTGCGGGCGCTTGATGAAACCGATCGTGTCATCTATGTGGGCACCTTCTCCAAGGTGATGTTCGGCGGTCTTCGCCTGGGTTACATGGTGCTGCCCGCGGCGTTGCGCGCGGATTTTCTCAACGCTAAATACCTTAGCGATATTGCCTGCCCCATCATCGAACAAGCCGCACTTGCGCACTTCATGGAGGATGGTGGATTCGAACGCCACCTACGCCTGGCGCGTAAGGAACTCAAGGCGCGCCGCGACGTGCTGATCGCCGGATTGAAGGAACACGCTCGCGATCGCGTGGAGATCGGCGATACGCCAGCCGGCATGCATCTCGTGGTGTGGCTGCGCAACAACGACCCCGCGCACTGCGAGGCCTTGATCGCCTATGCCCACGAAAATGGCCTGGGCCTGTATCCGATGTCGCCGCTTTATCTGCATGCACCCCCGCGGCAAGGATTGCTGCTCGGCTACTGCGGGCTTTCCTTGGCGGAGCTGCGCGAGGCTATGAAGCTATTTGGTCACTGCCTGGATCATTTCGAAAACACGTAAACACGCCCTCTCCGTTCGCACAAGAAATGTCCCGACGCGAAATTACTTGTGAACGTGTCGAGGATCGACACGCAAGCAGCCGCCCACGTGTTTTTCGTGTCGTGGGGTAAAAAGCCCCGCGGGGGCATAGGGGGATCCATCCCGCGGGGTGGGGGGAGACGCACTATCTCGTCTTAAACGTAAGGGGACGCGACACGCTACGCATGCGCAGCTGGCCGTCCGTAAATCACCCTACGCGGTGACCTTCCCCTCTTCCATAACCAATCACGCGCCATCACGTAGAGCCATTTGTTGCACGCGCGCTCTTCCACTGGCTCGCGAGATACGTTGACACTGAATCACGGGAAGCCGCACCCGTCCGGCGATAGATCGACGCACGCCAGACCTGCCCTTGGTGCGCCGCGGCAAGCTTTGCCGTATCCTGAGCGGCTATCCCCGCTTTAGTTAGACGTAAGGAGTGCCCCATGGGCCTGGATCTGGTTAGCGCCGGCCGCGACGTGCCGAACGAAATCAACGTCGTCATCGAGATTCCCAAGGATGCGGAACCGGTTAAATACGAAGTGGACAAGGCCAGCGGCGCGATCTTCGTGGACCGCATCCTTTCCACCCCGATGCGCTACCCGTGCAACTACGGTTACGTGCCGGGCACCTTGGGCGGCGACGGCGATCCGCTGGACGCACTGGTGATCCTGCCGCTGCCGCTGGTTCCTGGCTCGGTGATCCGCTGCCATCCGGTCGGCATGCTGAAGATGACTGACGAAGCGGGCAGCGACGAAAAGCTGGTGGTGATTCCCTCGTCGAAAATTTTCCCCGGCTACGCCCATATCAACGACATCAAGGGCGTGTCCGCGCACTGGCTGGAACGCATCGGCCACTTCTTCGAGCATTACAAAGATCTCGAGAAGGGCAAGTGGGTGAAGATTGAAGGCTGGGTTGGCGCTGAAGAAGCCAAGGCCGAGATCCTGGCCGGCGTCGAACGCCACAAGAACAACAAGGACTAAGTGCAGCCGAAGCACGAAAAGCGCGCCGCCTCGAGCGGCGCGCTTTTTTTGTGCCCGCCGCGCGGATTAGCTGCCCAATCCGCGCTCCCACGGCGGCAACTCGCCGAACTGCTCCGCCAGGAAATCCACGAATGCGCGCACGCGCAAGGGCACCAGACGCCGTTGCGGCATCACGGCGTAGATGCCCGTATCGGCAATCGAGTACGCCGGCAGCACGATTTTCAGGCGCCCTGCACGTAAGTCATCGCACACGTGCCAGGTGGAATGATGGGCAATGCCAAGCCCCGCCAGCGCCGCATCGCGCAATAGCTCGCCCAGCGTCGACTCAAGGCGCCCACTCACGCGCACCGTGTGCAATTGGCCCTGCGCATCGTGCAGGCGCCACACATCGTGTCGTCCGCCGCGGCCGACCAACATCAGGCATTCGTGCTGGGTCAGCTCTTCGGGTGTGTTTGGCATGCCGAAGCGGCGCAGGTAATCCGGGGATGCGCACAACACCCGGCGATTCACCGCCAGCTTGCGCGCGACCAGTTGCGAATCGTGCAGCGCGCCGATGCGGATCGCGAGATCGAAACCGGCACTGACCAGATCCTGCAACTCATCGGTGAGATTCACGCTCAAGCGCATGCCCGGATAGCGCGCCATAAAGGCCGGCAACAAGGGCGAGACGTATTGACGTCCAAACGATGCCGATGCCGTGAGGCGCAACGTACCCACGACATCCGTCGCGCCGCGGCGCAGGCCCGTGGTCAGCGCCTCCAGATCCTCCACCAGGGCACGCCCCTGTTCTGCCAGGGCGATGCCTTCGGGGGTGGGATGAAGGCGGCGGGTCGTCCGATGCAGCAGGCGCACGCCGAGGTCCTGCTCCAACCGCTTCAGGCGCTGACTGGCCACGGCGACGGAAAGATCCAGGCTACGCGCGGCGGCGCTGATCGAACCCTGGTCGAGCACGCGCATGAAAAGGACGAGGTCACCGACGCGATCCATGATTATCAATATTTTATTGAAATTGATTACTCATATTGGTGGTTTTTGAAGAATATGCAAGCGTCTACGCTGTGACCTCATCTTTCGATGGAGCCACCCATGGCCGCCGCATCCCCTTCTCGCTCCATGCCGGTGGCGCTTTACGCCCTGGCTGCGGGCGCCTTTGGCATTGGCACAACCGAGTTCGTGATCATGGGCCTGCTGATGCAGGTGGCCGCGGACCTGAAGGTGAGCATTGCCACGGCCGGCCTGTTGATTTCCGGGTATGCCCTGGGCGTCTTTATCGGTGCACCGATACTGACCGTGGCGACCAGCCGCATGCCGCGCAAAACGGTACTGATCGGGCTGATGGCGATCTTCACCCTTGGCAACCTGTGCTGTGCGCTGGCGCCCAACTACACGGTGTTGCTGCTGGCGCGCATCATCACCGCACTGGCACATGGCACCTTCTTCGGCGTCGGCGCCGTCGTCGCGACCGGATTAGTGGCCGCGGATCGTCGGGCATCGGCTATTTCGATCATGTTTACCGGACTGACCATTGCAACCTTGCTCGGCGTTCCCGCGGGCGCATGGCTGGGTCTGCATTTTGGTTGGCGTTCGACGTTCTGGGCGGTGGCTGTGATCGGTGTGCTTGCCATGGTCGTGATCGCCGCGCTGGTGCCGGCCAGCCGCGATAACAACATCCGCATCGCCGTGCGTGACGAACTGCGCGCCATCAGCAATCCCGCCGTGTTGCTTGGTCTGTTGATGACCGTGTTCGGCTTTGCCGGCGTGTTTACGGTGTTCACCTACATCCAACCGATTCTCACTGAAGTCACCGGCTTTGCCGAAAGCGCGGTGTCGCCCATCTTGTTGGTGTTCGGCGTTGGCCTGATTGCAGGGAACCTGCTGGGCGGAAAACTCGCCGATCGCAAACTGATGCCCGCGCTGCTGCTGACCTTGGTCGCCCTTATCGCGGTGCTGGGCGTGATGACCTTTGCGCTGCACAACAAGGCGTTGACGGTGGTCTTTGTCGGGCTGCTTGGCGTGGCGGCGTTTGCCACCGTGCCGCCGCTGCAGTTGTGGGTGCTGCACAGGGCCCATGATGCGCAAAGCCTGGCATCGAGCCTGAACATCGGCGCGTTCAATCTCGGCAACGCACTGGGTGCGTGGTTGGGCGGCGTGGTAGTGGCGCGCGGTCCAGGGCTTGGTGCGCTGACCTGGGTGGCTGCCTTGATCACGCTGGCTGGCTTGATGGTGGCGCTATGGGTACGTCAACGCGATATCAGCGACGAACGCCTGCCCGCAGTCATCTGCCCGAGTGGCGAGGTGTAATCGCAGCATGCATCTTCCATCGCGCGGCAAATATCATCCTAAAACGCCGCGCCCCCGTTTACATGTTCATCGACAGACAGATGGAGATATTCCCATGAAAGCCATCGCCCTCACTCGTTACCTTCCCATCGACGATCCGCAATCGCTAGTCGATGTGGAAGTGCCCAAGCCGGAGATCGGTGCGCATGATCTGCTGGTGCGCATCGAAGCCGTGTCGATCAATCCTGTCGACACCAAGGTGCGCTCGCCCAAACCGCAAGTGGAATCGCAACCACGCATCCTTGGCTATGACGCTGCCGGCGTTGTCGAAGCCATCGGCGCCGAGGTGAGCGGCTTCAAGCCTGGCGATGAGGTGTATTACGCCGGCGATGTCACGCGCCCCGGTAGCAATGCGCAATACCAAGCAGTGGATGCGCGGCTTGTCGCGCACCGTCCGCGTCGCCTCGATGCAGCCGCCGCTGCCGCGTTGCCGCTCACTAGCATTACCGCGTGGGAGTTGCTGTTCGAACGCATGCCCTACAACAGCGAAAATGGCGGCGAAGGAAAATCGATGCTGGTGATCGCCGGTGCGGGCGGCGTAGGCTCCATCGCCATCCAACTGGCGCGACGTGCCGGCTTCACCGTGATTGCCACGGCATCACGACCCGAAACGCAAGCGTGGTGCCGCGCGATGGGCGCGCAGCACGTGATCGATCATCGCCAGCCGCTTACGCCGCAATTGTCGGCGCTCGGCTTCACGCAGATCGACGCCGCGGTCAATCTCGCCAACACGGAGCGTTATTGGGATGAGCTTGGCGAATTGCTGGCGCCACAAGGGCATGTTGGATTGATCGTCGAGCCCGCGGCGCCACTGAATATCGGCGATCCATATAAGGCCAAATGCATCGGCATCCATTGGGAAATGATGTTTGCGCGCCCCCGCTACAAGACCCCTGACATGGCCGAACAAGGGCGCATCCTCGCGCGCGTAGCGACATTGATCGACGCGGGCGAGCTGCGCGGCATCCAACGCGAAATACTCTGCCCCATCAACGCGACCAACATGCGTGAGGCGCATCGTCGGCTTGAGTCGGGCAGTACGATCGGCAAGCTGGTGGTGTCGGGTTGGTAATGGCGCGTCCTCTCGTTCACACGACATGACATGATCGTTCCGTCGTCCCGGATTCACCGGGACGACGGCTTACGCGACTTACCTGCTGCGCTTGGCCGGTTTGGCCGGCTCCCCCTTCTTGCCCAGTTCGTCGAGCAAGGTGGCCAAATCCTCGGCGTGCTCTTCTTCCATCGCCAGGATGCCCTCAAGCATGCGGCGCGATGTGGAATCGTCGTTGCCCAGGTAGTGAATGATGTCGCGATAGCTGTCGATGGCGATGCGCTCGGCGACCAAGTCTTCCTTGATCATGTCGACCAAATCATCGCCCTCAACGTAATCGGCATGGCTGCGACTGAGCAGACCTTCCGGATTGAAGTTAGGCGCACCGTCGAGCTGGGTGATTCGTTGGGCGATCAGATCGGCATGCGCCTGCTCTTCGTTCGCATGCTCCAGAAATTCGGCCGCCACGCTCTTGGCGTGAATGCCCGATGCCATGTAGTAGTGCCGTTTGTAGCGCAGCACGCAAACAATCTCGGTGGCCAAGGCCTCGTTCAACAGTTTGATCACCATGTTGCGGTCGGCTTTGTAGCCGTCGGTGATGGCACCTTTTTCGATGTGTTCGCGGGCACGCTTACGGATAGTCTTGATATCGGTCAGGAAGGGCTTGGCCGCCATGGCTATCTCCTCGTGGCGAGTGGCTGGCAATGCTGTTGGCCCATCCTGTCTTCGCAACTGCGAAGTGCGGGTGAAAATGCAGTAAGTTGATGTTTCCCGCGTTCAGCTGCTTTCCTGAGAAAAACCGTAATCGAAGGTGTATGCATGCCGACCCTGCTCGATCTGGATCTGCATGGATCCGCTCAAACCAATCAGCTCATCGGTGCCCGAATCAGGCACGACAGTAATCACGAGCTGCGGCACACCACGATTCATTGTTCCCGTATGCTGCAGCACAAAGCTTCCGCGCTTGCCATGCAACACACCGGTCACGCGTTCGATGGCGACGTAGCCGGCCGAGCCTTGCACGTTGCCCATCGCCGACAGCATTTCGCCAAGGCTGGTGGCGTCCAGATCGCCTTGGAATTGCTTGCTAATCGTCTGTCGCCCTAGATTCGCTGGCTCGATGCCAGGCGCGGCGGGTTGCGGCGTAAGCTTTACTTCGAAGGGTCCGCTTGCATGCATGGTCGTGTTCTCCTTGAAATAGCCAACCAGGTGTCGGCGCTAGATCGAAAGCGCGTACTCGTCCTCTAACTCTGAGATTAGTACAGTGTGCCTCCATGGCGATTGGAAAAACGCGACGGGACTGCAACACCTCGGTTGATCCGCGATGAATACGGGCGCAGATCAACCACGCGGCGTGCTGCACCGGCGCCTGGAGCAAGGGGAGTTTCAGCATGCGCGCCGACCGCCGTCATCGGCGCTGGCAGCGTTGATCGAACACTATTGGTATGTGTCCTGGGATCTACGCGGCTTGCCGGCACAGCAGCAGGAAACGCTGCCTCACCCAAACGTGCACTACGTGGTCGAGGCGGGTTCGACGGCGATCTATGGCGTGCACACTAGCCGCTTTGTTCGTCAGCTCGAAGGACAGGGACGCGTGTTCGGCATCAAGTTCAAGGCAGGCGGCTTTTTTCCGTTTTCTCGCATGCCGGTTTCAAGCCTGATGGACCGTTCGCTCGAACCGCTTCGAATTTTCGGTGATGACGCCGCGCGTTTTGAGACAGATGTATTCGCCAGCGCCAGCTTCGATGCCATGTCAGCCGCTGCTGAAAAATTACTGCTGGCTCATCTACCGCACGACGACCCAAACGTCGCGGAGGTCAGTTCACTAGTCGCCAGCATTGCCTCGGATCGCAGCCTTACTTCGGTCGAAGAACTGGCTTTGCGCACTGGGCTCACCAAGCGCGCGTTGCAAAGACTATTCAACCAATACGTCGGCGTGAGCCCAAAGTGGGTGATCAATCGTTACCGACTGCACGAAGCCGTAGCGCAGTTGCAAGCTGGCGTGCCGATAGCGTGGACCGATTTGGCGTTAGAGCTTGGCTATTTCGACCAAGCTCACTTCATTCGCGATTTCCGCAAACTGGTCGGACGCACGCCTGCCGAATACGCGCGACGCGAAGGCAAGCCAAGTTAACGAGTCCAGCAGCAGCGGCAACCAGCGATAAATTTTTATGCGATTTATACGGGTTCGCCCACTCGCGTTACTGCGATTTTTATGCGGCGAGCCAGACAATGCCGCCCATGAAGACGCCTACCGCGCGAATTGCATCAGCCGCCGCCCCGGCCCGGGGAATCGGAGTTATTGCAGCCATACTGCTGTTCTCGCTCGCGGTTTTTAGATTGCTGCACTTACCCGCGACGTCGATCAATCACGACGCACTCGATGTATGGCGCGGCGCTGCCATTGGATCGCTTTATCTGGTGCTCTGTCTTTCCACAGCACACCGCTCCCGTCCAAACCTTTAAGCAGCGGCGACTTCCGCCAGCTGCTTAAACGTCGGAGCCACCACACTCAAGCCTTGCGGTAGACCTCGGCACCCTGCGCGCGGAATTCGGCTGCCTTTTCAGCCATGCCTTCGTCCAGCGCGACGATTTCGTCCACGCCATGTTCGGCCGCGTAATCGCGAACGTCTTGCGTGATCTTCATCGAGCAGAATTTCGGTCCGCACATGGAGCAAAAGTGAGCGGATTTGTGCGCATCCTTGGGCAGCGTTTCGTCGTGGAATTCCTTGGCCTTTTCGGGATCTAGGCCGAGGTTGAACTGGTCGTCCCAGCGGAATTCGAAGCGCGCTTTGCTGAGTGCATTGTCGCGCACCTGTGCGCCGGGATGGCCTTTGGCGAGATCGGCAGCGTGGGCAGCGATCTTGTAAGCGATGATGCCGTCGCGTACATCTTGCTTGTTTGGCAGCCCCAGGTGTTCTTTCGGCGTGACATAGCAAAGCATCGCGGTGCCAAACCAGCCGATCATCGCCGCGCCGATGGCGCTGGTGATGTGGTCGTAGCCGGGCGCAATATCGGTGGTAAGTGGTCCCAAGGTGTAAAACGGTGCCTCGTGGCACTTCTCCAGCTGGCGCTCCATGTTTTCCTTGATCAATTGCATCGGCACGTGGCCGGGGCCTTCGATCATCACTTGCACGTCGTGCTTCCACGCGATCTGCGTCAACTCACCCAGCGTATCGAGTTCGCCGAACTGTGCGGCGTCGTTCGCATCGGCCACGCAACCGGGACGAAGGCCGTCGCCAAGACTGAAAGAGACGTCGTACGCCTTCATGATCTGGCAGATGTCTTCGAAGTGCGTATAGAGGAAATTTTCCTTGTGATGCGCAAGGCACCACTTGGCCATGATGGAACCGCCGCGCGAAACAATGCCGGTGACACGCTTGGCGGTCAGCGGCACGAAGCGCAGCAGTACGCCGGCGTGGATGGTGAAGTAATCCACGCCCTGCTCGGCCTGCTCGATCAGCGTGTCGCGGAACAGTTCCCAGGTGAGGTCTTCGGCCACGCCACCGACTTTCTCCAGCGCCTGATAGATCGGCACGGTGCCGATCGGCACCGGCGAATTGCGGATGATCCATTCGCGGGTTTCGTGGATGTTTTTGCCGGTGGATAGATCCATCACCGTGTCGCCGCCCCAGCGGATCGACCACACCAGCTTTTCCACTTCTTCGGCGATGCCGGACGATACGGCGCTGTTGCCGATGTTCGCGTTGATCTTGGTGAGGAAATTGCGGCCGATGATCATCGGCTCGCTTTCCGGATGGTTGATGTTGGCAGGGATGATGGCGCGACCGCGCGCCACTTCATCGCGCACGAATTCGGGCGTGATCAGCTTGGGCAGCGATGCGCCGAAGGATTGGCCGGCATGCTGCTTGCAAAGTGCGCTGTTTTGCAGTGCTTCGATGCGCTGGTTTTCGCGGATGGCGATGTATTCCATCTCCGGTGTGACGATGCCACGGCGGGCGTAGTGCATCTGCGTGACGTTGGCGCCCGCCTTCGCGCGCAAGGGCGTGCGCAGGTGGCTGAAGCGCACGTCGTTGAGCTTGGCGTCCGCGGCGCGCTGGCGGCCGAAGGCCGAGCTGAGGCCGGAAAGCTGTTCCACATCCCCGCGCTCGGCAATCCAACCGGCACGCAATGCAGGCAGGCCAGCGGCGAGATCGACGGAATAATCAGGATCGGTGTACGGACCGGAGGTGTCGTACACGGTGATCGGCGGATTGGACTCGCCACCGAACAGAGTCGGCGTCTGCGCCTGCTCGATTTCGCGCATCGGCACACTGAGGTCGGGGCGACTGCCCTGCACGTGGATCTTGCGCGATCCGGGGATCGGCCGCGTCACGGCTTCGGAGAGGGCTTGCGCGGCGCGCGCGAGATCGGAGGGCAAGGCATTCATCGACATTCGTCCTTCTGCTATCCGCACAGGCATGCGCGGAGTTCGTGCGGAAATCCGCACAGGATCGAAGCGACGGCGCCCACGCACGATGGTCTGTGCGGCGAAGCTCCCTACACCGGTGCTAACCGGATCAGGTTCGAAGGGTGTCTCTCAGCCGACTGCGGTCGGCACCCCCGCTTCCAAAGCGGTATTTGACCACGAAGCGGGGTGCGAGACGAGTGCAGGCAGGTTCTGCCTGGGACAAGCTCTTAGCGGGGCGCGTAGGCGCGCAGGAACATCGCCACGCCAGCGCGGGCGTTTTCTTCGACTTCCCGTGCATAGGTTTGCACGCAGTCGGCGCAACCGAACATGCGGCGCATCATCATGTCACCCTTGATCAACGACATGAACTGGATGCCTGCACGCGTGATGTCACCGATATCGAGCTTGCCGGCGTCAACCGCTTTCTGCAGCAGGCGTTCCATCAGGGCCCGGGTACGCATCGGGCCTTCTTCCCACATCAGCTTGCCGTAGCGCGGATTGCCCTGGCGGCAATCACTGAGGATGGCGCGGAAGGTTCCCACGTTTTCCGGGTCGCAATCGAGGTGGGCGTGGATCAGGGCAATGCGATTGAGGATATCGCCGATGTCCGCGCTCGGATCAAAGTTGTAGGTTTCTTCGGGCAATAGGTCCTGGATTCGCGCACGGATGACCTCGCGGAACAGGTTGTCCTTATCACCGAAATGACTATAGACGGTCAGCTTGGAGACGCCCGCTTCGGCGGCAATCGCATCCATGCTGGTGCCGGCGAAGGCGTTGCGAATGAACAGGGCCTTGGCGGCCTCCAGGATGGCCGCACGCTTCTCCATGTCCTTCGGGCGGCCTGGCCCGTGTGGCTTGGTGAGCGGCATCGAGTTCATGGTTGCACCTTCACAAATCAGAAAACCCAATTTATTATACGGGACGGTTTAATTATTTCCTGAATGATACCCAATATTCGCCTAATGCGCCCCACTTTCCCAGAATTGGTAGTTAGTGCTCCCTACCGCCAGGCGCAGCGTTTGCTCGCCGACTGGCTGGAGCGCGACCGTGCCGAGGCGCAGCGTCATGTCTTTGCCGTCCGTATGGCGCTAGCGCGTCTCAACGCGGCCGAGCGGCATAGCCTGTCGCGTTGGCTGGCATGGCTGTGCGTGGCGGCGGCGAGTCGCGGGACGTCGGTCCTCGGGCGGATCCGGCGACTGGATCTCATGTTGGGTGCCAGCACCATCGATGCGCTTGCGCGTCTGCCTGCCGGCATCGCTTTGCCAGCTCTTGTACGTAGTCGAAAAAGTGCGTAAGTGTCCGCGGACACAGCCATTTACATGACTTACGTCAGGTCATCGCGATGACTTCCGGCACTTCGTGCAAGATGGCATAGCCCGCACGCTAACCATTGTCGAAACAGGGTCTAAACGCTTATCCTTTTTGACCTTTTTTCGATCCACATAGGCTTGTTTTCTCATGGCGATGAACTTCGATCAGGCGCGTCAAAACATGGTGGAGAACCAGGTGCGCCCCTGGGAGGTGCTGGATGGTCGCGTGCTCGAGGTGCTGGGCCGCGTTCGCCGCGAAGACTTCGTCGCGCCCGCGCATCGCCAGCTTGCCTTCGCCGACCTGTGCCTGCCGATCGGCCACGACGAAGTGATGATGAAGCCGGTGGTGGAAGGTCGCGTGCTGCAAGCACTGGATCTGAAGCCGGAAGACAGCGTGCTGGAAATCGGCACCGGTTCGGGTTTCCTCACCGCATGCCTGGCCAACCTCGCCGGGCGCGTGACCAGCGTGGATATCCATGCCGATTTCACCGTCGCCGCAGGTCAGCGCCTGCAGGCCGCAGGCATCGGCAACGTGCAGTTGGTCACCGGTGAAGCGGTGAACGGCTGGCAGCCGCAAGAATCCTTCGATGCGCTGGTTGTCACCGGTGCTGTTTATCGTATTCCCGACCGTTTCCTCGGCTGGCTCAAGCCGGGCGGCCGATTGCTCGTCGTTCGCGGCGAGTCGCCGGTGCAGCATGTGATGCTGCTTACCCACGAGGGCAACGGGCGTTATCGCGAAGAAAGCCTGTTCGAGACGGATCTGCCGTATCTCGCACATGCCCAACCACCCCGCCAATTCGTTTTTTGATTCCGCCACCGACCCCGACCCCACGAGGCGAACCATGCGCTTGAAGCTTCTGACCCTTGCCCTGTCCCTGGCCGCAGTTTCTCTGCCCAGCTATGGCGAGGATTTGCTGGATGCATACCGTCAGGCGCGTGCGAACGACCCTGTCCTGGCTCAGGCCGATGCAACCCGTCTCGCCGTACACGAAGGTATTCCGCAGGCGCGTGCACTGCTGCTGCCGCAGATCAACGGCACGATGAGCTTGCAGCAGCAGAGCGGCGGCGGGAGTGGCAGTGAAGTCACCAATTCCGGCACCACGCTGGACCCCGGTCATCTGCGCACGCGCTCATTGGGCGTCGAGCTGGACCAAACGATCCTCAATCTTGGCGACATCGCCAATCTGCAAGCCGCTCATTCCACAGCCGATGCGCAGGAACAGACGTACGAGGCCGCCGCCCAGGATTTGTTCGTCCGTGTCGCCACGGCCTACTTCACTGTGCTCAGCGATGAAGATCAGGTGACCTACGCCAAGGCCAACGAAGAAGCCTACCGCGTCACCTACGACCAGGCCGAGCAGCAGTACAAAGTAGGTATCGCGGCTGTCACCAACGTCTATCAGGCCAAATCGTTTTACGAGTCGGCCAAAGCGACCACGATCAGCGATGAAAACACGCTCGCCAATGACCGCCAGGCCTTGACCGTCATCACCGGGAAGCCCGTCGGCGAGCTCAAGAAGTTGCAGCCCGACCTTCCCTTGGATGCGCCCCTGCCCGCCGACCCGCAGGCATGGGTGGACAGTTCGATGAAGAACAACCCGACGCTTCTGTCGGCGCAGCTATCGGTTGATGCCGCCAACCACGACATCAATGTCGCACGCGCCGGCCATCTGCCCACGATCACCGCCAGCCTGAGCCGCGCCAAGAGCACCAGCTGGCTGGAGAACGGCAGCTACAACGTGATCGGCAACGGCCGTTATGGCAACACCATCGGCCTCACGCTGTCGGTGCCGATCTTCGCCGGCGGCGCAACGCAGTCCAAGGTTCGCCAATCGATCGATCAACGTGACGAAGCGCAGGATTCGCTGGAATCCGTACGCCGCCAGACCGTGCAGAACACCTTGAACTTCTACAACTCGGTGAACGCCGGGATCAGCGAAGTGAAGTCGGGCAAGGCCGCTGTCGATGCGGCGCAGGAATCGCTCGACGCCACCAAGGCCGGATTCCAGGTGGGTACGCAGATCATGCTGGACGTCTTGACGGCGATTCAGACATTGACGCAGTCCGAAAGCACCTATTCGCTGGCGCGCCATCAGCTGGTTCTCAACCGCCTCCTGCTGAAGCAGTCGGCCGGCACGATCGAGTTCAAGGATCTCGAGTACGCCAACTCGCTGCTGCAGTAATTCGACGCGACATCGTCGTAAAAAAGGCCGGGATATCCCGGCCTTTTTTATTCCTGCAACATGCGATCGATCAGCTTCATGACCCGGCCCACCGCGCCGCGCTCGCTATCGAACACGATGCGCGCCTGCCGGCCCATCTGTTTGCACCGGTCGGCGTCCTGCAACAGCTCAAGCACTTCGGCGCCTAGCGTTTCGCTCTGCAATACGCGCTTCGCGCCACCGCCCCGGATCAGCGTGAGGGTGATTTCCTCGAAGTTGAAGGTATGCGGGCCCACCAGAACCGGCCTGGACAGTGCCGCAGGCTCAAGCACGTTGTGGCCGCCAATCGGCACCAGGCTACCGCCCACAAAGGCCATGTCCGATGCTGCGAAGAACGGCATCAGCTCGCCCATCGTGTCGATCACGAAAACCTGGTGCGACGCACCGGGAACGTGATCCACGCTGCGCGTCGCCATCGAGAAACCAAGACTGCGCACGGAATGCTCGACCAGTCGGAATCGCTCCGGATGGCGTGGCGCTATCAACAGCAGCGCATCGGGCAATCGCTTGAGCACTTCCAGATGCGCTTCCAGCACCGCCAGCTCTTCGCCCTCGTGCGTGCTGGCGGCGGTCCACACGGGACGCAGGTGTCCCCATTGCTGGCGGAAAATCGCGCCACCCTCCAGCGCACCATCCGGTATAGGCATGTCGAATTTGAGATTGCCGCTGACCGTAACGAGCGCTGGATCGGCGCCCAGCAAACGATAGCGCGCCGCATCGGTACGCGATTGAGCAGCAATATGCCGCACGCAGCGCAGCGCCGAACGCAACAGCGCCCGCATCGGCGCATAGCCGCGCAGCGAACGCCCGGACAGACGCGCGTTGACGATCATCAGTGGAATGCCGCGGCGATGGCAGCCGAAATACAGGTTTGGCCAGATCTCGGTTTCCACGATCAGCGCCAGCCGCGGTCGCACCTGCTTCAGGAATCGGTGCACGGAGAACGGCAGGTCGTACGGCAAATACACGTGGAACACGCTGTCGCCGAACAGCTGATGGACACGCGCCGAACCGGTCGGCGTCACCGTCGTCACCACCAGCGGCGCATTCGGATAGTCGTCGCGCAAGGCCTTGATCAGCGGCTCGGCCGCATTGACCTCGCCCACCGATACCGCATGCACCCAAATGCTGCCGCGCAGGTCCGGCGCCTTGAAGATGCCGAAACGCTCAGGCCAGCGCCGGTGGTAATTGCCGTAACGCATACCGCGCGTCAGCAGCCGCATCACGATCAGCGGCGTGGCGAGGTACATGAGGATCGTATAGAGGTAGCGCAACGGACATTCCCTGCAGTGGCTACGCAGTATAAGAGCCCGGACCCGTAAGCAGGCCAAGACCGCGCCAGGCCGGTACAATGGGCCGGATGCCCGGCACGCCTTATCCCGTCTTCACCCGCTCCCTACTCGCACCACGCCTCTGGCCGGCGTGGATCGGCGTGGGCATCATGAAACTGATCGCCATGCTGCCGTGGAAAGTGCTGATGGCGATCGGACGCATGCTGGGCGCGGGCATTGAACGCTTTCCCTCGCCACGGCGCGAGGTCGCCGCCACCAATATCGCGCTGTGCTTTCCCGAGCTCGACGCTGCCGCGCAAAAGAAGCTGGTGGACGCGCACCTGCGCGACATCGGCATGATGCTGATCGAATTCGCGCTGGGCTGGATGGGTTCCGATCGCGCCATCGCACGCATCCCGGTGCGCTTCGAAGGACTGGAGCATCTCGAAGCCGCACACGCGCAAGGGCGCGGCGTGCTGTTGGTCGGCGGGCATTTCTCGCATCTGGAGCTATGCGCACGGCTGGTCTCGCAACGCATTCGCATCGCGGGCATGTATCGGCACATGGATAACCCGGTATTCGAATGGGCCGTACTACGTGCGCGCCTGGGCTATGCGCGCGCCATGTTCGACAAGGACGACATCCGCGGCACGGTGAAATACCTGCGCAGCGGCGGCACGCTCTGGTACGCACCCGACCAGGACATGCGCAGCAAGGACAACGCCTTCGTGCCGTTCTTCGGCGTGATCGCGGCGACCATCACCGGCACCCATCACCTGGCGCGGATGTCCCATTCGGTGGTCATTCCCTTCTTCCATCGCCGCCTGCCCGGCAATCAGGGCTACGCGCTTCGCCTGGGCGCGCCGCTGGAAGGCTTGCCAAGCGCCGATGCCGAAGCCGATACCGCCCGGGTCAACCTGAGCATCGAGCAGATGGTGCGCGAGGCTCCAGAGCAGTACCTGTGGGTGCACAAGCGGTTCAAGACGCGTCCGGAAGGGTCCCCGCCGATCTACTAGATCCACGACAGGCTAGCGTCAGCCTCTCCCGGTAGATAAGCGGGCTAGCTATCTTCCCCAGCCTCTATTCCATGCCCAACTGCCGTCCGCCCCTCCGGTCGAAACGCCGCCCGGCCCTGTCGTTTGCCGTAAGCTCTTACGCGTGGCTGACACGGAGTGCCGCATGAGCGCAGCGCAAGGACATCCGGATCGGGCCCACCCGATTTTCATGTATCACAACATCGCCCAGGCCCCGCGCGGCCTGCGCCGCTGGCGCAGCCTGTATGTGAGCCCGGGCGCGTTCGCGCGGCAGATGTGGCTGCTCAAGCGCCTGGGTTACACCGGCCTGTCGATGTCCGACGCGATGCCTTATCTGCGCGGTGAGAAACAGGGCCGCATCGCCGTGGTCACGCTGGACGACGGCTATGTCGACAATCTCGAATCCGCAATGCCGGTGCTGCAACGATATGGCTTCACCGCAACCTGCTACGTGGTCAGCGGGAGCATCGGCCGCTTCAACAACTGGGATGCGGAAAAGCTCGGCATCCAGAAACCGCTGATGTCGCCCGCGCAACTGCGCGCATGGCGCGAGGGCGGCATGGAAATCGGTGCGCACACGCGTAGCCATCCGCATCTGACCCAGTGCAGCGACGCGCAGCTCCACGATGAAATCGCCGGTAGCAAGGCGGACCTGGAAGATCATCTCGGCTCGCCGGTTACCCAGTTTTGCTATCCCTACGGCGACATGAATGAGCGCGTCGCAGAAGTTACGCGTGTGGCTGGCTATGCCGCTGCCACAACCACCCAACGCGGCCGCGCCATCATCGGAACCGATCTTTGGCATCTGCCGCGCGTGCAAGTCGCGCGACATCACGTGTTACCGCAGTTCGCCATGCGTGCTTTCACCAATTACGAAAACAAGCGTTACGAGAGCAAGCGCACATGAAATTTCTTTTCGTTGGCACCAACCCGGAAAATACCGGGGCTGCCACGCACTTCGTGGCGCTCGCGCAGGCCATGGTCGAAGCCGGCCATCAAGTCAGCGCGGTGGTTTTTCCCAATGGGCTGATCGCCAATAGTCTTGCCAACTCGGGAGTGCGCCTTTATCCGGCGAAATTCCGCAATGTTTTTGATTTGCGCGGCTACTTCGCGACATTCAAAGCCGCGCGCGACCTGCGCCCGGATTGGTTGGTCGGCAACTTTGGCAAAGAATACTGGCCGCTGATTCTGGTGAGCCGATTGCTGCGCGTGCCGGTGGCGTTGTTCCGCCATCGCACACCGGCGATGGGACGCGTATCGGGCTATCTCATACCGCGCCTGGCGCAACGGTTTTTTGCCGTCTCCAACCATGCGCGCCAGGCCTATCTCGATCGCGGTGTACCGCCGCAATTGGTGCGCGTGCTGTACAACCCGGTGAATATGGCGTGGTGCCAGCCCGACCCAAAGCGGCGCAGCGAAATACTGCATAGCCTGGGCATTCCGGAGGATGCGATCGTGCTTGGCTACTTTGGCCGCATGCACGGTAGCAAGGGCATCTACACCCTGCTCGAAGCCCTCGACGGCGCGATGACGCAAGAACCGCGCCTGCATTGCATGTGGCTCGGCCACGGCCCGGATTCGCAAGCGCTGGGCGAACGCATCGATGCCGGCGCTTTCGCACACCGGCATCACATGCTGGGCTGGATCGACGATGTGCATCCGTATTACAGCGCCATCTCCATGCTGGCCTTTCCATCGATCGCCACCGAAACCTTCGGCCGCGTCTCGGTGGAAGCACAAGCTGCAGGCGCACCGGTGCTGGGCAGCAATATCGGTGGCATTCCCGAAACGCTTTCGGCCAATGTAACCGGCCTGTTATTGCCGCCGGGCAATGTCACCGCGTGGCGCAATGCGATCCTGCGCATGTGCGATGCGGAAGTACGTGAACCGATGGGTGTCGCGGCGCGCGATTTCGTCGACCGGCATTTCAGCACGCGCGTGATCGCGGATGAGTTCGTGCGGATTTTAGGCGACGGTTAGTTGCCGTCGTTCCGTTTCGCCCTGCGTGCTTCGTGCAGCTTGGCGTATTTAAGAAAGACGTAGAACGCACCCAGCACACTGGCGATGAAACCCGCCCAGCCACTGAGAAAATACCGCTTCAGCAAGTACTGCCGCAGGAAAAACAGCGACGGATAGATCACCATACGAAAACCGGTGAACCGCTGACGGCGACGCAGCTTGTGCGCGACCATGCCGCTGCTGTAGCGATTGATCTTTTCCACGCGCGTGGCGATGTCGCCATCGCCGTTATTGACGAAGTCGGCGCCCCATAGCGTCCTGACCGGCCCCTGCACTTCCACCGCCGAATGAACTTCCACGTCATTCATGCCACCGCGTTTCCGATTGAACAAACGCAAATGACCGTTGCGGTGACTCCAGCGATGTTGCACCGTCCAGAACATGCGCTCGCGACGTGGCAAGCGAAAGCCGGCGTGCTGCGGATCTTCCAACGCGCGCTCGATGATCGCGCGCGTGCCGGGCGACAGTATCTCGTCCGCGTCGAGGTTCAATATCCAGTCGTTGCGTGCCAGGTCATAAGCACGCTGTTTCTGCGGACCATAATCGTCGAACGGATGCACTTCCACGCGCGCACCGTGCATGCGCGCGATGGCGACGGTATCGTCGGTCGAGCCGGAATCGAGCACCACGATCTCATCCACCCAATCCACTTCGCGCAGGCAAACGTCGAGCGTGTCGGCATTGTTGTAGGTGATCAAGACGACCGAGAGCAATTCACGCGCCATCACGCTGTTCCTTCGCTGACGCGTAAAGCGCCGCGCACCATAGACCCAACAACCAGGCGAACAACAAACCCCACCAAGCCGAATAAAACGCAAGGTGCGTATTGATTGGAAAGAGCATCACCGCCAGCGATACGCTGACAGGAAAAGCAGCGGCACGACCCACCTCGCCCACGCGTCGCCAGGCGCGCCACGCAATCGCGACACCAGTCAGCCACAACAGCAATCCGATGGCGCCGGTTTCAGTGAGAATCTCAAGCACGATTTGATGCGCATGGCAGGCACCTTCGCCCTCACCACACGTTTCCGCCGTCATAAAGTGATCGTTTGGGGGCGCGAACTGCGGATAGGCATAGCGAAAATCGCGAACGCCTACACCCGTAAGCGGATGGGCCGCGATCATGCGTAGGCTGTTGTGCCAGATATCGAGTCGTCCGGTCATCGCCTGATTCAGATCCTGTTCGTTGCCGCTCAATGCGGTGAGTGTGCGCTGCATGCGCGCATCGAAGCGCGTGGATGTCTTCCACGCAACACCGCCAGCAACAAGCAATATCGCTGCGCCTATCGCACAAGCCACGACAAATCGCAGGGGCGAACCGGCTTCGCGCCAAGCAAACACCAGTGCAACCAATCCATAGCAGAGCCACGCAGCGCGCGAACCGCTCAACATCACCGGCCCAAGCAGTAGCAAGAACGCAACGATCAAACCGCGCAGCCCCCATCGCTGCCGCGACACCCATAATGCGAAGGGCGAAAGCACCGCCAGTGTCGGGCCAAGTTTGGGATCGTCCGCGCCGAAAAGGCCTGATATGCGTTCTGGTTCGGCGTGACCACGCAGACTCCAGCCGGTGAGCATCTGCATCCAGGCATCGAGCACCCAGAACGCGATGACCACGGCAACGGCAGCGTAGAACCCGTGCAAACGTTGTTCACCGCGCACCGCATAACAGGCGTAAAGGCCCAGAGGGAGATAGCGCAGCAGCCCCAGCACGGTCGCCCAACTCTTTCCTGGCACAACCGCTGTAAATGCGGAAAGCAATGCGGCACCGATGTAGCAGGCGAGCAAGCAAAACAGTAGGCGCGCTGCCGGAGATGTCAGCAACCTTCTGCCATCGCGACGCCACGCAAATGCGATGCCGGCAAAGCACAGGAAAGTACCAAGTTCCGCACTACGCCCGAACGGCAGTAGCGCGACGACCAACCAGAAAGGCAGGCATGCCGAACGCAGCAGGTTTTTCAGTACAGGGACGGAGGAGTTCATGCAGGGTCCGGAACCATGGCCCCCGCATTGTAGGCGAGTCATCGTCGCCTACAGACTGTTAGCCAGCCACTTCCTCGTAAAGGGCCAACGCGGCGCGCTGCATATCGACCAGCCGGTAGCGTTGCAGCGGCGAAATGGGCGGTGCCACGCGCAGCAGTTCGGCGGCGCGTTCGACCAGACGCTCCTTGTCGCCCGGCGGCACGCGCCCGGCGGGATAGAGTTCAGCCAGCAGTTCGCCGACACCGCCGTGGGCATAGCCCAACACCGGACGGCATAGCGCGAGCGCTTCCACGACCGTGCGACCGAAGGCTTCCGGCTTGTTCGAAAGCTGCAGGACGAGTGCGGACATGGCGTAGATATCGCGCACATCTTCGCGGGACTCTGTCAGCACCACTTGTGAGCCGATGCCGCGCGCTTGGATCAGATCCTCCAGCTCGCGCACATAGGCTTCGCGACCGGGCTCGATCACGCCCAGCAGCAGCAAACGCGTTTCGATGCCGCGTTGCTTCAGTTCTGCCACCAGCTCGATCGCGTCGCGATGACCCTTGAGGCGTGTACCGCGGCCAGGCAGGGTGAGCAACGGCGCACCCGCGAGGTTGGGATATTCCGTAAAGAAGGCTTTTTGCCAGGCCTCGTCAGGCCGATGGCCGTACGGGAAGGCTTCTGGATCGATGCCGCGCGGGATGATCCGGATGCGCGCCGTATCCAGGTTCTGGTAATGGCTAATGAGGTAATCGCGCACGGTCTGCGACACGACCACGATCCGTTCGCCACGCAGCATGATGGAGCTGTAGCGCCCCGGCGAATTGAGGCCGTGCACGGTGGTCACAAAATGCGGTTTGGGCGACATGCCCTTCACCGCCCACCAGCCCATCCAGGCAGGTAGACGCGAACGGACATGCACGATGTCCGGCTTCAGTTCGCGCAGCAGACGTCGCAACCGACCCAGACGAGCCAGTGTGCCTAGCGACTTGCGACCGATATCCAGGGTGATGTGCTCGCTGCCTTCGGCTTGCAGCTGGGTGGCCATGCGGCCGCCGGCAGAAATAACGACCGAACGATGGCCGGCTTGCACTAATGCCTGCCCCATCTCCAGCACCGAGCGCTCTGCTCCCCCTGCGCGCAGCGCAGGGATCAGCTGGACAACAGTCAGCGCCCTGGCCGGCGTGGCGGCAACAGACATGGTTCCCTCATTTGCAACTCTCATCCATAGAAGCAAGCACCAATCGTGCCGTCCAGCGCCTCAATGACCGGGCGATGACCAAGGCTCAATCGCGCAGCACGTAACGTGCGCCGCAATAAGGACAAATGGACTCGCCACCGTCTTCGACGACGGGCAGATAGACCTTCGGATGGGAGTTCCACAGTGCCATGCCGGGCATCGGACAAGACAGCGGGAGGTCCGAACGCGTCACTTCATAACGATTTTCGGCATTCGCCAGGATTGGCGTCGCCGCGGCAGAGGAACCCGACATGGGGTATTGCTCCGGGTAGGACATGGGACTGGCAATGTTAGCAGGCCGGCGCCCGGTGCGCCCTGCTCCCTCTCCCCACATGTTCAGGGGAGAGGGACATGCAAAGCAGACTTACTGCGCAGCGCCAGCCTTCGGCACTTCCGCTTCGGTGGTGATGTCGAGCTTGATCTCATCGCTCACCTTCGGCACGTACGCGCCAAGGCCGAAGTCCGAACGCTTGAGCGTACCCGTCGCGTTGAAACCGATCGCCGGCTGGCCGGTCATCGGATGCGCGCCGCTCTTGTTGAGCGTGGCGTTCAGCACCACCGGCTTGGTGACACCGTGCACGGTCAGGTCACCGGTCACCTTGTAGTGGTTGCCGCCCAGCGACTGCACGCTGGTGCTCTTGAAGGTCACGGTGGGGAATTTGCCGGCATCGAAGAAGTCCGGCTCCTTCAGGTGATTGTCCAGCGCCGGCACGTGCGTGTCCAGGTTGGCCAACGGCATGGTCACTTCCACCGAGGACTTGGACGGGTTCTGCTGGTCGAACACCAGCGTGCCATCGGAGATACCGAAGTTGGCCGTGGGATTGGAGAAGCCGAAGTGGCTCCAGCTGAACAACACCATGGTGTGGCCGGGGTCGAGCTTGTAGGTCACCGGGGCGGCCTGGGCCGACATCGCCGCGCCCAGCAAGCCGGCCAGCATCACGTAACGAAGAGTGCGCATGTGTATCTCCTGCCTCAATCAGTTAGGGGGAAAGCGGCGTTCGCGACGCCTATTCAAATACCATCGAAAGCAAAACGTCCAGCGTGCGTGCAGCACGCCAACGCCTGACTTACTCCACGCGGCACGCCTCGTCGAACGACAGACGTGGGCTGCGCGCATACAAATCACGGCTGGCATCGCCGTAGCCGATGTTGATCAGGAAGTTCGACTTGATCGGGGTACCGGCGAAGAACGCCTCATCCAAGCCCGCATTGTCGAAACCGGACATCGGACCGCAGTCCAGTCCGAGAGAACGCGCAGCCATGATGACGTAGGCACCTTGCAGGGTAGCGTTGCGGAAAGCCGTGAGGTCAGCCACTTGCTGGTTGCCCGCAAACCAGCTGCGCGCATCGGCATGGGGGAACAACTGCGGCAGCTTGTCGTAAAACGTGTGATCGTTGGCGATGATCGCCGTTACCGGCGCTGCGAGGGTCTTGGCGCGATTGCCTTCGGAAAGGAACGGCTTGAGCTTTTCCTTGGCCGCCTTGGACTTCACGAACACCACCCGCATCGGCGAGCTATTGGCACTGGTCGGGCCGAACTTCGCCAGGTCGTACAGCGCGTGCAACTGTTCGTCGGTCACTTCTTTGGGCAGGAAAGCGTTATAGGTGCGGGCTTCGCGGAATAATTGATCCAGCGCCGCGTCGGTAAGCTTCTCGCTCATATGGGTATCCTCTGACATGTGGACGCGCCTTTTCGCGGCGCAACAGACCAACAGTGTAGGGGCAAGCCGGATATCCCACGAGTGAACAAGGCGAAACGAACTGTGCAGAATCCGACGACAATCCCATGACCGCGACCGCATTGCTGGGGGAATGCTGGGCGATCACGGACCATGCCGCCGGAAACCAGCGCCAGGCGCTGTCGCTGGCCGCTCGGCTGGGAATGCCGGTTCGGCATCTTGTGGTCTCGCCGCGGCCGCCGTGGTCGTGGCTGTCGCCGAGAATCGTCTTGGGAGGGCGCTTCGCGCTACCCAGGGCGCAACGCATGGCCTTCGCACCGCCCTGGCCGGCCGTAGCCATCGGATGCGGCCGTAGCGCCGCACTTTTTACCCGGATGCTGCGGGGGGTTGCAAACGGTCGCTGCCATACGGTGCAGATCCTCGATCCGCGCATCGATCCCACGCATTGGGACACGGTGATCGCTCCACGCCACGATCATTTGACCGGCGCCAACGTGCTGCAGCTTCTGGGCTCGCTCAATCCGGTCGACGATGCGTGGCTGGAAGACGGCCGCGAAGCGTGGCCGACATTGGGCGACCTGCCGGGCCCGCACGTGGGCGTCTTGCTCGGCGGTCCGCGCACGGGCATTCGCATCAATGAGGATTACGCCCAACAACTGGCCGATCGGCTGCTCGCTCGCCAACACAAGGAAGGCGGAAGCGTGATGGTGCTGGCATCGCGCCGAACGCCTGCCGCGGTGATAGCCGTGTTTCGCCGTCGGATGCACGGCATTCCTGGCCTGATCTGGGCCAGCCCGAGCGACGGCAGCAATCCTTATCCCGGCGTTCTTGGCTGGGCCGATCGCCTGGTCGTGACGCCCGATTCGGTCAATATGCTCAGCGAAGCCTGCGCCGTGGGTTGCGCTGTGCAGACGTGGGCGCCAGCACGCCTGCCATCCAAAATCGCATATTTCCATCAAAGCTTGCGCGACGCGGGCTTGCTGCACGATCTGGATAACGAGCCTGCATTGCCACAGCCACCGTTACGCGAAACCGAGGCGATCGCCGAGGCGTTGCGTCAGCGCATCGTCGCCGCGCAAGACGCTTAGAAATCGAAGCCCAAAGCGTGCGTCACGACACGCACGTCGTTACACAAGGCATCCAGCTCCGCATCACGCAACGCAATACGCGAACGCAGATCGAGCGTGCACAACAGCGCACGACGTAGCAGCTCGGCATGGGCACGACTGAAACAATTCGCCTGCGCGGTATCGAGCAATCCCGCGTCGCGGCAGCTTTCGATCAAACCGGCGTTGGCCGTAACGCCCAACAAGGCAGGCGAATGTGCCGCGTGGGCCAGCACCAACCCTTGCAATGCGAATTCAATATCGAGCAAGCCGCCATGACCTTGTTTGAGATCGATCTGCGCGGCATTCGAACGATCACGCTCGGCACGCCAACGTTGCCGCATGCTGCTGACTTCGGCGAGCACCGCGCCGCGATCGCGCGGCACTGCAAGCGTGCGGCGACGGACGTCGGCTAGCTCTGCATTCAACGTCGCATCGCCGGCCACCGGCCTGGCGCGTAGCAACGCCTGGTGCTCCCACGTCCAGGCGCGGCTTTCCTGATACGCCACGAACGCTTCCAGGCTACCCACAAGCAATCCTTTGGAGCCATCCGGCCGCAGGCGTGTATCCACCTCGTACAAACGGCCCGCTCGGGTAAGCACGGTCAACCAATTCATCACGCGCTGCGTCAGTCGCTGATACCAACGTGAGCCATCCAACGGGCGCGGCCCATCGCTCATCGCCTGTGCGCGCTGTCCGTCGAAGATGAACACTAAATCCAGATCGGACGCGAAACCGAGTTCCTCGCCGCCGAGACTGCCGTAGCCAAGAATCGAAAATCCCGAACCGTGACCCGGAAGGCGGCCATGTTGTGCGACGACTTCACGCTCAGCCAATGCAGCAACTGCGTTGACGACCGATTCGGCTAACGCCGCCAACCGGCGCGCAGTCGCCACTGCGTCGGCGCGGCCATCGTTGAAAGCCAAGCCCAAACGGAACGCGATACTCGATTTGAATTCGTTGATTCGCTCCAGCTCCGCCTCTGCCTCGCGCTCGTCCAACGTGGTGAGCACGTGCGTAATCTCGGCGCTGATATCGGCACGTTTAAGTGGCAGCTGATCGATGCGCGGATCGAGTACGTCATCGAGCAACAAAGGTTGCGCGATAACGCGTTCCGCGAGGAAGGCGCTGTCCGCAAACAGTTGTGCAAGACGCCTTCGCGCCGCGGGTTGCTCTTCAAGCAATGCGAGATAGGAAGGACGACGCGCCACCGTCTGCACTAATCGGCACAAGCGCAGCAGACACGGCACCGGCGCCGCCGTGGTGCGCGCGACGGCAAGCAATTGCGGCATCACGTGATCGAGCTGTTCGCGCGCACGCGCCGACATCGCGCGCAACTGTGCCGCTTGCGGCAATTTAAGCAACGCTTCGGCCGCTTCCGCACCGGGCACGAAGCCGGAGGCTTCGAGCAAGCTGGCGTCGAGCGACTCATCGCAGGCGCGCTGCCACAGAATCGCGTCAGCTGCGGGCACGCTCGCCTTGGAACCGCCTTCGGGCATCAGTACGGCCGCAAATTCAGCGGCTACGATCTCACGATGTTTTGCGAGCTCTTCGGCCAGCGGCTCCCAGGCGGGATAATCGAGGCCTAGCGCCAAACGCTCGCGTGTCAGCGCGTCCTCGGGCAAATCGTGCGTCTGCGCATCGCGCAGCATCTGCACGCGATTTTCCAGACGCCGCAGAAATACATATGCCTCGCGCAAGGCACGTGCGCGTGCTGCGGGAATGTGCCCGCGCGCCTCGCAAGCAGTCAGCGCTGGCAATAGGCCACGCACACGCAGGCTTGGCTCGCGACCGCCGCGAATCAGCTGCACAAGTTGCACGATGAATTCGATCTCGCGAATGCCGCCAGGGCCAAGCTTGAGGTTATCGGCGAGATCCTTGCGCGCCACTTCCGCATCGATCAACGACTTCATTTCGCGCAAGCCGGCAAAGGCCGTGTAATCGAGGTATTTGCGATAAACGAAGGGCCGCAACATCTCCTGCAATTGCTTGCCTTCGCTACGATCGCCAGCCACCGTGCGCGCCTTGATCCAGGCGTAACGTTCCCAGTCGCGACCTTCGCGCTGGTAATACTGCTCCATCGCGCTGAACGGCAACGCGAGCCGGCCGGCATTGCCGAAGGGGCGCAAGCGCAGATCCACGCGCGCGCAGATCCCGTCCGTCGTGGGCTCGTGGAGCAAACGCACCAGCTGCCGCCCCATGCGCACGAAATATTCGCTGTTATCCAGCGTGCGTGCGCCGTCGCTTTCGCCGCCGTGCGGATAAGCCAGCACGAGGTCGATATCGGAAGAGAAATTCAGCTCGCTGCCGCCTAGCTTGCCGAAGCCGATCACCACCAGACGCTGCAAACTGCCGTCGCTGCCTCGCGCATGACCATAGCGTTGGGCGAGCATGCGTTCGGACCAATCCAGAGCACGTCCTAGCAGCGCCTCGTACAACACGCTCGTCGCGGAAAGAATCTCCGGCAATTCATCCAGACCATTGACGTCGCGAAACACCAGACGCAAGGCCTCTGCATGCCGAAACCGGCGCAGTGCCGTCATACAAGTCGCTTCGTCGGTATCGAGCTTCAACGCATCGATGCGTGCAGCGGCGTCGCTGCCCGAGCGCAGACGCTCCAATCCCTGCGGTGACAAAAGCTGCGGCTGGCTACGCCATGTTTCAAAAGCAAAATCGCTAGCCAGCAGTGTGCGGCGAATGCGTTCGGCCACGCCCGCATCATCGTGCAAGGGAACGCCCGCCGCGCGGCAACGGGCAACCAGCTGCGCGTAGCGATCATCGATCAGGGCACGCAGCGCGGGGGATTCGAGCGAAGGTGATGCAACGGTCATGGGCGCATTATGACCGCATCCTTAGCCGTTGCCGACGAACCCTCTCGGGCTTGCACGTCAGCACGCCATCAAGGCTGCCACCGTCGCCACGCAGCGAATGGAATGACGAACTAGATGATTAGGCGGCGCGAGTCGCTACGCGGCGAACGCCACGATGCTGCAGTTCGCCCCACAGCGGCGGCGTGGGCCAATGGGCTTCGGCGTGCCCAGCCACCACGCGTCGCAGCTCAGCTTCGTCAATTTGCGGTGCCACCAGCCGTGCCAGCTGCGCTACGTAACTGCGCAGCACGTGATCGCGGCGCAACACCAGCCAGCTGGTGCATACAGGGAGCAAGTCATCAATATCGAGCGTAACCAGCTCGCGCGCGTCGATCGCGCCGATAGCCATCTCGGCCAGAATGCCAACGCCTAGACCAGCGAGCACATAGGTCTTGATCAAATCGGCATCGGCAGAAGTGCAAGCGATACGCGGCGTGAGTTCGGCCGCCGTGAAGGCGCGACGCAACGACGATTCCGCCTGCAGGGAGGATTCGTAACTGACCAGCGGATATTCGGCCAGATCCTGGATGCGCAGCGGACGCCCCAGCTTCGCCAGCGGATGACCGTGCGGAACCACCGCGCGGCGATACCAGCGGAATAACGGCACCGCGATGCCACCCTCTGGCGCCTGACCGCTGGTGCTGACGATAACCAGGTCGACTTCACCGCTTTCAAACAGGCCGATGATGCGACCCTCGCCCTGCGGGCGAATATGCACGCCCAGCTCGGGGTATTGCTGCTTCAGCTTGGCAATGGCCTCGGGCAACACAAAACGTGCCTGGGTATGCGTGGTGGCCAGCGAGAGCTCGCCGTGGGCCTCCTCGCGCAGGTTGGCTGCCAGCGCACGAATGTTGCGCGCCTCGTGCAGGATGCTGCGCGCGCGCTCCAACACCTGCCCGCCTGCCGGCGTGATGGCATCCAGACTCTTGCCGCGGCGGGTAAATACCTGAAAACCCAACTCGCCTTCGAGCTGCTTGAGCTGCTTGCTGATGCCGGACTGGGTGGCGTGGACGTTGTCGGCGGCCAGGGTGATGTTAAGGCCGGCGTCGGCAATGGCGACGATGTAACGGAGTTGCGTAAGGGTCATGAGATCGGCTCCAGGATGGGTTGCGTGCAGGGCTGTGCGTTGCGCGTGACGCAGCACATACAGCTCACGAACCACCCTGGACGGCGTTTCATCATGGTCTCCACATCGGCCCTATACCAACTGTCGATCGACATTAACACAGCGTTATTTGGACGTCTATACATCTAT
>CAJCJD010000016.1 GCA_903970555.1 Vulcanimicrobiota bacterium
CATTTTGTCATGCGCCGCGCCGCTGGCAATGGTCGCACGCGCCAGCTCGATGCCGTCGTCGATCGAGTCGACCACGCTGGCGGCGTACAGCGCCGCGCCGCTGTTCAGGCAGACGATGTCATGCGGCACGCCGCGACGGCCCTGCAAGGCCTCGAGCAGCATCGCTTTCGATTCCTCCACATTTTCCACCCGCAGATTGCGGCTGGAGGCCATGGCAAAGCCGAAATCCTCGGGCTCGATTTCGTATTCGCGGACCACGCCGTCGCGCAATTCACCCACCAGGGTGGTCGCGCCCAGCGAAATTTCGTCCATGCCATCGCGGCCCCAGACCACCAGGGCGTTAAGCGCACCCAGCGCCTGCAGCACGCGCACCTGAATACCGACGAGATCGGGATGGAACACGCCCATCAGGATGTTGGGCGCATCCGCCGGATTGGTCAGCGGGCCGAGAATATTGAACAGCGTGCGCACGCCCATCTCGCGCCGCACCGGCGCAACGACTTTCATCGCCGGATGATGATTCGGCGCGAACATGAAGCCAATGGCGGTTTCTTCCATGCACTGCGCGACCTGTTCCGGCATAAGGTCGATCGACGCACCAAGCGACTCCAGCACGTCGGCGCTGCCGGACCTCGACGACACGCTGCGTCCACCGTGCTTGGCCACGCGGGCGCCGGCCGCGGCGGCCACGAACATCGATGCCGTGGAGATGTTGAAACTCGACGCGCCGTCGCCGCCGGTGCCCACGATATCCAGCAGGTGACGCGTCTCACCGCCGATCAGCACCTTGGCCGACAGCTCGCGCATTACCCGCGCCGCGCCGGTGATCTCGCCGATGGTTTCCTTCTTGACGCGCAGGCCGGTCATGATCGCCGCCGTCATCAGCGAGCTGACCTGCCCGCCCATGATCTGGCGCATCAGCGAAATCATCTCGTCGTGAAAAATCTCGCGGTGCTCGATCGTACGCTGCAGGGCCTCCTGCGGCGTGATCGTGATTTCCCGATGCAGCACCTCGCGATGCGCCGCGCTCATGCGGCGAGCTTCAGCGGCTGACCGAGAAAATTGCGCAGCAGGTCGTGGCCGTGCTGAGTCAGGATGGACTCGGGATGAAACTGCACGCCTTCCACCGGCAGCGTCTTGTGACGCAGGCCCATGATCTCGTCGATCGAACCGTCCGGATGCTCGGTCCACGCGGTGACTTCGAGGCAATCGGGCAGCGAGTGCTGTTCCACCACAAGCGAGTGGTAGCGCGTCGCCTCGAACGGATCGGGCAAGCCGGCAAATACGCCCTGCCCGCGGTGGCGTACCGGCGACGTCTTGCCGTGCATGATCTGCTTGGCCCGAATCACCTTGCCGCCAAACGCCTGCCCGATCGCCTGATGACCGAGGCACACGCCGAAGACCGGGATCTCACCCGACAGCTCGCGCAATACACCCAACGACACGCCCGCATCGTCCGGCGTACCCGGCCCCGGTGAAATCATGATGTGCGAAGGGGTCAGCGCGCGAATGCCGGCCACATCCAGCGCATCGTTGCGCACCACCTTCACCTGCTGCCCCAGCTCACCGAGATACTGCACGAGGTTGAAGGTAAAGCTGTCGTAGTTGTCGATCATCAGCAGCATGGGATGGCGGATCCTGTCGGTAAAACAGCGCGGGCCACCAACGGCGCGTGCCGGCTGTGCGACAACGGCAAGTCTGCCTGGACCGCCGCCGCTCGCATCTGCAGGCGGTCATTGTGCGGGATGACGCATGCTGTCGTCATCCCGCCAGTTCGACGAGGTAATGCTGTGACAAAAAGGTTATAGAGCGGCAATGGGCATTGCGTAGTGCAGCCGCCGGCTGCGTTCCGCTTCATAACTGCGGGAAGCTGACGTTTTTGCGCAACCACCGAAGCGAACCGCTGGCGGACTATCGCCCGCCAGTGGCTGGTCTGACTACTGAATTAACCCTCCGGGTGCATGGCCTTGCATGACGCACCGGTGCACTCGATCTGCAGCGCGGCCGTTGTCGGGCATGTTGACTCGAACAACGCACGCTGACCGTCTGCCATCAACACGCGAATCGCCCGGTCACACTGCCGCCTAGCGGCAACGTTTTGCGCCGCATTGAACATGGAAGCGCTGATGCGCCCATCGAGACTGGCCAGATCCACCTGTGGTGAATTCTGCGGCTGGCTGTAGCTGATCGGCGACGGCACCGAAGGACTGATGTAAGAATAACCGTGCGAAGACGGAGCATTCGACATCACCGAGATCATGTTCGGATAGTGATGCGCCGCGCCGTTGCCAAAATCGACGATCAGGCCAATCAGGCCGCCGAAAAGAATATTTCCCCAGACCATGCCGCGCACGGTGGCGTAAGTCATCTGACTTCCGACCGGAGCGCCGTCCTTGACACATTGAACGTCGAGCGGACTGCTGTCGCGGCGGACGGTGACCGTACCTGGCGTCGTGACGCTTTGTGTTCCCCGGTTATTCGTCACCGAACAGTTGGCGCCCTGGACGCTTTGGCCGCCCGAACGAGCCTCCACGCTGAGGTGTTGATGTGTACCGCCCACGATGGATGCGCAACCGGAAAGGCCGCAAATCATCAGCAACGTCATGGCTTTCTTACTGGACAAATGATGCATCGTTCCCGCTCCTTGAGTAGTGATATGCACACGGACGCACGGCGTTCGAAAGAACGCCTGCTTGAAAAAGTCACCGGAAGTGTGAAACGCCTGCACCAGAGCCCGGCGAAGAAGCCCAGGTTGTCGCGTAGAAGCGACTTGATGCCTCGGCACGAGTACCCCCCAGTCATCGTGCCCGCTGATTCTTGCAGAAACGCGTGGGGAATTTCGACTATTTAATTCGATGGCCGCATCGAAAGATTTTGCGGCGTTAAATGGAGTGAAGTCTGCTCAGATGAATTCGCGGTCGTGCGTGTCGTGAATCAGCCTAATCTCCACAACCGTCGCGAAGGCGCGGAACTTTGCGGAAGCATGTAGCGAGCTCCGACGGAGGCTTTAGGATTTCTGCATCCCAAGCCTAGCCGCTTCGGATCCTACTGCTGTACCGAATATTTTTTCTGCGGCGGCTGATGTCGCACGCTCTCCGGTTGCCGCCCAAGAGCAACTACGATTGCCGTATAAACAGGGCAGCTAGCCGATGCGTAACTTGATCGTGGTGCTTGGCGACCAGCTGGATCGCGAATCAACCGTGCTGGAAGATTTTGACCCCGCGCTTGATGCGCTGTGGATGGCCGAATGCGTCGGTGAGGCGACGCACGTGTGGTCGCACCAGGCGCGCATCGCGATCTTTCTCGCCTCGATGCGGCACTTTCGTGACGACATGCGCGCGCGCGACTGGCCGCTGCACTATCGGGCGCTGGGCGAGCACACGCAAGCGCAACTCGATGGCGTGCTGCGCGAAGACTTGCGCAAGCTGAAACCCGAACGCGTAGTGCTGGTGCGCCCCGGCGAGTGGCGTGTGCGTGAAGCGCTGCGCACGGTGGCCAAGGACGAAGGCGTCGAATACGCCGAGCGTCCCGACCGCCATTTCTTCATCGAGCCGGAGGACTTCGCCAAATGGGTCGGTGCGCGCCGTGAGATTCGCATGGAGCATTTCTATCGCTGGATGCGTCGGCGCTTCGACTTGCTGATGGACGAGGACCAGCCGACCGGCGGTCAGTGGAACTACGACCAGGACAACCGCAAGAGCTTCGGCAAGAAAGGCCCGGGCATGCTGCCCGCAC
>CAJCJD010000017.1 GCA_903970555.1 Vulcanimicrobiota bacterium
ACACGGTCCGACCCATCGCGGCAATACCGCGCAGATAGTGCATGCCACGCATGAAGCCTCGACGGCGGCACCAGTAGCCGCCGCGCAGCAACCGCCGGTGCCCGCGCAAGTGCAAACGCCGGTGGTGGCGCCGACCAAGCAGGCCGTCGCCGAAAAGCCGCATCCTGTCGCGGCACCTTTGCCGCCGATCACGCTGCCGAAGACGGCGCCGGTAGAGATCGCGCAACCCAAGGCGATGGGTCTGCCGCCGCCGGCACTATCGCTGCAGGCGATTCCCGCGCCGCAACCGGTGCCCCCACCCTTGCAACCCGAACCCGTGCGCAAGGCGCAGGCGGAAGGCACGCAACCTATGCCGCCTCTGCCGTCGCTGGCGCTCCCCACGATACCTGTGCAATCGGCACCGACCATCACGCCACCGCAGATGGCCGTGGAGAAACCTTCGCTTGCGCCCGTCGCGTTGCCCAATGTAACGGCGGTTGCGCCGGCACCCACACCCACGGCGCCACCATCGCCGCCGGTGCAGCCAGTTTCGATACCGGCACAAGTCGCGCCGACAGTGAACCTGCAGCCGTCGGCAACCCCATTGGTTGTACCCAGTGTGCCGAATCCGGCGCAGCAAGTGCTGGCGCCAGTGATTCGTCCGCAGGAGGCGCAGCTTGCGCCGGTGCCAGAAGCGCCGACAGCTGCACCGATACCGAATATCGCGCCTTCGGCACCGGCATTGACCGTCAGTGCTCCCAAGCTCACCGTGCCGGCGGTGTCGTTGCAGCCGCAGTTGAGTCCGGCGCCATCGCCGACGCCTTCGACACCGCAGACTAAGGCGCCGGAATCGCCGAGCAGTGAAAAGGCGACAGCGACGGCGTCGACACCTACGCCCAGCGCGTCGCCGTCGAGTACGCCAACTGAAGCTAATCCGAGCGTGAGCACAGCACCGAACGCGACACCTGAAGGCAGCGAGACAGGCAATCCCGGACAGCCCAATGGCGCGAATCAACCGTCGCAAAACAATGGCAACGAAAACGGTCAGCCTTCGCCGTCAACCGGTGCCGGCAGCACGGCGGGAGCGCAGGGTAGCGGTACGCCGGGCAGTCCGAATGGCACGTATATCCAACTCCAGCCGCACGGCGATACGGAAATCATGTCGCACAACATGAATGTGCCGAAGTATCGCCCGACGATGTTCGACAAATACTGGACGCCCAAGGGCGAGAGTTCGGTCGACACCGCGTTGCGTCATGCAGTCGAGAAGACCACGGTGTCGCACACATTCAATTTGCCGCAAGGTGTGCGCATCCAATGCACGGTGATGCCACTGCTGCCATCAGCGTTATTCGGCTGCCACAATCCGGATCCGCCTCCGGCACCCTTGCCGCAGAAGATGTACGACCGCCTGAATCTGCCGTCGACCAATCCATCCATACCGAAGGCGCCAGCGGTCGCCGCCAGCAAGGCAGCACCTGCCGCGCCGATCACGCTGGATAACAGTGCCGAATGTGCGGCGGCGCGTGTCAGCGGTGGTCCGCTGCCGCCAAATTGCGCGTCATCATTACCAGCGGTGACGCCTTTGCGTCTGCCGGCTTCTGCATCGACGTCGTGGGTGCCGGCGAGCGACCAATTTCACTGATCGCGGCAAGTTGGAAGATCGATAGTGCGGGCTGAAAACTAGGCTCGAACGCGTGGTGCTTAACGCCCTCTCCGTGACGGAAAGGGAGTGTGTTCAAAGCAGCCGCAACAGTTCTTTCATCAGCGGCAATCGCCGCACGCGCACCGCACTCACGCGAAATACCGCGTTGGCCAATGCAGGTGCGGCCGAAGGCATCGCCAGGAAGCTCGCGCCGGTGGGGTCGCCCTCGCCGGGCACAGTGATCACTTCCACCGTGCGGGGAAGTTGCGCCATGTTGGCGAGCGGGTAGTCCTTCCAACTGTTCTGCTGCACCTTGCCGTCCTTGACGGTAATGGCAAGGTTGAGCGCGTTGGAAAGCGCATCCAGCGTGGCGCCGGCAACCTGGCCTTCCAATCCCATGGGGTTGATCACCCGGCCCACATCCACGGCACAAACCACGCGCTGGATGGTGAGCTGTTCGCCTTGCATGGAGACCTCGACGGCATGCGCGACATAGGCGCCATCGACGTGCCAGCATGCGATGCCAAGGCCGTTCACCGAGCGCAGCCAGTCTTTCCAGCTGATGCGATCGGCGACCAGCTTCAGCACATTCGCAAGCCGAGCTGTATCGATCGCGCCGCCGCCTTGCAGCGGAACCAATCGCGGCTCGCCGATCAGGCGCAAGCGTGTATCGAGTGGATCTTCTTTGATGGCGTGCGCGATTTCATCAATGAAGCTATCGACCGCAAACGCATTGGTGACGTGCGGCATGCCGCGATGCGGGCCGCGCGGTATCGACGAAGTAAGGCTGAACCAATCGCTGCGATAGTTGGGTACGAAGCCGGCCGGTAGCTGGTTGACGTCCACTTCGGATGCCCACAATCGATCGCTCGACACGCCGCGGCCGGTCAACGCGGATGCGCTAGCGAGACGCTGATTCCACCCCGATATATGGCGTGTGCCATCGACAATGGCGTTGAATTTGTGCACGCAACCGGAGCGGTAGTAGTCGTGCGTAAGGTCTTCGTCGCGTGGCCAGAACAGGCGCAATGGTTTGTCGACGGCCTGCGCCAACAGCACCGCTTCGGCGACATAGTCGTGATCGAGACGACGACCGTAACCACCACCAATGCGCGGCACGCGAATGTCGATCTGATCCGGCAGCAAACCGGTCAGGCGTTGCACGACGGTCCATGCTTGCTGCGGCGATTGCGTAGGGACGTAAAGCGTGGCGCTGTTCTTGTCCAGGCGCACCAGGCAGTTCATCGGCTCGCTGGTCGCGTGCGCGAGCCACGGCTGGTAGTACGTTGCTTCGACGCGGCGTGCCGCTTTGCGTCCGGCTTTGTCCACATCGCCGTCGTCGCGCACGCGCGTCGTTGGCGCGCTGTCGCTGTTGAGCAGCGAGGTGGCCTGTTGCTCCAGCGCAGCGGTGCTTTCGCTGCCGCTAGCGCCGGGTTTCCAGCTGAGTTTCAGCGCGCGTCGACCTTGCAAGGCAAGCCATGTCGTTTCGGCGATTACCGCGACGGCTGGTGCGATGACCGTTTGTCCAGGCTGCAGTTTGGGATCGGGCTTAAGCTCGACGACTTGCACGACGCCTTTGATCGCTAGTGCTGCGCTCTTGTCCAGTTCGGCGATCTGGCCATCCGGCCAGGGGCAATGCGCCAGCACCGCGGCCAACGCATCGCCAAAGTGTTGATCGAGCGAATAGGGCGTCTCGCCGGTAACGATGGCGCGTGCATCGACATCGCCGGCCGGTTGGCCGATCAACGTGTAGTGGTCCGGTGTTTTCACCGACGGCGGATTTTGTGGAGGTGTGATTTTCGCGGCGGCCGAGGCCAGGTCGCCGTAACCGATGCGGCGGCCGTCGGGCGCTATCACCAAACCTTTTTCAGTGCGCAGACGATTGGCCGGGACGCCAAGCTGCTGCGCGGCGGCCTGCATCAGCAACCAGCGCGCAAGCGCGCCGGCGAAGCGCAAATCTCGCCACGCTCTGGGCATGGAGTTGCCGGTGCCACCCACTTGTTGGCCGTAAATCCAGCGTGGCTCACCGTTGCCGTTGGCGACCCCTAGACCCAACTGGACAACTTTGACGCGCTGCCAGTCGGCATCCAGTTCGTCCGCGATGATGCGCGGCAGCGATGTGGCAACACCGGTTCCGGTATCCGGATCGCGTGCGCCGATCAGTACGCTGCCATCGGCATCGACGCGCACGTAAAGGCCCAGGCCGTACAGCGCATCGCCGAGCATGTCCAAGGGAACCGGAGCATCGGCCGCGCTCGCTGCACGTATACCTACGATCAGTGCACCGGCCGTGCCGGCAATCACCTGCAAGAAGCGGCGGCGGGACAGTCGTACCTCGCCGCTCATGCCTGCGCTCCTTGCTTCATCGATGCCGCGGCGCGCTTGATGGCGCTGCGCACGCGCGTCTGGCATCCGCAGCGGCAGAGGTTGGGCAGGGTGTCGATGTCGCTGTCGGAGGGATCTTTGCGACGGTTCAGCAAATCCATCGAGGCGATCAGCCAGCCCGGCGTGCAGTAGCCGCAGCCGATCGCATCTTCGTCGATGAACGCCTGCTGCAGTGGATGCAGTACGCCTTTGGCATCGGCCAGGCCCTCGACCGTGGTGACCTGCTTGCCGGCCAGTTTGCTCATCGGCACGCCGATGGCGGATGTGGCCTTGCCATTCACCAGCACCAGATCGGCGCCGCCTTCACCGTGCTCGCCGCCGTATTTGGTGCCATCCAGCCGCAGCACATCGCGCAAATACCACAGCAGCGGCATCTCCGGATCACCCGTGTGGCGGAAATACTCGCCATTGATCTGCACATCGATGCCCGGGGGCCCCGCGACCGGAGCGATAGCTGCCCCGCGGGTTGCGGGCGCGGCGTGGTCTTGCGCCATCGAAGCTTTCTCCTTCAATACCTATCGGCACATTCTCGCATTGCCACAAGCCATTAGGGGTGCGCAGGCCTGAACAGGCGACGCCAGATCAGGTAAACCGGGATGCCGGCAGCCATGATGGCCAGGCCAATGCCCGTATTGACGATGCTGTCACGCAAGCTTTGCACCACCACAAAACCAATGACGACGATGAAAATAAGCGGCAGCAGCGGGTAACCGGGTACCCGGAATGCCACGTCGCCCTGCTGCCGGCGCCGATACCAAAACAGGGTGCTGACACCCACCGCACAGGCGAGCCAGTCGCCAAACGTGGCGTAGTCGAGCAACTGGCCGTAGCTGCCGGAAAGCACCAGCACAATCGACCATGCGGTAAGCAGCAGCAGCGCGAGGTTGGGCGTGTGATGACGTGGATGCAGTTTTCCGACGCTGGTGAAAAACAGGCCGTCTTCGCCCATCACCTGCAGCACGCGCGCGCCCGCAACCAGAGTGATGTTGCAGAAGCCGAAGGTTGAGATGGCAATGCCCACGGCGATCAATCGAGCGCCAGCGGAGCCGAAAACTTTGCCCAGCACATCCGCAGCCGGCGTGCGGCTCAGTGCCAGGCCGTCATGGCCGAGTACCGCGAGATAGGCCACGTTGACCAGCGCATAGGCCAGAATCACACCCAGCATGCCGAGCGTGAGCGCGCGGGGCAGGGTGCGTTGGGGGTCGCGTACTTCGCCAGCCAGATTGTTGAGGTAGGTGAAGCCCGAATAGGCGAACAGCACTGGCAATGACGCGCTCATAAAGCCAACGCCGCTATGCGCCGGATCGGCCGCCAACAACGGCTTGCTGCCCGCGCCGGCAAGAAACAATCCGCATGCCACCAGTGCCGCCACTGCCAACAGCTTCAGCAGGGTGAACAGGTTTTGCATCTGCACGCCAAGCTTCAGCCCGAACAGGTTGATACCCGCCACCAGCACAAGGGCACCGACGGCCAGCGGTGTCGCGGTGGAGGGAGGAAGACCAAACACAGAGGCCGCATAGCTGGCAAAGATGGTCGCTACCGCCGCCGTTGACCCGGAATAGATCACCAGCAGCATGGTCCAGCCGAACAGGAAACCCGCCAGCGGCCCGAATGCTTCGCGCAGGTATACATAACTGCCTCCCGCGTGAGGTCGCCGTGCGCCTAGTTCTGCGTAGCACAGCGCTCCGATCAGCGTCAGCACGCCGGCGCCCACCCACATCAACAGCAACGCCAGTCCGGACTCGGTGCGTTGCGCCACGATGTAGGGGTTGAGGAAGATGCCGCCACCGATGATGCCGCCGATCACCACCAACGCCGCATCCCGCAGGCGAAGGCTACGCTGGTAGCCGGTGACCGGTGATGTCATGGGAAGCCCCTTGGATAGGAAAGGCAGAGCATGGCAATCGCATGACGATCCGGCAAGCGCCTTGCATTATCGTCATCGCTACCCTAGGGCCGCATCAGGGATTGTGCCCTTAGGGTGTCCGATTCAACCCAGATTGAGCTCGCCTCGAACTGCAACGACGCAACCACCGCCAATGGTGATTGCCCCGGTCGTTGGATCGCGCGCCACTTCGACATAACCGTCGCGCTCCACCTCGCGCCCTTGGCTGGCCCGATAGCGGGGGCCATACGTTTCATCGCCGCGTTCGGCAAGGAAAGCCATGATCGCGGCGTTGGCGCTGCCCGTAACGGGATCTTCCGGGATGCCATCCGCCGGACAAAAAGCACGCACGGCCATCGATGCATCACCGGAGTGTTCGCGACCGAACACACTCACGCCGATGGCATGGTGGCGTTCGCACAAGGCGGCGATGGCGTGCATGTCGGGGTTCAGTGCGCGCACACGCGATGCTTCATGCAGGTCGCAAATCAACCAGTGTGGGCCGTTGTCGACCAGGCGCACTTGCGCATCGTCGAGTGCCGCATGGAGAGCGTCGCCGATGGTTTGTCGCAGAGCCGCTTCGATGCGATGCAGTTGTGCCGGCGGCGCCTGCACGTGGATTGTGCGCCCAGCGTCCGCACCTTCGATCGTTACCGGCAGCAGGCCAGCGGCGCATTCCTGTATCAGCGCATTTTTACCCGTAGCGACAAGCCCAGCTTCGATAGCCACATAAGCACTGCCTACGCTGGGATGCCCCGCAAAGGGCAATTCCCGGTGCGGCGTGAAGATGCGCACGCGGTAATCCGCTTCCGCCGTGGTCGGCGGCAGCACAAAGGTGGTTTCGGAAAGATTGGTCCATCGTGCAAACGCGCGCATGGTCGCTTCATCGAGGCCATCCGCGTCGATAACCACCGCCAGGGGATTGCCTTTCAAAACCTGGCGGGAAAACACATCGAGTTGCATGAAGCGGCGTTTGGATGACATGACAGTACCTGCGTGCGTAAGCCACGCATCGTATCCGCTGCAGCGCGTTATGTGCGCAAAAAAAACCGGCCCGCACGCAAGGCGTGGGGCCGGTTGTCGGATCGAGCGTGACTCAGAATCCGCTACGCAGGAATGCATCCAGGTTGTTCACATCCAGTGTGCCGATGCCTGCGCCCTGGTTGTAACGGGGGGCGCCGTTATAGAACCAGTTGTCGCCGGCACGCACGCTGTTGAAGGCCGAGAAGCGGCCGTAGCCGAAGATGTTCTGGATCGCGTAGATCTGCGGATTCCACAAACCGATGCGATGGCCCGTGCTTTGTCGCAACAGCGCCGTGATGCCGTTGAGCTGTGGCGCGACGAAGCTGGTGCCGCCTTCGCCGGCGTTCAATCCGCCGTCAAAGGTCGAGACGAAGATATAACCCGTCTCAGGGTCGGCGTTCAACGAAACGTCCGGCACATTGCGGCCCACGAAATGGCTGGGCAACTTCAGCAACGTGGTCGGTCCGGCGCTGGGGTCGTTGTAGACCAGCGACTGCTTCGCCTCGCTGGTGCGCACGCCGTTGGTAAAGGCCTGATAGAAAGGCGTATGCCAGTACACGCTCACGCCGCCACCGCCGCCGACCGAGAACAGATCGACCACGTTCGGGCCGATGTAGGTATCGAAATAATTCTGGATGTAATCCCAGCCCCAGACGCTTTCCTGCGTGATGGATTCGGTCGGGCCCGAACCGAACGCGTAGCTATAAGGCGTTGTGGTGCCGCCGGCAGCGGTGATGTACGGATCGGAAGCGGGTGAGTCGACGGTCAGTGGTGCGGTGTAATCGCCCACGGCTGTCCCTGCGCCGAGTGAGCGCACGGTGTCGTATGCACCGGAGTCGCCGGCCGCGGCAAATACCGATTGTCCCTGCACCGCCGCTTCCAGCAGGATTTCATGGAACGCGCGTAGATCACCCGCGTCCGAGGTATCCGTATCGCTGGCGCCATCCACGTTCAACGCGGCGAAGTTGTAGATTTCCGGCTCGCCCCAGCTAGTGGAAATGCTATCGGCGATGTTGTCCGATACCGCTTGCGCAAATGCATCGACATAACCGTTTCCTGCATTGGGCGCGTCATACACCAGGATGTTTGCGTAAGGTGCTACGCCGCCGGACTGCTCCACGTCGATCGACGTCTCGCCGCTGCCGTCATCGATCGCGCCACCGCCATCCACATGCACCTGCGTGATGCGGTTCGGTTTGGTTGCGAGACCGATATCCGACCAATAAGTGGTGGCATCGCTCGGATAGAAGTTCGACAACGTCACGATGGCGACCGTCGATCCTTTGCCGACCACGCCGCGCTTGTAGAGCGGATTGATGTCATAGAAATTGGCCACGTCGCCCACGGTGTACTCGCCGGGCACGCCCGATGCCGTCGGGTTGCTACTCGAGCCGGTTGACGTTGCAGCTAGCGCGTTCGTTTTGGCTTTCGCGTTGTTGAGCGATGCAAAAGCAGGCGTGGAAACGTGATGCGAGCGATAGGTGCGTTCATTGCTCAGGCCACTAGCGACACTCACGACATCGGCGATGGCGGACGGAATCTGCGGCGCGGATACCGGCTTATGGAAACTGCCGCCGTTCTGACGTGAAACGTAGTTGTGGATCGACGTCTGAAACAAACTGCTGAACTGGCTCAGCGTACCGCTGGTGTGAATGGCCAAATGGCTAGGAAGCACCTGTCCGCTGAGTCCGTGCTGCTTCAGGAATGACTGCACGCGTGCGATGTCGTCATTGCTGGCGCCGTACTGTGCGGCGAACTGGCTGGTCGTCAGAAAGCGTTGGTAGTTCGCATTGCCAGGAGTAACCGTTTGCTTGATGTAGTCCTCAAGTGCGGCTTGATTGCGCAATTTAAGTACCAGAGTGACTTGCACCGTCTGGTTGGCCGGCGCGACACCGGCATCGACAGCGGGGACGGCGCTGGCCGCCATGGCGCCGGCACTCAGGCCGGCCAGCAACAAACCGAGAGACAACGAAAGCGATGTGCGATGCAGATGCGCAAACATGGTGTTCCTCCTGATAGGCACCACGATCCCGCTCGACAATGGCATGGGCGAGGATGTGCAAGCGCCCTTGCCCCATCGGCGAAACCGTTGGGCGTTTAGTTGAATTTGCTTCCCCACGGCACCGACCGTCACCCCTGACGACTGGCGCTGCGCCGCTCAATCAGCCTATAGCGCCCTCAATGTCCGTGGAAGTGCCTGATAGGCATGTAGGCGAGAGCTATTTTCATGTCGGTGAAAAACCGGGTTTTGTTGGCCGTCTTCGCGCAGACAACTGCGCAACGCATGTAGTCCTGCGCATCACGACAGATACGCGTACGTATGGCGCGTGCGCGAAATAAATCTGTGTAAGTAAACGCCTACCTTGCTTGCGGAAAAGCCTTTAGGCATCAGTTACTTGGTTCGGTACATTTTGCGAAATATTTACGATTTTGCATGGCGCATGCAGTCCGTCAGCCATGCGATGGATCAAGCATCAAACAACAAGGAGATTTTTCATGCGTAAGCTCGTCGCGGCCGCCGTGGCCATCGCCCTCGGTGCCGTCTCAACCACGGCTTTTGCCGATGGCAACATTTTCGTCAACGCCAACGCCGGCGCTTCCAATTACCAGGTCAGCAATCCGCTTACGGGTTTCGACAACACGTTCAGCAAGCGCGGCACGGCCGGTGCGCTGCGTGTCGGTTACCGCTGGAAAAGCGTGGTCGACTATGGCGTTGAAGCAGGTTATGGCTACCTGGGCAACTCGATTGCACGAGCAGCCTACGGCGACGGCGGTACCGAGCGTCTGGCGTTGAAAACTCGCGGTTGGTTGCTGGGCGGTAACCTCAAGTACAACATCACCGACCAGTGGTACATCTCCGGCCGCGCCGGTTGGTTCCGTGCGCGCAACCTGTATCAGGATCGCTTCCTGAGTGCGAACGATGCCGCGGAAAGCTTCTCTTACCGCAGCACCGAGACCGGCACCGGCGAATATCTTGGCGTCGGCGCGGGCTACAACATCACCCAGGCCATCAGCGTCGGCCTGGCTTACGACCGCTACCACACCCCTGGCAATGTCGGTTACAGCGGCATCGCCATCGGCATGTACTCGGTGCAGGGCGAATACCGCTTCTAATCCGGCACATAGCCATTTCGCCCCCAAAAACGGCCGCAATATGCGGCCGTTTTTTATGTAGGGGGCCGAATGCGGCACAATAGGGCGGTTGTGCCCCGCGAGTGCAAGGCTCCCGGGGCCGTCCCTACCAGTCGAAGCCATCGCCATGACCATCATCAAGCAAGACGATCTGATCCAGTCCGTCGCCGACGCCCTGCAGTACATCAGCTACTACCACCCGGTCGACTACATCACCAATCTCGCCGCCGCCTATGAGCGCGAGGAATCACCGGCCGCCAAGGACGCGATGGCGCAGATCCTGATCAACTCGCGTATGGCCGCCGAAGGCCATCGCCCGCTGTGCCAGGACACCGGTATCGTCACCGTCTTCCTCAAGGTCGGCATGAATGTGCGCTGGGACGCTACCCTGTCGCTGGAGGACATGGTCAACGAAGGTGTGCGTCGCGCCTACAACGATCCGGACAACAAATTGCGCGCCAGTGTGCTGGCCGATCCGGCCGGCAAGCGCAGCAACACCAAGGACAACACGCCGGCGGTGATCAATGTTTCGATCGTTCCGGGCGATACGGTCGATGTGATCGTTGCCGCCAAGGGCGGCGGCTCCGAAGCCAAATCCAAGTTCGTGATGCTCAACCCCTCCGACTCCATCGTCGACTGGGTGCTCAAGACCGTGCCGACCATGGGCGCCGGCTGGTGCCCCCCGGGCATGCTGGGCATCGGTATCGGTGGCACCGCCGAGAAGGCGATGCTGCTGGCGAAAGAAGCGCTGATGGAGCCGATCGATATCCAGGATCTGATCGCACGCGGCCCGCAGAATCGCGCCGAGGAATTGCGCATCGAACTGTACGAAAAGGTCAACGCGCTCGGCATCGGTGCGCAGGGCCTGGGTGGCCTCACCACCGTGCTCGACATCAAAGTGAAGGACTATCCCACCCACGCGGCCAACCTGCCGGTAGCCCTGATCCCGAACTGCGCCGCGACGCGCCACGCGCACTTCACGCTGGATGGCTCGGGTCCGGTGATGCTCGATCCACCGTCGCTGGAAGATTGGCCCAAGCTCACCTACGACTCCTCCAAGGGTCGCCGCGTGAATCTCGACACGGTGACGCGCGAGGAAGTCGCCAGCTGGAAACCCGGCGAAGTACTGCTGCTCAACGGCAAGCTGCTCACCGGCCGCGACGCCGCGCACAAGCGCATGGTCGACATGTTGAACAAGGGCGAGAAGCTGCCAGTGGATTTCAACGGGCGCTTCATCTACTACGTCGGCCCAGTCGACCCGGTGCGCGACGAAGTGGTCGGCCCGGCCGGCCCCACCACCGCCACGCGCATGGACAAGTTCACTGAGCAGGTGCTCGCGCAGACTGGCCTGCTGGGTATGGTCGGCAAGGCCGAGCGCGGCCCAGCCGCGATCGAGGCGATCAAGAAGCACCAATCGATCTACCTGATGGCCGTTGGCGGTGCCGCCTACCTGGTTTCCAAGGCGATCAAGGCCTCGCGCGTGGTCGGCTTTGCTGACCTGGGTATGGAGGCGATCTACGAATTCGAGGTCAAGGATATGCCCGTGACCGTGGCCGTGGATTCGGCCGGGACGTCAGTGCACAAGACCGGCCCGCGCGAATGGCAGGCACGGATCGGCAAGATTCCGGTTTTGGTGGAATAAGTCCCTGGCGCTCGTGCGCATTCAAGTTCTACTTGGCTGAGGTAGTGCAGGCGACGTGTCGGACCCGTCGTCCCGGCGAAAGCCCGGACCTAGCGACTTGAGCGTGCCAAGGCACTGGGTCCGGGCTTTCGCCGGGACGACGGCTTCGTGAGCGGGCGTTTGAGGGCGGCGGCACTTCATTTAGCCGTCCAAACCCATATTCCCAACAGCCGGTTGCATTCCGGCTGATGCAGCGCAACACTGGCCGGATTGTCTTCCCGCAACCCTGACAGAGAAACCGTGACCTCGAATGCCTCCGCGCCGCTTTCCGCCGGCGCTCCCTGGATCGTGATGAAGTTCGGCGGCACCAGTGTCGCCACCCTGCCGCGCTGGCAGAACATCCGTGAGCTGGTCGCCAGCCGTCGTGCCGAAGGTGCACGCGTGCTGGTGGTTGTGTCCGCGCTCACCGGCATCACCGACGCACTCAAACAAATGTGCGCGCAGGAAGACAAAGGCAAACGTATCGAGGCTGCCAAGGCGATTACGCAACGTCACTACGACTTGCTCGATCACATGCAGCTGGCCGTTCCGGATGCGCTCGGCGCACGACTGGCGGAACTCGCGAAGCTAGCCGAACAAGGTCCTGCTGTGTTGGGCGAGTTGGCCTGGGCGGCGTTGGTGCAGGCGCATGGCGAGCTGATGTCCAGCGCGTTGGGCGCAGCTTTCCTCAGTCATAGCGGGTTGCCGACGCAATGGGTGGATGCGCGCGATTGCCTCGCGGCCGTGGCATTGCCCAACCAGAACGAGCGCACCAAGTTGCTGTCGGCGATGGTCGAGGCCAAACCCGACCCCGCACTGAACGAACGTCTCGCGAAGTTGGGCGAGGTGTTTATCACGCAAGGTTTCATTGCGCGCGAATCGCAAGGTCGTACCGTGCTGCTCGGTCGTGGTGGCTCGGATACGTCCGCCTCGTACTTCGGGGCATTGCTGAAAGCACAACGCGTGGAAATCTGGACCGACGTGGCCGGCATGTTCACCGCCAACCCACGCCAAGTGCCCGGTGCGCGCCTGCTGCAGAAACTGGATTACGAAGAGGCGCAGGAAATCGCCTCAACCGGCGCCAAAGTGCTGCATCCGCGCTGTCTGTCGCCGCTGCGCGAGCCGCGTGTTCCGATGCTGATCAAGGACACCAACCGGCCTGAACTGGAAGGCACGGTTATCGGTCCGGAAGTGCGCGAACACGCGCCTAGCGTCAAGGCGATCAGTGCGCGCAAAGGCCTCACGCTGGTGTCGATGGAATCGGTCGGCATGTGGCAGCAGGTCGGCTTTCTTGCCGATGTGTTTGCGCAGTTCAAGCAGCATGGCCTGTCGGTGGATCTGATCAGTTCGGCCGAAACCAACGTCACCGTTTCGCTCGATCCTACCGAAAACCTGCTCGATTCCGATGCCGTCGCCGCACTCGCAAGCGATCTTGCTAAAGTCTGCCGCGTCAAAGTGATCGCGCCATGCGCGGCGATCACCATGGTTGGTCGTGGCATGCGCTCGATGCTGCATACCTTGTCGGGTGTGCTGGCGGAATTCGGCCAACTTCGCGTGCACTTGATTTCGCAATCGTCGAACAATCTCAACCTTACCTTCGTGGTGGACGAGAGCGTGGTCGACGAATTGATACCGCGCTTGCACGAGATGTTGATTGCCGCCGGCGCACTGCGTACCGATGACAGCGCCTTGTTCGGACCGAGCTGGCAGAACCTCTACGGCAGCGGCGAAGTAAGCATCGCCGGCGACGCGTGGTGGCGCACGGAATGTCGCGATCAGTTGCTGGCGCTTGGTGCCAAAGCAACACCGCGTTACGTCTATCACTTGCCCACCGTGCGGCAGCAGGCGCGCGAATTAAAAGCGCTCACATCGGTCGATCGCCTGCATTACGCGGTGAAAGCCAATACCCATCCTGCAATCTTGCGTGCGTTGGCCGAAGAAGGCTTCGGCTTCGAATGCGTATCGCCGGGCGAATTGAAGGCGGTGATGGCGGTCGTGCCTGAATCGGCGCCACTGCTTTTTACGCCCAACTTCGCGCCGCGCGAAGACTACGCGTGGGGCTTGACCACACGCGCCACCGTCTCGCTCGATTCGCTCTACCCGCTGGAGCATTGGGGCGACGTGTTCCGCGGACGCGAGATTGTGCTGCGCGTCGATCTCGGTCGTGGCTTGGGCCATCACGAGAAAGTGCGCACTGGCGGCAGCGGCAGCAAGTTCGGCTTGCCGGTGGAGCAGATCGACACGTTCCTGCGGCTTGCCGACACGCATGGCGTCACCGTTCGCGGCCTGCATGCGCACCTGGGCTCGGGCATTCTCGACGATAAACATTGGGGCGAGGTCTATGGGCAACTTGCCAGTCTTGCCGAGCGCATCGGCAGCGTGGCCTTCCTCGATATCGGCGGGGGCCTCGGCGTGCCGTCGCATCCTGGCGAGTCGAGGCTCAATATCGCGGCGCTGGAAGAAGTGCTACGCAAGGTCAAATCCGCCTATCCGCATTACAAACTGTGGATGGAGCCGGGTCGCTACCTGGTTGCCGATGCTGGCGTGCTGATCACTCGCGTCACGCAGCAGAAAGGCAAGGGCAGCTGGCGTTACCTCGGCGTGGATACCGGCATGAACAGCCTGATCCGCCCGGCGCTGTACGACGCCTGGCACGAAATCGTCAATCTCACCCGTCTGGATGATCCGGCAACCGCGCTGTACCAGGTGGTCGGGCCAATATGCGAAAGCGGTGACGTCATTGGCTCCGACCGCCGGCTGCCGGAGGCGAAAGAGGGCGATGTCGTGCTGATTGCCCAGGCAGGCGCTTACGGCAAGGTCATGTCCTCGCCTTACAATCTGCGGGATGAGGCGGAAGAGATCATCATCGAATGATCCATCCGGCTCCCTCTCCCCCGATGGGGGAGGGGCGTAGAGCGAGCCATTACGGAGTGTTTGAGTGACCAACCCGATCCAACCCCGCCTGACCCAGGTTTTCCGCTTCGTGCGCTTTAGCTATGCCGATGGCGTGGTGGAGCTGGTCTATGCCTTTGACCAGGGCGAGGAATTGATCGAACGGGTGCGCTTCCCCGCAGCGCCGGCTGTCTCCGCGGACCGCAAGCATGCCTTCGAGGCGGCGCTCAAGCTGCTGCATCTCGTCGCGGGGGTCAGTTATTACAAGGCGGGTGTTCCTCCCACGATCGAGTTGGCCGATGGGCCGCTCGACGACCCCACGGCGGATTTGCTCGATGCCTTGTACCTGCACGGGCTGGCCGAGTTCGCCTATCGCAACGGGCTGGATTTGCGCGGACGGATTGCGTTTCCGCGCTCTGGCGCAATTGCCGAAAAAGCGGCAGCGGCACTGCATCTTCCGCAACGAACATTGGTGCCCATCGGCGGCGGCAAGGATTCGCTGGTCGCCGTGGAAGCGATCAAGCACGTCGGCGGCCAAGCGACTGCGGTTTGGGTAGGGACTTCTCCCTTGATCGCTGCGTGTGCCGAACGCACGGGATTGCCCACGCTCAACATCCAGCGTGAGCTCGCTCCCGGTCTGTTCGAGCTCAACCGACTCGGTGCATGGAATGGCCATATTCCGGTGACTGCCGTGAACTCGGCGATCCTCGCTGTCGCGGCCATCCTGTACGGCTACGACAGCATCGCCTTCGCCAACGAACGTTCCGCCTCGGCGGCCACGTTGGAATACGAAGGCCAGCAAGTGAATCACCAGTGGAGCAAGGGCTACGCGTTCGAGACGTTGCTAGGCGATTGGCTGCACAGCCATGTCGCCGCCGATCTCAACTACTTTTCCCTGCTGCGTCCTTATTCGGAATTGGCGATCACGCGCGCGTTCGCCAAACTCACGCCGTACTTCGACGTGTTCTCCAGCTGCAATCGCAACTTCAAGATCCTTGGGCCGAAGCCGGCGGATCGTTGGTGCGGGCATTGTCCAAAATGCCACTTCGTCTTCCTTGCGCTGGCGCCGTTCCTGCCCAAGCCGCGACTGTTGGCCATCTTCGGTCGCAACCTGCTGGACGATGACACACAGGCGGCTGGATTCGACGCGCTGCTGGAATACCGCGACCACAAACCGTTCGAATGCGTCGGCGAGGGCGCCGAAGCGCGTGCAGCGATGTATGCGCTGAGCCAGCGGCCGGAGTGGCAGGAAGATGCGCTTGTCGCGCGTTTCCGCAGCGAGATCTTGCCGCAGCTTGATGTTGC